>NZ_MBST01000017.1:0-118429 GCF_001695865.1 Ensifer sp. LC384
GAATTTCATCTTCTTAATGTGATGACGGCGAGCGGCGTTGTGCTTGTGGGGCATGGCACACGGATCAAGCTGAAATCGGGCCTGACCGCTATCGCCAAATTATTGACGATCTATGCACCGATCCTGGTTGAAGCGAAGGCCAATGCCCGCTGGTCGCTGGACTTCGTGCATGACCAGTTTGCCTGCGGCAGACGCTTCCGCGTGCTCAACATTGTCGATGATGTGACGCGCGAATGCCTGGCAGCGATCCCGGACACATCTATCTCCGGTCGACGTGTCGCCCGAGAACTGACGATGCTGATCGAACGACGCGGCAAGCCAGGAATGATTGTCTCCGACAACGGCACCGAACTAACGTCGAATGCCATCCTCGCCTGGTCGAAAGATCACAAGGTCGAATGGCACTACATCGCGCCGGGAAAGCCGATGCAGAATGGCTATGTCGAGAGTTTCAACGGGCGCATGCGCGACGAGCTGCTCAACGAAAGCCTGTTCTTCGGCCTCGATCATGCCCGAAGCGCCATTGCTGAATGGGCGGACGATTACAACCATTTCCGGCCGCACTCATCGCTCGGATACAAAACCCCGGCAGACTTTGCCGGGACCATCGCCGCAACCGGCTCCAACGCTGCGCAAGATGAAAGCTTCGCGTTTCCGCCGGTTGCTCACACCGCGCCACTTGGCGTATTCAAAACCGCCGGGGCTCTCGTCGCCGCTGGATGAAAGTTCAGTGGCAGGTCATCTTGGAAACAGAAGTCTGGCTAAAGCAGCCGCATTCTCACGTTTAGCTGCCGAATGACATGTCCTTCGACCACAGCCTCGAAGGGACTGCACCATCACATGTCCCGAAAAGAAACCGCTTCAGCCAGTAAGATACCCCTAAAACTCACTAAAACAGGAGATATGGTCCGAAAATAGTCGAGCATAATTAACGCTATTTGAGATTGCGTTGGATTTATATACCTGCTGAAGCATAGTGACTCGGACGAGTTGATGGACCTGTGCCGCATGGATACTATTCCTTCATGCTTGGATAATTGGTCCAGGCAGCAACCCGACGAAATCTTGTTCGCCTTCCACGATCGCTCTCGGGCCGAAACGGCCTGCTACAGCTATGCCGGGTTTGCCGACCGATCGGTTCGACTGGCGGCCCGGCTCCGCGCCGACGGGCTGTCCCTCGGTGAACGTGCGCTGCTAATCCATCCGCCCGGGCTTGAGCTTCTCGTTGCGCTTGTCGCCTGTTGCCGCATAGGCGCAATCCCGGTGGTAGCGCCGATCTCCTCGGCAAGCGGCTGGCGCACGGCCGCAGCGCGGACACGCATCGCCGCGATCGTCACGGACTGCCGGCCGACCGTGACCCTCGGACTGCAGGCCCAGACTGTCGAGCAAGCGGAAGGAGTCAAGGATCCGCCGACACTTTGCGCGACCGATGGCGAGCTGGCGCCAGCGCCCAACTGGCGGGACGATCCGCACGACATAGCCTTGCTGCAATATACGTCCGGTTCAACTAGCCTGCCCAAAGGCGTAACCGTTACCCACGCCAATATTATCGCCAATGCGCGAGCACTGCTCGATCACGCGCCGGTTGGCGTTTCCTGGCTGCCGCAGTTCCACGACATGGGCCTGATCGGTTTCGGCCTGTTTCCGATCGTGCGCGGCGGACGATCGCATGGCATTGCCCCGACCGACTTTCTACGGCAGCCGGGGCTCTGGCTGCGGTTGCTGTCACAACATCGGGCGACTTTCGCGGCAGCACCCAACTTCGCCTATGAATATTGCCTGGGCGACGGCGCGATTGGCGAGGAAGAGCTGGCCGGCATCGATCTCTCGGCTCTGCGGGTGATGATGAACGGTGCGGAGCCAGTCCGGCCGGATATCTGCCGCGCTTTTCGTACGCGCTTTGCCCCTCATGGTCTTCGCCCCGACGCGCTGGTCGCCGCGTATGGTCTGGCCGAAGCGACGCTCGCGGTCACCGCCGGTGGCTGTGCCAGCCATGTCGTCGATACAAAAGGCCTTACCGTTGAGATGCTTGTTGAGGGGATCGACTGGCGCCGACCAGCATGGACTTCCGCGCCCGGTCGAACGGGTTAAAAGCTATATTTTGCAAGGACATCCGGGGCATAATGCTAGCGCTTCCGGCGCAAATCGGCTATGTATGCGGGCATGGAAACAACGCCGCTGGACAGTCAGGACGAGCTATCTGTTTTGCGCGCGCTCGTCGCTGAACAGGCGGTGAAACTTGAGCAGCAAGAAGCCGAAGTCTGCAAGCGCGACTCCATTATCGGGCTTCTGCGCGCGCAGCTGGAGTTGCTCCGACATCGGCAGCATGGCGCTTCTTCGGAAAAGATCGACCGGAAGATCGAGCAATTTGAACTGATGCTGGAGGAGATCGAGACCTCCCGTGCTGAGGCTGAGATGCGCTCCGGGAAAGCTCGTTTGCCGGAGTTGGATGACGCACTGGACAAGCCGAAGCGCAAACCATTGCCGGATGGTCTTCCAACCGAAGAGTTGGTCTATGCAGCACCCTGCAATTGTCCGACCTGTGGTGGCACATCGTTCCTGAAGGCTGCTGACAAGGTGGTCCAGGTGATGGAGCACGTACCGGCGTCCGTAAAGATTGTCCGCCACGTCGAAAAACGCATGATCTGCAGGGACTGCGATACGACGGTGGCAGGCGAAATGCCGACATTGCCGATCGAGCGAGGCAAACCCGGACCGGGATTGCTGGCCCATATCATGGTCGCCAAATTCGACGATCACATCCCGCTCTACCGCCTATCCGAGATGTACGACCGGCTGGGAATAGACATCTCCCGCTCTGTCATGGCGGACTGGGTCGGCCGCGTGTCCGTTCTGCTGACGCCACTCGTCTTGCTAATCAGGGCTCATATTGCGGCGGTCGACCGAATACATACGGACGATACCCCGGTCGATGTTCTCGACCCTGGGCGAGGAAAAACCAAAACCGGCAGGGTGTGGGTCTATGTCTTCGATGGCAGCGGCTATCGAGACCCCACTCCAAGAGCCATTGCCTACTACTATAGCCCCGACCGCAAGGGCGCGCATCCGGCCGACCATCTCGCTGCCTTCAGCGGCGTGATGCACGCGGATGGCTATGGTGGCTATAAGAAGCTCTACGGCAACCAGATCGTCGAGGCCGCCTGCATGGCGCATGTGCGCCGCAAGTTCCATGATGTGATCAAGCTGAAGCCATCCCCGATCGCTGACGAAGCGCTGTCGCGCATCGGTGCGCTCTACGATATCGAGGATCGTATCCGCGGCATGTCGGCTGACCAGCGGCGTACACTGCGCCAGCAACACGCCAGGCCCCTTCTGGCGGACCTCAAGCGCTGGATAGAAGAGACGCTTTCGGCGCTGCCACAGAAGCAGAAGCTGGCTGAAGCGATGCGATATGCCCTCTCGCGATGGACAGCGTTGAGCGTTTACATCGACGATGGCCGTGTCGAAATCGATAACAACATAGCTGAGCGTGCCATGCGTCCGCTTGGAATCGGAAGAAAAAACTGGCTATTTGCCGGCTCGGATAAGGGCGGCGAGCGCATCGCCAACATCCTGACCATTATAGAAACGGTCAAACTCCATGGCCACAATCCCGAGACTTACCTCACAGACGTCCTGACCAGGATCCAGGATCACCCCAAAGATCGCCTTGAGGAACTGCTGCCGTGGCAGTGGGCGCCAGCGAAAGACCGATACGAGGCTGCGTGATGGCACGCTCGAGGTTCATCTATACGCTGAAAGAAGTCGCCGGCATGATCGGCGAGAACCTCGAATTAATCGAGGAGGTGACCGCCAACTCGGACAATATCGCCGAGGGCGAATTGATATATGTCCGCGATGGCAGTGAAGATGGCACAAAAGGCCTGACCGAAAATGGAATTGACGACCTTCGAGATCTCCTGGCCGACATACGGACGTGGGATGGTGGAATCCGCCAGTTCCTTGTCGATGAACAATGCGATCCCGAAATGATCGAGCGCATCATGGCCGATGAGCTAAGCCGCAAGTTCTAAAACGCGCCTCGTAGACCGCAAAAATGCATTCGCCGGACGCTCACCCTGAAGCCGCGAGGCATGTTGACGATCAGCCAGGCGAGAAGGGTCGATGCTTTGAAACAGGGCTCGCCTGTGTTCGCTTCAATGCGCAGCCTTGCTCTGCGCTTCCGCGGAATCTTTCGCAGCCGCGATCCGGGCAAGCTCGACAGCTGGATTGGCGATGCCGTTAACTCGGGTTTGGTCGCTATTGAGCGGTTCGCACGCGTCCTTTACCGCGATCTTGACGCCGTCTACAACGCCATCGAACTGTCGTGGAGCAACGGCCAGGCGGAGGGCCAAATCAACCGCCTGAAGACAATCAAGCGTGCGATGTATGGTACGCATCCGAGGAGGGCCGCCTTGCTGAGAAGTGAGCGGAGTTGGATGTTCTGTCTATATGGACGTCAATATAGACAGTGTGAGAACCGTGGATTTAACGATAGAGAAGCGGCCGCAAGTCAGCCGTATGGAGATTGTCGATAGCGGTCGACGTCGCCGTTTCAGCGACGAGACCAAACTTGCGATCGTAGCGGAGAGTTATTCCGCCCCGCGGCAGGTCACGGCAACGGCGCGCCGACATGGCATCACGCGCTTTCAGTTGAACGACTGGCGTAAGGCAGCTCGCGAGGGACGGCTCGGCAATGGCCGGGGGAGTGAAGGGTTTGTTCCTGCACTGTTGGTCCCGGAGCCAGGCATGCCGGTCGCTGCGACGGCGACCAAGCCTTCAATGGCCCAAGGTGGCCTTATGGAGGTTGTCAGCGCCAATGGTCGCCGTGTGATCGTGGACCGCGATGTCGACGTTGAAGCGCTGCTTCGGGTCTTGCGTGGACTGGAGGCGCTGCGATGAATCCGTTTCCGATGGGAACAGGGGTCAAGGTCTGGCTTTCGACGGGCTATACGGACATGCGCTGTGGCTTTCCCTCCCTGGCGCTTCGAGTGCAGGAGGTTCTGCAGCATGATCCATTCTCAGGGCATCTCTTCGTCTTCCGGGGGCGCAGATCGGATATCTTGAAGATCATCTGGCATGATGGTCTGGGCGCCTGCCTTTTTACCCGGCGGCTGGAGAAGGGCCGGTTTATCTGGCCGAATATGGAGGGCGGTGTGGTAGCGATCTCACCGGCGCAATTGTCTTATCTGTTGTCCGGGATCGACTGGCGCAATCCGCAGGAAACCTGGCGTCCGACACGGGTCGGATAGCATTATTGCATTGAAAATATTGAGTGAATCTGATCGAGTGGCTTCATGACTTCGAAGCCTGTGGATCTTCCTGCGGACCTTGCGAGCGCCTATCTGGCGCTGCTTTCCGAGCGTGAGATGTTGCAGGCTGAACATGATGTCGTTGTTGCCGAGCGCGATACTGTCGTCGCCGAGCGGGACATTGCGGTGGCGCAAGCCGCCAATGCCCAGGCGATGCTGTCCGACAGCGAGGCGCTGATCGCCAAACTGGAGCTGGCAATCGAAAAGCTGAGGCGGGAGCTTCGCGGAAAGCGTTCCGAGCGCACCGCGCGATTGCTTGACCAGATGGAATTGCAGCTCGAAGAGCTGGTGATGGCCGCGACAGAGGACGAGGTTGCAGCGCAGGCGGCAGCCGCCAAGACCGCGAGCGTGCGTCCGTTCACACGCAAGCGGCCGGTGCGAAAGCCGTGGCCGGAGGATGTCGAACGCAAGCGTGTGGTCATCGATCCTCCCAGCACCTGTGCATGCTGTGGCGGATCCCGGCTTTCCAAGCTGGGCGAGGATGTGACCGAAACGCTGGAGGAGATCCCGCGCCGGTTTATCGTGATCGAAACCGTACGCGAGAAATTTACCTGCCGTGACTGCGAGGCGATCAGCCAGCCGCCAGCGCCGTTCCATGCGACGCCGCGCGGCTTCATCGGTCCTCATCTGCTGGCAACGATCCTGTTCGATAAGTTTGGGATGCATAGTCCGCTCAACCGCCAGAGCACCCGGTTCAAATGCGAGGGCCTTGAGCTTTCGATCTCGACGCTGGCCGACCAGGTCGGGCATGGAACGGCCGCGCTCCTGCCGATCTTTGAACTGATCGAGGCGCATGTCTTCGCGGCCGAGCGCCTTTTTGGCGACGACACCACCATTCCCATCCAGGCCAAAGACAAATGCACGACCGGGCGAATATGGACGTACGTGCGCGATGACCGGTCCTACGGCGGCGCGGCAGCGCCGGCGGCCATATACTATGCTTCGAGCGACCGCCGCGGCGAGCACCCGCAGAAGCACCTGGCCGAGTATGGCGGCATTCTGCAGAGTGATTGTTACAATGGCTTCGAGCCGCTCAGTGTCGCCGAAAAGAAAGCGGTACCGATCACCTTCGCCTTTTGTCATGCGCACGCGCGGCGCAAATTCTTTGAGCTGGCCGACATCCAGAAAAATGCCCGCGACCGCAAACGCAAGGGCAAACCGATATCGCCGATCGCATTGGAGGCCGTCCAACGGTACGACGCGCTGTTTGAGATCGAGCGCGAGATCAATGGATTGAGCGCCGCAGAACGACTGGCCGCGCGGCAGGAAAGGAGCAAACCGCTGTTCGACGACATGCACGCGTGGCTGAAACGGGAGCGCGCCTCGCTCAGCAAATCGTCCGAGGTGATCGAGCCGATCGATTACATGCTGAAGCGTTGGGATGGCTTTGCCCGTTTCCTCGACGATGGCCGGATTTGTCTGACGAACAATGCCGCCGAGCGCGCGCTGAGAGGAATTGCCCTCGGGCGTCGAAACTGGACCTTCGCCGGTTCCCAGCGTGGGGCCGATCGAGCCGCCATCATGCTCTCCGTCATCACGACTTGCCGTCTCAACGACGTCGACCCAAAGGCGTGGCTCGCCGATGTGTTCGCCCGCATCGCCGATCTTCCCGTCTCCCGCCTGCACGAACTGCTGCCGTGGCAATGGAAGGCCCACAAAGGGACGGCTATTGCGGCGGTCGCGTAAACAGCTCCCGGAACAACGCTTGCGAACGCGCCAAGCCTTCATCGGTCAGGATCAATGACTTCGACTTGTTGACCGGGTCGCCGATCAAGCCCTTCTTGTGAAGCCGATCCGTCGTTGCCCAGTCGAAGCCCTTCCAGGCACAGCGTTCGTTATGCAGCGTCAGCCATAGCAGCGCCAAAACCGCATCGTCGATCTTGTCCTCATCGATCTCCATGAACCCACGTTACCACGCGCGGCGCTCAAAATCCTGCGGCCCTGCTCGGATGGATACGATGTATGGCAGAGCTGGCCCGGAGCTGCTCAGGGCACGCATGCTGCCACTCGACCAAAATCGCCACCACACAAAGTGAGGAAGACCCCATTTAAGTGCCAAACGACAGGCATACACCATAGGTATTGCGGCGTCGGAGAGCGCCAAATGCCACCCCCCTCGACGTCGTTTCCGCGAGCCGCGCTTTCATAAGCAATGCTCGCCCGCCCTGTGGCGAGTGACAATACTCGCCAGCTGCATTCCGTCTGGAACAATCTGAATTCTTACCTGGCACGCCGTGCGCCGCGCTACGCCCAATCGGGCCTCGTTACCCGTGAACAAGCCGCGTCGGGAGCGGAAACGCCCCTCGACCAAGGCTCATCTTTGGGCGCATGAATTTTGTTTCGCAGAAACAATCGAACTGACGAAATTTTGAACAAACGAACATTACATCACCCATATCCTGCCACCCGATGTCCCCGCCTTGTGTCTCCCACCTGATGTCTCTCACGATCACGTTTCTCCTAGACGAACCTATTTAAAGAACCTAGGCGACGCGCCGCTCGATTTTTAGATCTGGGTCCATTGATTGTGTCACGCTCCGCAGTCTGCGCCAAAATCTGATTGGTCCTCTCCTCGGATCGAAAATCACGCAATCGCATGATGAGTAATCCTTATCACCGCTGACGCGGCCATTTCGCCGTTTCGCTTCCGATCAGCTCCGGCCCAAAACATTTAAAAGGGAGGCACTCCCCCTCCTCTTTCAACCATCATCCGCTTTCTCACGCATTCACACTCATACAAACAAACACACCCTCAACCACTTCCAGAATGGATTCCCAAGCTTTCGTTCCTCCTTCTGCTGTGCGCTCGGCTCCCGGCTCTCTGGCCCATCCCATGAAGATCGCTATCCTGGGAGCAGGCAACGGCGCCCTGGCGCTGGCGATGAAGTTCAACTCTCTTGGTCAGGAGGCCGTCGTCTGGGCTCCCGAGAACCATCCGGGCCAGATTGAGTTCGTCAAAACGTGCGGCAACCAGCTTGGTTACAAGGTCGGCGAAACCACCGCCAACGCCGTTCCGCTGCCAACCACCTACGAGATCGGCGAAGCCGTCAAAGGGGCAGACCTCATCTTCTTCGTGTCCGTTGCGAATGCCCACGCAGGCTTTGTTGCCGCCCTTAAGGACCATGACCTCAGCAAGGCTGACCTTATCGTTGTTGCCGGTCAAGGCTACACGGTGGACTATGCTCGGTCCCTGAACGTCAGACGCACCGTTGAAACCGACAACTTCCCCGGCGCAGCCAAGCTTGTCAAAGACAATCAGTGGGTGCATGTCAAACAATGGAAGTCGAAGCTCGGAGTCTCGTGCTTCTCCGTGCATGACGACAAGGCAATCGAGATGCCCGATGATCTCAAGGCCAAGCTCAAGACCCTCTTCCCCGAGATAGCCCTCACTCAGGTCACGCCTCTGCAGATGACGCTTACGTCGCTCTGGATTACCCATCTTGTCGCTGCGCTGCTCAACGTGGGCCGCCTCCAGGACAAGCCGGAGGATCTTCCTCAAATTGTGAACGACAATTTGGCGACGATTAACGCGCGCCACCCCATCCCGGACCAATGGCACTTCTACGGTCAAGGCATGAACGAACCTGTCTGCCGCGCCCAAACCGCGGCCGATCTTGAGAGACTGATGGTCGGCTCAGCCTGCGGCCTTGGCCTGTCCACGTTGCTCGAGGAGTGCAACGAGGAGTACGGCACCGCCCACAAGACGCTTCAAGAGTTCGCAACCGCCCTCCCGATCCACAATGTGCAGTTCGCCTGCCCCAACAGTGTGAAGCATCGCTATTTCACCGAGGAGATCAAGGCCATCGGGCAACTCGTCGGCATCGCCAGAGCCCTCGGTCTGCAGCTGCCCATCACTGAAGGGTTCATGGCGCTCACCAATGTCGTGACCGCTACCAACACCGAGGTCCCTCATTACACTCAGGCTGATCTTGTTCGCTTTGGCGCCACCTTCGCTGCCGACAACCGTGGCTAATCGACACCAATGCGACCAGCTGGCCCCCGACGTCCTATCCGGGGCATAAATAGTCTTCATCAGATATTTTTAGTCCAGCTATAATAAATCAATTGATTTTCCAAAATTTACTTGTGTAACATTTATATATATTTGAATTTAAGAGATGTAATTAACTAAAAATAGAAATAATATTAAATATTACTCAGGATATATGCAAGTGTAGTCAACGGAAGCGCCGTCAGCGAAGCGGGGCCCCCACCTGCAATGTAGGCAGGTGCCACCGAGCTTGCGAGGGGAGCGGAGCGACCGGCTCCGCCGGAATGAAAGGTGGGGATGCGAAGCTGACGGCGCGGAGTTGACTACACTTGCATATATCCTGCCAGGACCTTCAGCGCTCGCCGTACGGATGGTTCTGGCAGGATGTGACGATGCGGCTTTCAGAACAACGCCCATTGCATATGAGAGAGGCGCTCGATTTGCTTACATGGCGAAGGGGCCCAGCCGGGCCGTTCAGAATGTGCTCCGTCATGCCGCCCGATGAAGGCCACCAGGTTGCTCACGGGGGGTGCCTTCCAAGGCACGGGAACTCCGGCGCATAGACGCGCTCGGATGCCACTCCGCCGGCTGGGACTTCACCGAGAGCCGTCGTCGGTCAGAACATCGTGCTCGCACGGCGCCTGCGCACGACGGCCGCGCCGTGCCCATCGCCTCGCCGGGTGGGCGAGACGAATGGGGAATGCCTAGATCGTTTCATAAGGCAGTGCTTTAAGAGCATTCAGCAAAGCAGCCCTGAACTCGCTAACCAAGCGTGGAGGAGGGCTGTCGGACGGAAGAACTATGGCGAAATGATAGGGAATGACTGGCTCAAAAGGGCGCTGAACAACCAGATTTGCGTTATAGTAGTCTGCCGTAAAGGGGTCGACGATGCCAACCCCCATTCCCCTGCTCACCAAATCACAGAGGTTCAGCGCCAAGCTGCTTTCAATTCTGCGGATGCAGTGGACGTCAAAGCTGTCTAGGACCGCATCGGTCTGCATGCGCAAGAGACTGACCGGAGAGAGGCAAATCAGCGACTCTCCTTCTAGGTCGGTGGCATGAACCACTTGCTTATCTTCAAGCCGATGACCAGGTGGCAGTAGGCAGACCGCACGAAACGAAGGGATGGGTTCGACCGTCAGGCCAGGATAGTCGCCGGCCAATATTGATATTCCAAGATCGTAATGCTGCAGCGACACCAGCTCGAGGACTGTCTGGGAGGGGACTGTGTCAAGGTAAACCGACACATCGGGTCGTTCGGCGATAAATGATTGAATGACGCCGGACATGAAACTGAGAGCCGGAGCCGTGTAACAGGCGACCCGGAGCGATCCCATGTGAGACTTCTTCAGTTCCGCCGCGACCCTGTCGATATGTTGGATGCCGTTGAAATGGCGCGAGACCTCCTTGAACAAGATGCCGGCTTCGCGCGTCGGCCTTAGCCTGTTGCCTATCCTGTCAAAAAGACGAAGCCCGGTTTCTCCTTCGAGGTCTCTGATCAGTCGGCTGATTGCGGGTTGAGTGATCCTGACAAGTTCTGCAGCCGACGTCATGCCACCCGTCAGCATCACTGCCCGGAACGCTTCCAGTTGGCGCGATTGAATCATGATTCCTCCATAACATATGCGCATGGGCGCATACTCATTACTGCCCTTGCGATATGGAAGGCAAGCTTTTAGTAACAATGGAATACTGGGTCCTACTCTCGCAGAAAGCTCGGCGGCGGGCACTTCGACACACGCCGTACGGTTGAGATCGCACACCTTGCAGATGCTGGCGCGCAATTCTCAACAGCCCTGCATTCAAGGACTTGCGCATTTTCGCTCGGACGGGGCAGCTAGAGAATAAGGGAACGCGAATGAACGGTGCGCAGCCCACCCTGGTGGCAGAAGACATCCATAAGAATTTCGGAACGCTCGAGGTTCTCAGGGGCATTTCCCTCACAGCCAACAAGGGCGACGTGGTTTCGATTATCGGCAGCTCCGGGTCCGGCAAGAGCACTTTCCTGCGCTGCATGAATTTCCTCGAAATTCCGAAAAAAGGCCGCATCGCTGTCGGGCAGGAAGAAATCGTCGTCAAAACCGATGCGGCTGGCCGGTTGGTTTGCGCTGATCGCAAAAAGATCGAACGCATGCGGATGCAGCTGGGCATGGTGTTCCAAAGCTTCAATCTGTGGGGGCATATGACCGTCCTGCAGAACGTCATGGAAGGCCCCGTTTACGTTCTCAAGCAGCCGAAGGGCGAAGCGCGCGACCGCGCGATGGACTTCCTGGACAAGGTAGGTATCGCCGCCAAACACGCCGCCTATCCGTCTCAACTGTCAGGTGGGCAGCAGCAGCGGGTCAGCATCGCACGCGCTCTGGCGATGCAGCCGAGCGCCCTTCTCTTCGATGAGCCGACCTCCGCCCTTGATCCAGAACTGGTGGGCGAAGTTCTGAAGGTTATCCGGAAGCTCGCCGAAGAGGGAAGAACCATGATCGTGGTCACGCATGAGATGGGCTTTGCGCGCGACGTATCAAACAAGGTCCTCTTCCTCGAAAAGGGGCAAATCGAAGAGCAGGGAACGCCGCAGGAGGTATTCCAGAACCCGACGTCCCCAAGGTGTCGCGCGTTCCTGTCCAGCGTTCTGTGAGCGCACAAGCGCGCAGATGAGTCGGCAATCGACAACAAACAAAAAAACAGCAAAAGAGGTGAACGTTATGAAATTCTTCTACTTGAACACGCTTGCGGCGATCGCAGTTGGTGCCGTTGTCGCAGTCGGTCCGGCCGAGGCCAAGGACTACAAGAGCATTACGATTGCGACCGAAGGGTCCTATGCGCCTTATAACTTCAAGGACGCTGGCGGCAAGCTGATCGGCTTCGAGATCGATCTTGGAAACGACCTTTGCAGGCGGATGAACATCGAATGTACGTTTGTCGAACAGGCATGGGACGGGATCATCCCTTCTCTTACGGCCGGCCGCTACGATGCCATCATGGCGGCGATGGGTATTCAGCCCGCGCGCGAGAAGGTCATTTCGTTCTCTCGCCCGTATCTCCTCACGCCGATGACGTTCCTGACCACGGCGGACAACCCGCTCCTGAAAACCGAAGCCTCGCTCGTGAGCCTCTCACTCGCCGACATCACACCCGAACAGAAGGCCGAACTGGGCAAGTTTACCAAGGTTTTCGAAGGGGTGAAGTTCGGCGTTCAAGCCGGCACTTCGCATGAGACCTTCATGAAAGAAATGATGCCGAGCGTACAGATCTCGACCTACGACACAATCGACAATGTTGTGATGGATCTCAAAGCTGGCCGGATCGATGTGAGCCTTTCTTCGGTCAGTTTCCTGAAGCCGCTGACGGATAAGCCCGAAAACGAGGATCTTACGATGTTCGGCCCGAGAATGACAGGCGGGGTGTTTGGCAAGGGCGTCGGCGTCGGCATCCGCAAAGAGGATACCGACCTAAGAGCGATGTTCGACAAGGCGATCGATGCCGCTGTCGCCGATGGCACGGTCGAGAAGTTGTCGATGCAGTGGTTCGGCTACGACGCCTCTCCCAAGCAGTAATTCTCGTTTCGTTGGAGCGTCGGGCACTCGTGTGGCCGGCGCTCGTTGCGTTTTTACCAAGCTTGAGGCGTAAGCTATGGACCTGACACTGTTACAATGGGGAGATGCCGGATGGGGCGATGAACTGGCACGTGGGGCACTGATGACAGTTGTCGTCGCAGGTTGTTCCTACTTTTTCGGGATCATCTTCGGTTCGATTTTTGCCGCCGCGAAGCTCTCTCGTTTCTGGTTGCTGCGCCTGCTCGGCGACATCTATACGACAGTCGTTCGCGGCGTTCCTGAACTGCTCATCATCTTCCTGGTTTTCTTCGGCGGCGGAACATTGCTGCGGACCGTTGCCACCGGGCTGTTCGGATACGACGGATACGTCGAGCCACCGATCTTCGTCATCGGCGTGCTTTGCATCAGCGTGAGTGCAGGAGCGTATGCGACAGAAGTCATTCGCGCAGCCGTCCTTGCTGTCCCTCCGGGTCAGATCGAAGCGGCCAAATCGATTGGCATGGGCCCCTGGCTGCGCCTGCGCCGGGTGCTTATCCCACAAGCCGCCAGGTTCGCGCTCCCTGGGCTTGGAAATGTCTGGCAGTTCACCCTCAAGGACACCTCACTGATCTCCGTTGTCGGCCTGGTCGAGATCATGCGGACAGCGGCGATGGGCGCGGGCTCCACGAAGCAGCCCTTTACCTTCTACATCAGCGCCTTCGTGCTCTTTCTTCTGCTTTCCTCCTTCTCGAACCGAGGCTTTCTCAAAGCTGAGAAGTGGGCAAACCGTGGTGTGAGGAGCCAATAATGGACATTCAGCTCATCGTAGAGTCATTCCCCAAGCTCGTCGCCGCCGTTCCCACAACGCTGGCGCTCGCATCCATATCGCTCCTCATCGGGTTTGTTACGTCGGTGCCTGTCGCGCTGATGCGGCTTTCGAAGAACCGGCTCGTTTCTTCGGTGGCATACGGCTACGTCTACATCATCAGATCGACGCCGCTTCTGGTACAAATGTTTCTAATTTATTATGGGTCGGCTCAGTTCAGAGGCTTTCTCACTGAAGTTGGTCTCTGGTCGTCATTCCGCGAACCGTGGTTCTGCGCGATTCTGGCTCTCGGCCTCAACACTGCAGCCTACACCAGCGAAATCATCCGGGGCGGCATACAGTCGGTTTCGCTTGGGCAAATCGAAGCCGCGCGTGCCGTCGGCATGTCGCGCTTTCTTCAGTTTCGCAGAATCGTATTCCCGATCGCCATCCGGCAGGCGCTCCCCGCCTATGGCAATGAAGTGATGCTCATCATCAAATCAACGTCGCTTGCTTCGACAATCACGATTGTGGAAGTGACTGGCCTGGCAAAGCAGATCATCTCGGCCACCTATCGGCCGGTCGAGGTGTTCATCGTCGCCGGCGCGATCTACCTTTTCATCACCTTCGTTGTCAGTCGTTTGGTCATGCTCGCGGAGTGGTGGCTTAATCCCCACATGCGCGCCCGAGTGGGCGGGATGGCGCCGAAGGCAGCGGAGACGCACTAGGAGGCGGGAGTCGCCGTTGCCGCGCAGATCGAACGAGAGCGTTGCGACGACTGTCGACGGAATATGCAAATCCACGGGTTCGAATGATACGTTGCCTTGTATCGGTGAGCCGCGATCCGACTGAACATGTTCGCAACCGGCGCTCAGCCAGCAGGTCAAGCGGCTCGAAGAGCTCATGGGCGTGCACGTGTTCATCCACTCCACTCCACGCGACGCGTGGAGTGGAGCCGTTTCGATCGCCATGACTTCGACTGGCACGCTACGTTGCGAGTAGCGCACGTCCGATCCGCCAAAACCGTCCCGACCACGGCGTGCGCCGCCGTCGATCGTACCCACTGCGTTGGCACAGTCGCGGCCGATACGCGGATCGGGTGCCGAAACGACAATGACGCCGCACTACCGCCGCCGGCCGCGGCAGGCCCCTCCAGTCGCGCCTGATTGCGGCAACCCGGGATGATGTCGTACCCGAGTTGACCATCATGGATCCCTTCCAGATAGTCGGAGAAGGTATAGACACCGTTCCGGATTGCCCTGATAACCGCGCGGGGGCCTTTGTCTCCGCGTGGTGGATGACGTCGTGCATCCCCTCCTTGACACCATCACGACCGTAACGCTCGCAAAGTGAGTTGATACGCCGGCAGATACTTGTCTCCATCCTCGAATGATCATCGCCGTATTTCAGCGATGAGTATGCTGCTCAGCCCGTTTGGAGAATTTGCATATGGCACCGATTGATTGGCGCTGGCAATCAATCGGCGCGAAGACGGGTTTGCGACAGGCCAAAGACCGACGTCCGGCGAAGGTCGCTGAGCCGAGCCCTCATCACGGCGCTGGGCGAGCGCCCCCGAGACGGATCCAACCTCCATAACATTTGCGCATCGCCACATGCCTAATCCTGCCCTTGCGGCATGGATGGCGAGGTCCTATCCCTAGGGACGAATTCCAAGACGGCAAGACGTCAACTGGGCCTGTTCATGTGGTGATCATCGCGCAAGACCGATGAAGCCGAAGCAAAGAAGGTCTGCAAGACCTGACCGTCAAAGGGCGACAGTCGGACACGCTGTATAGCCGACGTTGGTTGAAGGATTAGTCTGGTTCAATGGAGGCAAGTGGCCATGGATCGAGCTGCTCGCACGGGCACGGACGCCTTCCTATTGTGAGAAAGTTAGATGGATCGCGAGTTCGAGATAGCCATCGTTGGCGGCGGGGTTGTGGGCGCCGCAATCGGGTACGGCTTGGCCAAGTTGGGGCGCCGGGTGATCATTGTCGATGGCGCTGACGCTGCGCTGCGTGCGTCCAGAACGAATTTCGGCCTGATCTGGGTTCAGGGCAAGGGCTTTGAGTATCCTGAATATCATCGCATCACTCGGCAAAGCGCCGAGCTGTGGTCAGGTTTTGCATCCGAGTTGAAAGAACTGACCGGTGTCGACGTCGAGTACCGCCGTAACGGTGGCCTACTCTTCTGCGTGTCGGAAACTCAAGCGGAAGAAGAAAAAGCCATCGGCGACCAGATGGCTGCCATCCACCCCGACTATCGCTTCGAGATGCTGGAGCGCTCGCGCCTTGAGCGCATGCTTCCCGAAATCCGCCTCGGGCCGAAGGTTTGTTCGGCGTCGTTCAGTCATATGGACGGCGATGTCAATCCGCTCCTGGTGCTTCGCGCCTTGCTGGACGGATTTATGCGCCTGGGCGGAACCTTGGTGACGGGGGCGCACGTCGACAGCATAACGCCAACCCTTGGCGGTTTCCGGCTGGCGGCGGATGCCCGCACGATAGAGGTGGAACGGGTGATTATTGCCGCAGGAAACGACTCCATGGCGTTTGTCGAAAGCCTGGACTTGCCGCTTCAGCTCGTCCCAGAAAACGGGCAGCTCCTGATTACGGAACGGGTTGCCCCGGTGTTCCCATACGCCGCCAGCGGCATTCGCCAGACCGTGACGGGCACGTTTCAGCTCGGCGTCACGAATGAACGTGTGGGCCGATCGACCGACGTGACACCGGGCGGCGCGCGCCACATCGCCAATCGCGCGATTAATGTGATGCCCGACATCGGCGCTTTGCGTGTCATCCGGCAATGGGCAGGGTTGCGTGTGCTGACCCCCGACGGGGTGCCCGTCTATGACCGTTCCCGTCGATATCCCGGCATCCATATCGTCGCCTGCCATTCCGGCGTGACCCTTGCCGCCCTGCATGCAGGTCCATTTGCCGAATGGCTGGCAGCCGGGGGGATGGAGCCGACCTACGAAGCTTTCCGCGGCAGCCGGTTCACCAAGGGGATCGCGGCGTGAGCGATGAAGTTCTTTTTCCCACCGGCCCGCCCGTGGAAATCACCATCGACGGTCGGACCGTGAGCGCCTGTGACGGAGAACCGCTGGCTGCCGTCTTCCTGCGTCTGGACGACATCCATACCCGCACCTCCTTTCCTTCCACCCAGCCCAGGGCGCCTTACTGCATGATGGGCGTCTGTTTCGAATGTGTCGTGCATGTCGAAGATGTCGGCACGATCCGCAGCTGTCAGCAAACGGTTCGCGCCGGCATGAAGGTCGAACGCCACGACCATCCCAAGAGGCTGAAATGAAACGAAGTTCTATTGCTGACCTGTTGATCGTCGGAGCTGGTCCGGCCGGGATGGCCGCCGCGAGGCGGGCTGTGCGGGGCGGTCTATCCGTCGTCGTGCTGGATTCGCAATCTCAGCCCGGAGGCCAGATCTGGCGTAATGCCGCCCGCAACGCGACGAGCCCAGTCATGAACGTTCTGGGGGCGGAATATCATCGCGGGATCCGGCAGGTTGAAACGTTCCTGGCCTGTGGCGCAGTTTACATCCCGGAGGCCCAGGTAAGCCGGCTCAACCGGGGCTGGACTGCGGAATACGTCAAGGACGGTGAAATCCTCTCCATCAACGCACGGCATCTCCTGCTTGCAACAGGCGCACAGGAACGCCCGGTTCCGTTCTCTGGCTGGACACTTCCCGGCGTTATGACGGTCGGTGCAGCGCAGATCCTGTTGAAGACGGCAAGTCAGTTGCCGCAAGGCCCGGTTGTCGTCATCGGTAGCGGCCCGTTGCCCCTGCTCTACATGCAGCAGATGCGGCTCGCCGGGGCAAAGCCCGTTGCTTATCTCGACACCACCCCTCCGGGCCTAATCAACCGTTCCCTGCGCGGTGTCGGCGGGGCGCTCCGGGAGCCTGCCCAGATCCTGAAGGGGATTGCCTGGCAACCGCAGTTCAGTGGCGTTCGGCACGTGCGCAATGTTGTCAAAATCAGCGCCGAAGGAGCCGGACGACTGGAAACCTTGCGGTTTGAAACGTCAAACGGCCGGCTTGGCCAGTTGGGTATCAAAACGCTTCTTGTTCACGAGGGGCTGGTGCCGAGCCATCACCTTGCAGTGTCGGTCGGCGCACAGCTGATGTGGGATGTCGGGCAGTCGGCGTTCCGGCTTGAGCGCGACGATTGGATGAACGCCGGCCAGGATGGCCTCTACATCGCCGGGGACGGTGCGCGGATTGGCGGCGCAACCAACGCTCAGATCGAAGGAGCGATCGCCGCAATCGGGATCCTCCTTCACGCCGGCATACTGGCGTCCGCCCAGGCAGATGCCGAGGCAAGGCCGCTTAGAGTTCTTCACGCCCGGCAAAAGGCGTTTCGGCGATTTCTGGATGGGGTCTATCCGCCGAATATTGCTCGCAACCCACCGGACGATGCCACGATCATCTGCCGCTGCGAGGAGTTGAGCGCAGGCGCGTTAAGGGATGCCGCAGTTCGCGGTGCTTGCCGAGGCCCCAACCAGCTGAAGAGTTTCACCCGCGCGGGAATGGGTCCCTGTCAGGGGCGGCAGTGCGGTTACCCAGTCCACGAACTGCTGAAATCCGTCCGGGGGCTTGGCGCCATCGAGGTCGGCCTCTTCAATCCGCGGCCGCCCTTCGTCCCAGTGACGGTGTCGATGCTGGCCGCTCAGGAAGCCGTGGAGGTTGTTTCGGCATCGAGCCATGAGTGATCATTCGGCCACCGCCACGATCGACCCGGAGGAGAGGCACCGGCTTTTCAGGATCGATAGAGACGTCGTCGACGATCGAGTTCTAGACATGCGGAGGATCGCACGCGCCTGGGCATTTCCGGCGGTCGTATCAGCAACGTCAACTGTCGATAGCGGGTCTACCTCGATGCCGAGATCCCGTAATCGGCCTGTACGATTCCGGGTGAGTCCATTTTCCGGGAAATGCGCTGGTCACGGACATACCCTGCGGTGAAGATCTCGTGACGTCCCTCAATCTCCAGCTCATTGCCGGGACGACACACGGCCCTCGTCATAACCGGCCTCGCCGCAGGTGTGTCGGCTCGCACATGTTCGATCGGGTGACAGCATCATTCTCAATACTCGGATTTCGCCGGTGTGATCTGGCTTCGCCGCACATCGGAAACAACCGCCGAAGCTCAAGAGGACCAGAAATGAAAGTTGGTATAGCCGGCGCAGGATCGATCGCCATGGGATATGCAGCACTTCTTGTGCAGAACGGCCATGAGCCAATGATCTGGTCGCGATCCGCAGCTTCCTCTGCTCGAAATCCAGTGAAGATCAGGGGCGCGATCAGTGCCGAGTTTAACGTTCATATATGTGCGAACGCCGAGGAGCTTTCAGAAGCCGATGTCATCGTTCTCGCGCTGCCTGCCTACGGACACCGCTTTGTTCTTGATGCTCTTTTGCCGCACCTCACGACACGTCACTCGGTCATTATCAGCGCGCATCTTTCCTTTGCCGCGCTCTATCTCGCCAGGAAGCTAGCCGAACGCAGCATCGAAATCCCGATCACGGCCTGGAGTACGACTGTCCTGACATGCAAACCACTGGCGGAAAACACATTCAACATTGGTGCAGTACGTGCAGAGGTCGATATGGCAACGGTCCCTTCGCGTTTGACCCATCAAGCGCACGGAACATGCGTCGCGCTGTTCGGCAATCGTTTCGCAGTGAAAGACGACATCCTCACGATCGCCTTGAGCAATCTCAATCCCCAGGACCATATGGGCATAGCGTTGTGCAACCTGTCTCGCATCGAGCGGGCGGAGGATTGGGGTCAAAACACCAATGTTACGCCGGCCGTCGGCCGCTTCCTGGAAGCGCTAGACCTCGAAAGGCTCGCAATCGCATCAGCCTTCGGAAAGAAGGTCAGATCAACCTTCGATCACTTCAGGCTGTCCTTCGATGTATCCGGTCAATCCGTTTCAGAGATATCATCTATTCTCGTTGAACGAGGAAGCGATCCGGCCGGACCGAAGAGCGTCAATACGCGTTACGTCCTCGAAGACATTCCCTTCGGTCTGATCCCGATCTTGCGCCTCGCACAAGCAGCCGGCGTTTCCGTACCATTGCATGAAGGCGGCGTCCGGATCTTGAGCGCCTGCTACGCGCGAGATTTTTCCAAAGAGAATGACCTGCTTCCCGACCTCGGCCCCATCGACCTAGCTACGCTGAGAGAGCGGGTGGTCAACGGCTACGTGTAACGGAGGAATGCGAGTGACCGGGCCCCGTCCTGCGGAACCCGCTATCCCCCATCCCGGACCATTGGGCGAGTGGCGATGCCAAAAAAATGAAAAGGCTCATGCCGTGACGGACCTTCCGGGTGGCTCTGGATGAAGAGACGGCAAGCTCATTCTCGGCGGCACCGAGCGTTGCTGGTCGGACGGGCCAGTGCGCGCTACGCTTTCCGGATGAAACGGTAGTCGGCTTTCCGAGCCAAGCCGCCCGTTCCAGGCCTCGACGTATCGAGTGTTCAGAACGTGCAGTACCCCACGACCAACACGCCGCACTTGCCTTCGCTTGTTGGTGGCCTTCGGTTGTTGGTGGCAACATTTGCGGAGGTGCCCAAACATTGGTCGGCGGTTAAAGTCCCAGTTTGCGAGAAGCGGAGACGCCCGCTCAAGGACGGCGCAATGCCACCTCTTCCCCCTCGACAAGCATTTCTTTCTCCATGTCCACGTTTGGCAGCAAGTGGCTTTCAGTTCATGTTCTGTGACGGCAGGTAGACTTCCAGAACCCCACGCTGACCGTTGCGGCGGCCAACTTGGATGACCAGATCAATGGTCTTCTTGGCATATTGGATAATCTCACCATGGCTCATGCGAACACCGGAACGCATCACCATCAATGCCAACCGGTCGAAGGCAAGCTCCGGGCTGTCGGCGTGAATCGTGGTGATCGCGCCCGGGTGGCCGGTGTTAATCGCTTCGAGGAAATCATAGGCCTCGACGCCACGGATTTCGCCAACGATGATACGATCCGGCCGCATCCGCAGGCAGCTTTCCAGAAGCCGTGATGGGCTACGTGCCGACTTCTCCTTGCGATCTGCAATCAACCCCACCTGGTTCTTGTGGGGTGGATGCAGTTCCTGCGCATCCTCGATGGTAATGATACGCTCGTTCGCGTCCGCCATGGACAGAAGCGCGCGCGCGACCGTTGTCTTGCCGGAGGATGTGCCGCCCGAAATTAGGATGTTGAACTTCTCGTCGATTGCCTGGCGGAACAGGCCTTGCAGATTACCATTCTCGGCCATTTCAGCAATCGCTTTGTGTCGTTCGCGCCGGTCGTCCTCTACCTTGATTTGGCCGCCATCGACGAACTTGATGTCCGCGCATTCGAGCGTGCGGCTGAGGTACTTGCGGATCGAGAGTGAAACGCCTTGCTCGATTGCGGGCTCGATAACCACCTGGACGCGCTGAGGACTCCCCCACACGATCACGCGGCCCGAGACAATTGGGTTGAGCGCACCGAGCGTGTTCTTTGTTTCGCCCGCGAGCTGTGCTCCGAGCCGCTTGATGGCATGTGGTGCGAGCGTAACGTCGATTTCCTCCATATGTGAGGCGCCTGCAGCTTCGATAAAGATCGAACCATCTGGATTGATCGAAAGCTCGTTGATCCGGTCATCGACAAGGTACTTGCGAAGCGGGCTCAGATACTGCTCGACATAAGAAATTTCGCGGGTTTGAACGTGAGAATTCATCGGAAAACAAGGTCCCTATTCACGAAGACACGGATTTCCTGACCCTGTGGAACGCGGATCACAGGGGGCAGGGAAAGATATTTACCCAGGATGTCCTGGCTCTGCTGCGAGACTTTCCCCGCCATGTCCGATGCCACCTGCTGGCCGCCATTGTTGCCGCCCGACGAGCCGGAAGAGCCGTTGTTGCCAACGTTGATCGTCGTGCCACCCCCCGACCGGTTTCCGGTAGCGGCCGCGATGGCGGTCGGGATCGCTGAGATCGAACTGATCAGCATCGCCGCACCGAATTTGGTCGCGATCCTGTTGTCGACGTTTCCGCCGGTTCCCGCTCGGCCGAGGACGTCCGTACCCGTCGAGCCAAGGGCGATGGATTTTCCTTGTGGCGTGACCGCCCGGTTCCAGGCAATCAGAACACGCTTTTGCGCGACCTCCACGTCATTGTTGAACGTGCCGATCAGTGCTGTACCAGCCGGCATCAGGATGCGCTTGCCATCGAAGGAGAACACTGGCTCCATAACCTGCGCGCGGATGTTACCGGGCAGTTCCGTGTCAATCGCCGTCTCAAGCACCGCAGATATTATGGTGCCTTGAACCACCGTCCGTGAGGGATCTGCAAGTCGCGTCGACATGGAGGTCTCGAACACCGAGCCAGCGGCAGATGCCAGGAATCGTGCATTCCCATCGAGGTCGTCCGGATTGGCAGGCATCGCTCCCGCTCCCACCCGCTCACCGCCGGAACCGTCGACGACCACGCCTTTCGATTCCCGCTGAAGATTGTCGATTTCCTGTTGCTTCTTCAGGAGCATCGCGTCCTTTTGTGCGAGTTCTTCAGCGCGCCTCTTGTCTTCTTGCAGACGCTCGGCCTCGGCCCGCAACCTGGCGTTTTCGGCAGACATTTTCTTTCGCTCCTCCTCGAGCTTGTCCGCCATCTGGTCGTTGTATTTCTTCAGAAGGTCCTGCATGTCTCGGATTGAGACCTCGGGCTTCTTGTTCGCGCGTGCGACATCGGCAAGCTGCTTCTGCAGCTCTTCGAAGCGCTTGCTCCACTCGACGTTCGGATCGGGCGGAGCCTGCTCAGGTGGACCCTCCGGCATAAGAAAATCCATTGAGAACCGGTCCTTAGCTTGTTTCTCAACCTCCAGATCCACCTGCGATGTCTGCGGAGCTTCATCGTCCTTGATGAGGCCCATGAGCCTGACGGCCTGGCTCGGGCCGACGGCGATGACAAAGGCAAGGCCGGCGAGGCCGAGCAAGAGCCCCCCCATGAAGAGCTTGCCGCCTTTGGTCTTTTGCCCCCCCATCTGGCGCGCTCGACGCTCTTCGAGAAGGGCGTCTCGCTCGGCCGCTTGACGGGCGTTCGCTTCCGCCTCGGCGTTGTCAACAGGGCCATTGTCGCCGTGGTATTCTTCACGCGTGCGGTCAGCCATGGGCGGCTCCTTTTCGGGGGATTAGAAGGCGCGCGAAGGCCCCGTTTCCCAGATCCATTGCTGCTGTCAGAGGTGGAACAGTGCGAGAGCCACCTGCCCTCCCCTGCTCCCCACCGCCGGAGGCCGGCCGTCCCGGAAGATCAACAGTCCCCTCGAAAGTTTCGCGCTCCTGAAGGGCCAGAGACGTCTCGTCGATCGGCTTTACCCGTTCACTTGACATAGTTGGCTCCTTTCGCTTCCATTTGGGATGTGTGGATCAAGCCTGCCCTGCCAACACAGATCATCTCATCGCCAATCCGCATCACCCAGTAGTCACTCGTGCCGTCAACGATGATGCGATCGCCATCGGTGCGCGAGTTCACCAACTTTTCCTCACGATCCTGGCCAACCTTGAAGATGGCGGGGCGCGGCGCTCCCTTGCGCAACACGAACGTGGTTTGAAGTGTGTTGTCGTGAATCGCTATCGGGCGGAAAGGCCCAACACCGGAGACAAGATAGTTTTGGTTGACCGGCCCACCCTTGACTAAACTCTTGTCGATCGGGGTGAACTGGTCCTGCGGATAGGTGAAGACGGTACGGAAAGACTGGTCAGCTCCAGCCTTCATGCCTGCCTTGATTTCACCGGCAGAAAACAGTTCGAACGTGTAAACGCGGCGGTCGGTATAGACCGTCATGTTGGTGAGTGCGTTCACGATAATCGGCTTCAGACTGACTACGTTGCCCATCCTCAGCTTCACCACTTCCCAGGACGCACTGTCGCCTATCAGAATCGACTCGACCTGCTCTCCATCAGCGAACTGAAGGGCGGTGACGGATTTCAAGTAAAGATTAAGTTTATAGACGTTGTTTTCATCATATACGTAGCGTTTAATTCGCACATCCGACTTGAATCCGATCGGAGATTGTTCAGCAAATGATAAACTGGAAAG
This sequence comes from Ensifer sp. LC384, assembly GCF_001695865.1. NCBI lineage: Bacteria > Pseudomonadati > Pseudomonadota > Alphaproteobacteria > Hyphomicrobiales > Rhizobiaceae > Ensifer > Ensifer sp. LC384. The sequence continues at coordinate 23,717 of NZ_MBST01000017.1, forward strand.
GGATAGTAGAATTGAAAGAGATAGAATAAATCTTTTAAACATGAAAATTCCTCAACTATTATTCGTTCATCAGTCGGCGGTCTCCGCGTCAATTCTGTAAGACACAACATTGAAGCCAAGTGGATTTTTCCAGACAGTTTCCAGTGTCGCGCTTTCCTGGGGAGCGAACTGATAAGCGACAGTTGCAACGTAGGAGCGTTGCGCCGTCTGTTTGCCTTTCTCCTCACGGATCTTGGTCAGACGGACGCGCGCCAGATCGGCGCCGCCTCGCCGTGCAGACGGGGTCAGCGAGATCGACTTGACCACAACACGCACACGGACATCGTTGCCGTAAACGTTCGGCGGATAGTTCGGGGACGTCGACTTCCAGAGCGAAGTCAATGTCTCCGCGGCCCTGTCGGATGAACGTGCCAAGACATCTGGGATGCGGATGCGATTGTCGGATTGGTCGTAGGTCTCCCGATCGGCCACGTAGGAAACAAGTTCGGCCTGCAGGACAGCATCTTGCTGGTCGAGCGTCGCCGGGCGCACCTGCACGATCTTCTCGGCTTCACCCGTCGTCTTATCAACCATAACCACATAGGGTTTGGTTTCATTCAAGGGTAGGATGACAATCAAGCAGACCAGAGAGAGCACTGCTACCGCCACACTGCCGACGGCAATTTTTGCCCAATTGTTGCGCTGATTCCGCAAGGTGAAGAACAATTCGTCTTCAAATGCATGTTGGGTCGATTGAATCTTCATCGATCCTCCGCCTAATATTAAGAGAAATTTACTTTAATAAATATCGCTACAGATAATATTGACTACTCTTCTGATTTATTCTCTTTGGCGCCTTCGGCTTTCGACCCCCCATCTGGCGCTTCCGGCTCCTTTGAATTCTTGGGGTTGCTATTGGTAAACTTCATAAACCTTTGAGCACGGCGATCGTCGCGTCGGTTCACACGGGCCATCTTGCTCTGCCGCATGGCGCTGATCGCGCCCCATACGGATTGGGCGGTCGAAGCTCCGCCTTTGCGCGCTGCGCTGCCCACTTGGTAGCCGTCGCGAACGCGCCCCCCCGCACTGGAAAGCGAACTGGCAACCGTCTTGGGAGATCGCAGCGCCATTGAAGTCATTGCACGACCCATTCCGACACCCGCGGCGCCGATGGCGGACCCGGCAATCGCCTGCCCCATCTCCGGCAGTTTCCATATCAGGACGAAGGCAGCGATCATGATCACCGCGAACATCAGATAGGCTTCCTTGTTGTTGCTGCCGGCGTTCGACTCCACGAGCAAAGAGCTGGCGACATAAAGGACGATCGAGGTCAATGAGGCGAGCAGCAGTGGTATGACGAGAAAACTGAACACGAACCGAGACCAGGCCTCGAAATACTGGCGCGTCTGCTCCAGCATCAACATGCAGATCGCAAGCGGCGCCAGACTGAGGGCCATCATAAGGCCGATCTTGGCCATCATGATAACGATTGCGCATACGGCAGTCCAAATGGCACCGATGATGCCCATGAGAATACCAAGGCCGATATTCTTGAGCGACATGCCGATATCCCAAATGCTGGTATCCCTGAAGAAATCCCTCGCCATCCAGAAGAGTGCATAAGTAAACGCATCCATGGCGGTGTATTCGTCGGTTATCGTGGAGACGTCCAGAATATCGGCGCGATGCGTGACAAACTTCGCGGCTACACCCTTCACAAGCAATGCGGAGTAGTCACCTGGGGTTTGGGTGATGACATCGTAAATCGCGCTGAAATTGCCCCACACGAGGGCAAACATGGAAATCAGAACATATCTGATCCCCCATGTGAGGTAATCCGCGTAGCTTACCTGTTTGAACTGCAACACGTGATTGACGGCGATAAAAAGCAGCGCGACAAGCGCGGTCGCCTGCAGCAAAGTACCAAGCGGACCGGAGATATAGCCGAAAACCGTCTCCAGATAGGCCAGCAACGTCTTATCGACCAGGCCAACGAGGTAAGCGATCATCTGAACATATCCTTGAGCCTGGTGAAGTCGAGATTGTCCTCCATGTCCGCATGCACGCCTGCGGTTCCCATGAAATAGAAACCGGCAAGGGTGGTCAGCGCCGCCTGATTGCGGAGCATTTCGTTCAATTGCTGGGCAACCTCAAGGTTGACACGCGTGTTGATGTCAACGCTTGTCTTGAGATCGGGACTGGCGCCAAGAGCGGTGATGTAACCATCGATCCGGCCCATGCTTGCGTTTGCGCTGAGATAGGAATGTTCCGAAATCGACGAGGCAACCGCTCCATTGGCGGCCATGTAAGCGATAACCGCCTCGGCAAGCGTATCACTGTCCTTGTAGCCAAAGGCCAAGGCAAGCTTGTAGGTTGTCGCAAACTGCGAAAATGCGCTGGCGATATCCGGCGGGCCCGAAAGGTTGCCCGCAAGCCCATCGGTCACCATTTGCCGGATCGTCGTTCCGCCACCGCGACCACTCACCTCATCCGGGCCGTTGCCTATGGGAAAGGTCTTGGGGCCAGTGATGGCGGTGAGCTGGGCGTTTGCGGCGTCACGGATAGCCCCCAACAGAGTGCTCATCTGCTGGGTGGCGCCGAGTATCTGAGAGATGCCGCCCCCTATCAGTCGCGACAATTCAACCAAGTACATGAGTTGTTCGATCGTATCGACGTCGTGGGTCTCCTGCTCGGTCGCGGTTGCGGTCGGAACCGCGCCGATGGTTGGCCGGGTCAGGGGCGTGACCGTCGGCGTCTGCGCGTTTGCCGTCAAAAATGGACCCAAGGGCGCCATTGCAAGAAGAAGGGAGGTGGTCAGCGTTCTTGCGAAGCACTTCATGACACAGCTCCTTCAGACAGCACGGGAACGGCTTCCCAGAGACACGCGCAGTTGTTTTTGCGTTCTGCCGGAATGCTCTGGCAAGACGTCAGTCCGACGAGCACGATCATCAGTGTGAATGCCCTCTTTTTCATCGCAACATCTCCATCTGAAAGTCAGAATTATCCCGCCAGCCCGCCGGCGCTTTTTCACCACGGCCTCCGCCGAGGATGTTCAGCCCCTTGCCGATCGCGCTGAGATCGAAGTCGAGCACGACGCTGTCGGAGCCGGATTTCATGAGCACCAGATGGTTGTCGACGTTGCTGGTCTGAAGAAAAGCGCTCTCGGTCGGGGTCAGGTGGAGCGGCGCCAACTCACCCTCGGTGTTGTAGGAACTGGGGTAAACGAGACGCGTAACCGCGCTTTCCAGAATGGCATCCCCTGCGGCACTGTTGGTCAGATGCGAAACGCGCTGTGTCAGCAAAACGACCGCGACATTCTTCTTACGCATGGTCAGCATCCAATCTTTAAGGCGGAGCTGGAAGTAGGGATCGTCGAGCAGCTTCCAGGCCTCATCGAGCACCAGCAGCGTCGGGTTCTCATCCTCGACCAGCCGCTCGATCCTGCGAAACACGTAGCTGAGCCAGGCAGTCCGCACCGTGTCGTTGTCGAAAATCTCGGTGAGGTCGAAGGCAGTCAGCCCGGCGTCGAAGGCGAGCGGATCCAGGCCCTTGCCTCCGAACAGCCAGCCGAACTGCCCGGTTTCGTCCCAACGGCCGAGACGGTTGTAGAGATCGCCGTCATCGTCCGTGGCGCGGAGCTGGCCGCGGAACTGCTCGAAATTCTGCAGACGAGGATCGGCGGAGCTGTTCGCTTGCACCGCATCGGTCAGCGCCTGGAGCTGGATCGGATTGAGATGGCCGCCCTCATTGTCGCAGAGCGCCGTCAACCAGTCGGCAAGCCAGGCGGCGCCACGGTTGTCCGCCTCGGCACGCATCGGGTTAAAGCCCGTCTCCTCGCCCATGCGGACGGAAGAGTACCGCCCGCCCATCGCCCGGACAGCCATCTCGAAACCGTTGTCCTTGTCAAACACGATGATCCGGGCGCCGAGGCGTTGCGCCTGGCTGAGCAGGAAGGCAGTACCAAGGGTCTTGCCCGAACCGGTCTGCCCGAGAACCAGCGAATGACCGACGGTGCGCTGGCCCAGTTTGCCGGCAAGGTGGAAGTTGAAACGGAACGTTTCGCCACGGGCCGTGGGGATGATGGTTATGCAATCGCCCCAGGGGCAGTTTTCCGGCGGATTGCCCTTCGACAGGCCGTGCATGGCGCACAGCTCGGCGAAATTCTGCGACGAGATCATTGACGGGCGGGTGCGGTATGTGAAGTTGCCCGGATGCTGCGCGAAATAGACGGCGCGGGACGAGAAACTTTCACGCACGACGGCGGCCCCCGCATCCTGCATGGCGCGCGTCACATAGGCCATCGCCTCTTCCAGCTCGGCCAGGCTTTCACAGAACAGCGCGATGCTACAATGGTGATCGCCGAAAACCACCCGGCCGGAGGCAACATCGTCCTCCGCATCCTCAAGCTGCGCCATCAGCGAAACCGCGGCGTCCTCGGCCGCCTTCATCTGCTTGCGCACTCGGGCGATCTTTCCCTGGGCGGAGATGTTGTCCATCGGCGTGAAGCTCTGCGTAACCACCGTGTCGTAGGGCAGGTTCAGCCGGTCGAGAATGCCGGGATAGGTCTCGGTCGGATAATCCTTGACCGAGACAATGGTGCCATACCGTTTGCGGTTCGGGTCGGGTGTGTCACACTCGAACACCTTCCCGCGAAACGTCATCACCGAATTCGCCAGGAGATCGGAAAGAGGCAGGAATTTCATTCCCGGAATTAGGCGCCCGCTGGAGCCGTCGATCAGCGTGCGCAGGAGACCGAGCCATTCGCCGTCGTTGATCGTCAGTCGGCGTGGCTTGCCATCGCTGACGCCGACCATGAACGTGTTGATCATCTGGTCGAGGCGGACCGCACGAACTTTCACCTCCTCACGGTTATACCCTCCTCTGTTCGAAAGCAGGTGCAGGAACTTGGTGATCCTCTTTGGCGGCCTGATGACGATTGTGACCATGGTGATGCGGTCGCGAAGGCCAATGGTCTGCAGGTAATCTTGCCACCGACGGTCAATCTCGACGTTGAAGGGATGCCCCTCTACCGCCTTGATCGTCGGCCGTGTCTCCACCGAAATGCGGTGAACGTAGTAGGCGACGTCGCCGCGCTGTTGGGCGATGAAGCGGGAAAAGGCGTTGCACAGTTCCATCGTTCGCCGGCTGTCGATCGTGTCGGCGTTGATGCCCTCGACTGCGAACGAGCTCATGAGGTCGCCATCACGAAGCATGATAGTCGTGTCGTCCACGACGCTGAGATATGGCAGGCCACTGACAAGCAGTTCGCCCTTGTTGATGTGCCTGTCTTCGACGCTGTGCGTCGCCTTGGTCAGTGGAGCCTCAAGCACGATAGATCGCTCCTTCACCCTTAAGGAGCGCCAAGCTCATTCGCGTGCTCTTCATTGTGGCGATGAACACATCAATGATCTTGGGATCGTAAGCTGCAAGAGCCCTGAGGGCCACGTAGCCGACGCTGCTCATCACCACGAAATACATAAACGAACCCGTGAAGATAAAGCCAAGCATCACGATGGAAATCAGTACGACCAGATACATGATCGGAAGACCGGCGAAGGCAACCTCTCGTGTCAGGCCAATGAATAGTGTTGTGGTTTTCATAGTCGTCACTCCCTTTCGATCAGGCTAGACGGGCCCTGATGTCAGTCCACACTGGCAACTGCAGTGGCGATCGACGGCACTCACGATGCCGCCGATCGGGGACAGATGTTGCGCCTTCGTCAGGATGCGGTGATCGACGAAACGAACGTGGCGGCACCGAACACGATTGCGATGCCAATGATGATCGAGACCGCGAAGGTCCAATCCATGCGTCCGGTCATGAAGGAAAAGCCGACAGCCATGACCGCCAGTGCAGAGATAGCGATACCGATCGGGCCGGTGATCGCCTCGACGATCGCCTCGAGGAAGGTCGTCACTCCGCCAAAATCCTGAGCAGCGCTCGGTTCCGCGAGGGCTAACGTCATCATGAGCGCGGCAGCGACAATGCGGAAAACCTTGGCGCCATCGACCGTGCACTTAAAAATCGTCATGTTCTTCTCCATTTACCCAGTGGATTACTTTTCGTGTACTTTCGAAGAAAAGAGCCTCCGGGCTTCTTCTCTTCCTGAAATGCAGGGCTGCGGGCCGAGCCGCCTTCTTTCAAAGGGCAACCGACATCTTCCGGTCGGGTGCAATCCTGCCCGTTGAGGTCGAGGGGGGGGGACCCACCCGGCGCGGCTGGTCCTGAGCCAACCCAAGGTCGCCGCCAAACCATGAAATCAATCGAGGGGAACGTCTGTCGCGTTCAGGGTGGGGCCAAGATGCTCTGATGCGTGGAGCCCAGACGGTCGCCAGGCACCCTACCGACCAGAGCAACATCCATTCGGCCGACCGCCTGAAAGCGTGCCATGACATAATCAGGCCGCGGATCATTCTTTATGTCGTAGAACACATCTGCGACAAGCTGGCGGGTGTCGCGAGCGTCAGGAATAACGGCCCTATCGGTGATCGCTTTCTCGCCGGCATTGTAGGCGGCGAGCGCCAAGACGGGTGAACCGAATTGATCGAGCAGCTTGATCAGCCGGCTCGCTGCCACCTCGAGGTTTTCCTGTGGTGCAAAGGCGTCCTTGATCCCGGACACACGGACCGTGTCCGGCATCAGCTGACCGAGCCCCTTGGCGCCGTCAGGGGAAACCGCACGGTGGTTGAAGCTGCTCTGGCGGCCGATCAACGCGACGAACAACGTGACGAACGCTTCCTCGCTCAAGCCCGCCGCCTTCACACCGGGCGCTCTGGAATGGACCAGGGCCATGTCGATGGCAAGGTCGCGCACGACGAGCTGCGATTTCGTCAGAGCGCCGCCAAACGCCCGAGGCTCTGGGAGAGTGCTCAAAGCCGGCGATGGCCGGTTCATTGCCAACATCATCGGATCTGGCTCTTGGTCCGGTTTCGACGCCTTCTCCGACTGAGCGTTCGCATGCCCGCCCGGCCGTGCCGAAGCTTGCCCGCCTCCGGCCGAAATGGTGGTTGCGGCTTCCGACTTGCCGGCAAAGGCCAGAACGTTCTGTTCCTGCATGCCTGATTGCTGCTGCGATCTTTCGGTCAAAATTTTGTCGAAAGGGCTCTCGCCGCTCGCCGATACATTCGTATCGGCGACAAACGCCGCGAGCCCGCGACGTGCAACATCGCTCAACTCTTTCTCGTCGCGAGAGGGAATTGGCTCGCGCAGCACTTCGTGAAAAATATCGGCGACGTATTGGCGCGTTTCCCGATAGGGCGGGATGCCTCCGTGTTTGGCAACCGCGCCTGGGCCGGCATTGTAGGCTGCGAGCGCGAGTTCGGGTGAGCCGAACTGCTTGAGCATGTCGGTCAGGTACGTGGCGGCACCGATCAAGTTCTCTTCGGGCGCGAAACTGTCCTTGACACCGAGATCGCGTGCCGTTCCCGGCATCAATTGCCCCAAGCCCCGGGCGCCTGCCGGCGACACCGCGTGCGGCCAGAAGTTGCTCTCCCGGTGGACAAGCGTCGTAAACAGCTTGACGAACGCAGGCTCATCCAGCTTTGCCTCGCGCACGCCCGGTGCATGGGCGAACTGCGCTCCGACGCTGGCGGCGAGCTGGCGCATCTGCAGCTGTTTATCGCTGAGCGCCTGGGACAATCGCCGCGGCGCTGGAAGCGAGAAGGACTTTTGAACGGCCCGCATGGCGAGCGCGCTGTTGGTGGGCGTCCCGACCGGAGAACTGGTGCAGTGGGAGGAGAGGCGGGGGAGGCCTGCAACCATTGGTTCGCCGGTCGGAACGTTGGATACGGCCGCCACTACGGGCCTGCCGAATTCGATAACTGAAGAGGAGGTGGCGTTATCCTCAACCACCAGAGGGCCGTGCTTCAGAGAAGGCGCGCTGGTGGGCGCGCCGTCTCCGAGCACAACGACTGTACCATTACAAGTTTGTTCAAATACCGCCGCCTGGGCTTGCATATTCTGCCCCGGCGACGATGCAACTGCCGCTGATGCATAGGCTGCGCAAATCAATTTCCTACTATAGCTTGATCGTCTTTTTGGAAACAAAGACATAAATTGCTCTTTCGAAACAAATATAAAATTACTTGGTCATAATGTTCCTCACTTATATCATCAAATTTTAGGTTATCAATAGCAAATAACGCTGAATCTGCAAATATATTATGGACTTATTACGAATAATATTCGTCTATTCGATAATAATCGTAACTTCAATTGTAATTAATGCTTATTTTTACTTCAATGAGTTCATTAGTCACGTAACGTCAGCCAAATGTTCTTGAGGCGACCGGCGCCAGCCGGCGTCTTTAGCAAAAAGACAATTGAAGGCACGGGGGCCTATCTGGACGGCGTTTCCCCGGCGCACTGACCAGCGCCCTCCCCGATTGAAGTCGGGCGCAGCTTGGACGTTCTTTCGGCACACAATCGACGCAATGATCCAGCCTTCACATTTCGGGTGCATCGGCGGGTCCGGGCTGCGGTGTGAGGTCGACGACTGGCGGACCACCTTCTGCGGCAATAGCTCCAGCATTTTGCTGGCAGATGCCGAGTTCGGATTAGATTTGAGGCATTGCGCAGGCGCGTTTAAACGACGCGACGGTGGTCCTAACCCGTCGGCCCAACGCCAGACCGCCAACGATTGAGACTGCGCGGGTGGCTAGCTTGGCGGCAACCCGGACGCGTACATCAATCGCTAAGATTCGCGCGATATTGCTCTTGCACCGACTTGATCCGCTGCAGCAATTCGCGCTGCCCCGCAAGCACCGATATATCCACTCCACCGCCGCCACCAACACCGCCGTTAGCGCCGGTGTTTGACTGTTGCGTCGTCTGCGTCTGTGCCGTTGGTTTGGGCACTGGCTGACTGGACTGCGCTTGCTTGCGGATCTCCGCGTATTCCGCCATGGGGCGTGGGTCGGCTTCAACGGCGGATTTGGGGGGCATTTGGAAAACTGGGTCCGGTTCAGCGAAGGCGTCCTCGAAGCCCACCACATCATGATCTGGCTCGTAATCGTCCTGCTGATTTCCGATTGACTGAGCCCGCACCGGCTCGCCCGCACCGCTGGCGAACACGTCGGCGTGTCCGCTGCCCAGAAGTGACTTGGGTTCCGGCAACTCGCCCGTCTGGGTATCGAAGAGACGTTTCAGGTGGCGATCCGAGTAATACTTGACCTTGTGCATATGCAGCGGCGGGCGGCCCTTGATCAGAACGATCTGCTTGTCGTCATCGACCAGCCGCACCTGTTCCGGACGCATCAGCAAGGCGCCCTGTTCCGACTTCTGGATATTGGCGGACCACCATTCCTTTTGATTGTAGGACGTGGATTTGTTGGTGAAGGTGTATTCGCCAATCGCCTTGGAAATATATTCGGGCGTCTCGTCGTCGGCAGTGGCCATGAAAACCTGGACGCCGGTGTTGGAGAGAAAGTTCGATTTTCCCGCCTGTTCATAGGCTCCTGTCAGCGCTGACAGGCTCTGGATGATAAACATGAACCGGCCCTTGTAGCCGGCAATGGTCGTCACCGCCGTCTCGATGGCTTCCAGCCGGCCGAGATGCTTGAATTCGTCAAGCAGGAACAGGACTTCGAAGATCTCGTCCTTGCCGGGCATTTCGCGCTGAAGGATCGAAACCACCTGCTGAAAGAACAGGCGCACGAGCGGCGCGATCACCTCCAGATCGTTCGGGCTGACACAGAGATAGATCGAGGTCGGATCCCGCCTCAAATCATAGATCGAGAAATCTGACCTCGAGGTTGCACCCTTGATCATCGGATCGGCCCAGAGATTGAGCCCACCGTCGCCGAGCACCGAGGTATAGGAGGTGATGATCTTGGTGTCGTTGCCGGCCATGTTGTCGAAGATGCGGGTGACCTCGGGAATGCTGCTTTCCTCGGCGAGCTGGGCGAACAGCTTGTATTTCTCGCCCGGAGAGGCAAACAGGTCGTAGACAGCGCCGATGGTCGGATTGCCCCGCTCGATGCAGGCAAGAACGCCGGCAACGAACAGGTCGCGCGCGCCGTCGATAAACCCTTCCGCGCCCTTGCCTTTTGCCTCGATGAGGTTGACGGCAAGGCGCCTCGTTTCGGTAAACCGCCGTTCAGGCGGCATGGCGACGATGTCGAGCACCGGATTGAAGCAATGGGTTCTGCCCTGTTTGTCCAATGGCGAGAACTTGAAGATCCGGTCGCCGCGTTTCAGCCGGGCACGCGACGTCATCTCGAACAGTTCCCCCTTCACGTCGAGCGCCAGGACCGAACCGTTGAAGGTGAGCAAGGTGGGAACGACGATACCGACCCCCTTGCCGGCGCGGGTTGGTGCGACCACGAGACTGTGCGGCTGCTCGCCGTTGGTCAGGTACTGGCCAAAGCCGCGCGGCCCGGATGTCCTGCCGAAGATCGGCCCGGCGATTTTCCGGTAGGGCTTGATGTAGCCCGCTCTGGCCATGTCCTGGAACCGGGCCCATTGGGCTGTGCCGAAGTGCTTTTTCTTGAACAGGAAGACCGTCAGGATCAGCGGAACGATCAACGATGTCGCAGCCACGATGCCGAGGCAAACGAGAAAGGCATCGGTAACCGCCCCCAGATGGATCGGCGTCTCATACCAGAAGGCGAGAAGATCCATGTCCTTCAGTCCACGAAGACCGGACCCGTTTTTAAACGTCACATAGATGCTTGAGAAGATCAGCCCAACCGGCAACGCGCCGACCATAGCAAGAAGCAGGGTGTTCACTTTGCTGTTGGCGTTTTGTATTACCATGGATGCGACCTAATCAATCCCGTCAATAGTCGGAGTGCCTTCGGCTGTTTTCAGCAACGATACCGGCAGCTCTGTTTCGAACGCACCTAGTGCCTGACTCCGTTCCCGGTCTCCAAAGCCAAAGATCAATTTGATGCTAGGTTAGCAGCGACATGGGCAGACATTTCCTTACCCGCTCGATGCACTGATCCCGTCCGTGCTCCTGTCGCGCTCTACGTACAGAGATGGCTTTTCGCTGGAACCACCCTTTTGAGTCTTTCGCATATCTACCACGTTGCCGCCCCCATGGTAGCTTATCCCGGAGCTTAGGGACTTCCCCGTATTGCCAGGGAAAAAGTCAGTGTTTGAAAACATCTCGCTCACACTTTTGTTCAACAGCGCGGCGACCTTGGCCTCTTTTTCAGGGTCTGCCTTCGGTGCCATCGTGAACCAATCTGTCGTCGAAGGAGGTCCAGCCGCCCTACCGTATAGCTGACTAGGTTTATACAGCCCTCGTGGCGCCTCGTCTTTTGTCGCCGAGACGTTTGAAGATCCATCTAGTTGCGGCTTCGCCTTTGTAGCCGATGCACCGTTGACACCGACGTTATCACCATCCACCTCGGAACCATTCGCGTTCGCCCCTGCAAACATTGCCTTCACACTTTCGTTCAATCGCGCGGAAGTTATGGCTGGTGTCTTGGGTTTCTGTGGTGGCAAGCTCTCGTTGTTCTTGGCGATCGGGCCTGCCGATATACCGAACGTATCGTTCGGTATATACGGCCCTCGTTGCTCTTGGTTTTTTGCAGTGTGATCGTTTGAAAAACCTCCTGCCTGGCGCTGCTGCTCGTTAGGCAAACTGCCCGACATGTTGGCCCCCAGTTGAGACGAAACGTTTGATCGTCCTGTCACGAACGATGATCGCGTTTCGATGCCGGTCCCCTCGCGATGCGTATCAACCTTCTCTGGCGTTCGTTTCTCCCACTCCCTTAAGACGGCCTCTTCACGCTCTTTCCGCTCCTCGAACTTCTCCAGCTCTTCATCCGTTAAATCGACGTATTTATCGCGCACCCTAAAAAAGCCCTTATAATGTATCGTCTTTTTTTTGGTGTCGAAGTTGTAATGAACTTCATGCTCAAAGAGCTTTTTGCCAAAGAGGCGACCGAAAACATGTGTCTTGGTCTCACCATTTCCAACAGCATCAAGCTTAATCTTCATTGAATATGGACCGATTTTCCGCTCCATCGTTCTCCATTTCACGTCATCCCCATCTGGAGACCACAAAGCTACCTGACGGCTGGAATGTAGTCCCCCGAAATTCTTTTCCTCATGATAAAGCTCCCGACCCTTAATTGACCGAGTGACAGTGCCGACTGGATCCGAAAACGATGACTTTGTAACCCGCCCGTCCAGGTCATATTCGTAGGCCGTTTTGAAAAGGCCGCCCAAATATCTCCGATGTTCCGATTTCTTGCCGCTTGATTCATTGTAGTTTGATATCTTCGTCCGAAGACCGTTGAATGAGACTTTCTGGGTGCGATGGAAAATACTCTCGCCATCCTCCCCAAGTCGATCAAAAACAAACTTTTCTTCCGAACGCCGCAGACCAAAGAACCACTCGGTCTGAGTGGATAATTTCTTCCCGTCTTTACTTGCTTTCTGAACTTTACCGTAGATTCGGCCATAGACGTTTTGCTTATTAAGCAATCCTCCGGCCCTGACGGTTTTTTCCTTAACGTCTTTATGTATATCTGCAGCCATTTCGTATCCTCCTACGGGACCGCCTCTAGCTTACAAGAAAAGGTAAATCATGCCGACGATGAAGTCGAGCCGACGTCGTTGAAGCGCAACAGGCGTTTCATTGATCCAATGCTGCGTTTCCGTCCAAATAAACGGAACTACGATCTCCCATAACTGGATCTATTCTTAGATTCATAACCTCTCTTAACATGCGCCTCCTCAGATGGGTAAGTTAGGATACCCTGCACCAAATCAGGACGCTCATTAATTTCCCTGTCCATCTGTATTAACTTCATCGCATGCGGATGCACTTTTCCAAGGCCATTATCTTTCTCCAAAATACCTATTTGTCCGTAAAATCCGGTTGCCTTTCCATCTTTTCCAATATTCGTGACAAGAATCTGACTCTTTTTATACTTAGATAGAATCGTCTCATTCTCACCAAGCCTCGCAATTACACTCGATTCATCTTCTAGATAGCCGTCTCCCGTATCAATTAGAACAGTCGGAATGTCGAAATTGAATGTATCTCGTACGATTTGATCGTCACTGCAGTTACAATCAGCAACCGCAACTGGTATCTTATGCTCCGGCATCAGCTCATTGAAGTACGTCGGATCGTCTTGCCTTGCGTGTTCTGCGGTATGATAACCACCTTTTCTACTGCGAATTCTGATAAGGGGAGCAATGCTCGGGTCTCCTGCCTTGATCAAATCAGCAAGTACCTCAATTTCGCTCTTTTTTTCAGCTGGTATATTTTGTTCGCCTTCCTCTACCTTAACTTCTTCGAGCTCTTTTCGGCTATTTTCGCGATCCATTGCCTCCTTAAAGATCGTATCAACATTAAATAATCGTCCCCCGACAATGATACCGACTTTTGGCAAGCTACCATTGGGATTAACGTCCCTGTATACTTGTGAATTATATCTGTCTTGCCCTCCAGTTTTACTGCTGCTCACATGATCCAAGTAACCAACGGAGTGGTAACCGTTGCATTTTTCGGACTTGAGTTGAATTTGCCCCCCCAACTCCTCCTCCAACTCACGTACCGAGAGCCCAGCCCTAGGGTCTTTTCTCGTGATATCAAAACTTTTGATCGTTCCATCCTTGCGGTTAAACAACAGGATATTTTCGTTGTCTACTCCCGCCTGCAGAGGATTTACATACTCGACTTGTTGCTTTCTCGATCCTGTGCTTGTCGTTAGCCAACGCTTATCGATCGGCAAGTCATAACCACCTCCGGCCTGCATCTTTACCCCATTATAGAGCTCGCCTGACAATCCATTATTCATCAATATTGCTCTTGCACCGGCGTATTTCTTTGCCCAATACGCCGTATTATTCATCTCTTTTGTTCGTTCGACCCATATATTCTCGGCCAGCGTCGCCTTTGGGAAGTAATTACCTTCGGCATTTTTTACGATGCATCGAACTCCCTCCATGTGCCGCGTCGACGGGCGGGAGCCTTTATTCATCGCAGCGTATATTTCGCTATATTTCTTTCCTGTAATCCAATTTGTTTCACCTTTTTGCTCGTGACTTGGATCGGCAAACAATAAAGTTGATTTATCGTTCAAGAGAAGAGCGGGTTTTTGAACATTCGATCCATAAACATTTCCGCCACGTCCGCTACCGTTGGCAGCGATGTGATCTGCTGGCTCCTGGTAATCGGGAGATTTCATACTTTGATCTTCTTTGGGCATTCGGTTAATCCAATCAAATCTGTAAATTGAAGTATTGTAAATAATAGATTATAACTCAATCATCTCTTTATCGTAATTCTGGATATTGTCTCCTGAAGTCGAATTCTTTCTATTTCAAAACTATCTAGGCATGCCAACACCATATTATACCCTTCTTCTTCACCGGAAATATCATTCCGTTTCTTTGCCGTAGATCCATCAGTATTGCCCACAGAAACTGAGCCGACACTTTGACCGGATACCACAGACTGCAACAGATGCCGCGATTGCTCGTTAAGTTTGCGAAACGTCATGGAAAACTCCTTTGGTTGATTGCTGATGCCGCCTGCATCTATTCAGTGCGACTATTGGTCGAGCGCGACGGGTCAGGCTCCTGCCGGTTGCGCTCATTTCGGGTCTGCTCGGCTGTGGCTTGCCGCGCAGGGAGACCGGTCTGTGTAGCTGCATCGGGCGTGGGCGCCTGTTGCTGCCGCCGGTTCGTAGGGGTTCTATGCCGCAGGTTCTCTTCTCCATGCGCCCCCTCCACCTGCCTTTGGCGTGGCTGCGCGGCCTCGGCCTGCGCTTGTCTTGCGGCGTCCGACTGCGCTTTCGAAGCCGCGCGTGTTGTTACATTTGGCTTGCCGTAGTCGGCTCGGTAAACGGCTACTCGCGCCTCCTTGGCATCCTTCTCGCGGTTCTTCAGCTCGATACGCCAAGCGCGCAGTTCTTCCTGCGATCCGCCCTCCGGCCTCGCCAGCTTGTGGTCTCTCAATGCTGCCCTGGCGTTGTCTCGCCTGATCCTGGCTGCGCGCTGAGGCGAAATCTGCGACGGCGGCTGGAAGCCGGGGTCATTTTCGCGCCCGCTTGACGGGCCGGCATCAGACAGATCTGTTTCGGAACTGCTCCCCTCTTGTGGGGCAGCGCCGGAGCCCGCACGCCGCTTGAGCATTCGCTCGCGCCGCAACAACTCCTCACGCGCAAGGTCGATCGGCGGCTCAGCTTCGGTCGCCGGTATCGCCACCTCCGCGGAACGTTGAGGCAGCCGATGCCGAAACTCCTCGTCGTCAGCTTCCTGTTCGCGCCGTACCCTGTCCGCCTGCCTTTGAGCTTCGCTTTCCAGTTCCCAGGGGTGAGCGACCGAAGGTTCGTCCGGTTGCGGGTGATCCAACTGACCGAAATGGGCGAGCTGTTGACGGGGGACTGACAGTCCTTCTCCGCCATTGTCATCGGCAGGCTCCATATCTTTGTCGACATCGGCCGCAGCGGCGTCAAAGTCGAAATAGACGTCCAAGTCAGAGTCGTCTGCATTATCCAATTCAGAGGCGGACAGATCTGCTTCCGAACTGCTCCCCTCATGTGGGGCAGTGCCGGAGCGCGCAGGCCGTTTCAGTCTTCGCTCGCGCCGCAACAACTCCTCATGCGCAAGGTCGGTCGGCGGTTCAGCTTCGCTCGCCGACATCGCCACCTCTTCGGGACGTTGGGGCAGCCGATGCCGAAGCTCATCTTCGTCTTCAGCTCGCTGTTCGCGCCGCAATCTGTCCGCCCACCTTTGAGCTTCTCTTCTCTGTTCCGCGAGATCGTCCGGCGTCATCGTGGGCAGCTGGCTATTCGCACTGCGAGACGAGCCGGCGACAGCTTGCGGGTGATCCAGCGGATCGAAACGGGCCGGCTGCTGATGGGGGACTGACGACCCTTCTCCGTCGTTGTCATCGGCAGGCGCCATCTCCCTGTCGACACCGGCTGCAGCGGCGTCAAAGTCGAAATAGACGTCCATGCCAGAAGTAGACGTCTCCCGGCTCGACACTTGGGAAGTGCGGTTCGGACTCGTTCCTCCATCGCCGCCGCCTTCGCTCCCGCCGTCCGATCCGTCATCGCCCGGATCGTCTCCAGGACCGTCGCCAAGATCCGGATCGGGAACAAATACCGGTTCGCACGTCTCCAGCACGGTCTCCAGTGTGGGAACGTTGACAGCCTCATTAACCCCGGGCGCCTGCCCTTCTCCGTCAAAACTCGGATCATAGTAAGGGACCCTGCGGGCCGCTTCGGCCGGCGGCGGTATCGCGGCCCCGAAGGGCGTTGCCACCAGTTCGATGTTATGGTCGCGCCCTGCCTCAACTGCGGCCAAGCGCATGGCGTCATAGCTCCAATGGGCGTGGTTTCGTGTGAGAGTGAGGAGATGACCGCCGCCGAGCGGAACCCGATCGACGACAACATGCATATGCGGGTGATTGTGCTCCGCCCCGTGGTTGTGAAACGCCGTTACATAGTCATGACGGTTCACATAGCCCTCAGCATTGGGATAGCCATGGCCGAAAACGGATTCCGCCCAGTCGCGCCCGGCGCGTTCTGCAGCCGCAGCATTCGTACCGGCCGGAAAGCTGATGACAAAATGCATCGTCAGATCATGGTTCAGTACGGCATTGGCACCGCCATGCGGAAGATGGCCCGAGCGCTCGTACACCCGGCGGGCAAAGGCCCAGACAGCGTTGGGGTCGATCGCATCCGGTGTGCCCGGGTTGAACTGGTGGCGCTGCGCGCCCACCAATAGAACCTCGGGTCGGGGGTCCGTCTGGCGAGACAGGTAGCCGAGCTGCCTTGCCAATCCCTTGACGGACCGAGTCCCGCCTCTGGGAACCCTCCTGATCATTGCTTCAACCGGCATTTGCTGCGCCCATTTGCTTAAGACCGTCCAAGGCTACGACTTGCGCACTGCACGTTTCAGCAGAACCTGGCCGTCGATCCGCCGCTTGGAAACGTTCAGCAGCGTTTGCAGCTTGTCATCGAGCATTGCGAATTCCTTGCCGAAGGCCGCGCGAAGCTCGAACAGCTTGTCCACGTCGCCGCTGCCGGACCGCTGCGCATCGCGCTGCAAATGGCTCAGGCTTGCCGAGATTTCGCCGATATTGCTGGAGATCTGCCGCAACATATGACGCGTCTCGCGGTCAACCTCGAGGAACCCGGCGACACGGCGCGCAACGATGCGCAGGGCCATATTGTTGGTCAGCCCCAGTTTCTGCACCTGCTCCGAAAAACTCACGAACTCCGCGTGCCGGAGCCGGACGCTGACGACTTTGTAGCCGCCGTGTTCGGCGGGGTTTTTCGTGGCACCGGTCGAAATCGGCCACTCGCCAAAAAGGCCTGTCTGGTTGCCTGTTGCCATACTTTGCAATCGCCTTTTTCAGAAACGGACCCGGCAATGGCCGGAACATCCCATTCGATCAAAATCGGCACGCAAGCCATACCGCTTACAATCACCAATAAACTCAATAACAATATGGCGTATACGAACTACAAATCAATATCACCGTCAATAAAAATCGTCATTGACCAATCAAAATTGCAATAGTATTTAATATTGATACGAACAAACAAACAATCTGATGTACAAATATTTGTAGATACGACTTTTACCGGATTTACGATTAAAAAGGGTTACTGCAATGAAGCTTATTACTTTCTGCTCATTCAAAGGCGGCGCCGGCAAAACGACTGCACTGATGGGCCTCTGCTCAGCGCTTGTGGCCGACAACAAAACGGTCGCCCTGTTTGAGGCCGATGAAAACCGGCCGCTGACCACCTGGAGGGAAAACGCCAAGGAGAACGGAACCTGGGATGACCGGTGCAGCGTTTTCGTCGCCGATGAGTTGCCGCTGCTGGAAGCGGCCTATCAGGAGGCCGAAAATCAGGGGTTCGACTATGCGTTCGCCGATACCCATGGCGGGTCGAGCGAGCTGAACAATACGATTATCGCCAGCTCGGATTTTTTGCTGATCCCGACGATGCTGACGCCGCTCGACATCGATGAAGCGTTGGCGACCTATCGCTACATTATCGAGCTTCTCGTTGCCGAAAATCTGCATGCGGAAACCGCGATCCTGCAACAGCGCGTCCCGATCGGGCGGGTGACGGCCTCGCAACGGGCCGCCTCGGATATGCTGAGCGTCCTGCCCCAATTCGAAACGCCGATGTATGAGCGCGACGCCTACGCGGCGATGAAGAAGCGAGGCATGCTGCATTTGATCCTGGAGAACATGACGACCAATCCGGCGATGCGGTTGATGGCGCGCAACTACGCCGCGGCAATGAGCGAAGTGGAAGCACTTCGGACATTCTTGACATCGGCGCTGGAGGGTTGAAATGGCGATCCGAAAGCCCAGTGTTTCCGTCGAGGAAGCCAAACGTTTAGCAAAATTGAGACCGGATGCCGACGACGGTCAGGACAAGGCGAGCAGTCAGGCGACTGACCCGAGCCAGGAAACGGCACCACTGGCGACGCAGGCCTCGGCACCATTGCCGCAAGCCCCTTCGGCCACCGAAAACAGCCGGCCCGGTCCAAGGGCCGTATTCCAGTCTTTGCGGACCGATATCCTGCCGGAAGAACTTGCGGCAGCAGCAGTGGCTCCTCATCAGGAAGTTGCAACCACGCCTAGCCCTATGTTCACCGGCCTCGTCTTTCCCGAGTTCGAGCCGGAAGAACCCAAAATCCAGGTGTTCCTGTCGGCGCCGCTCCCCGCGCGCGGTGTCTCGGCAAGCTATGACGCACTCACCAAGCAATATTCGGCGACAAAAGCGCTTCAAATGATCCTACGCCGGGCCTTGGACGATTATGAAACCCGGCTTGATGATGGCTCGTACCGGGCGTCGGCAGCCGAGTATGCGATTGGGAACAAAGACAAACCGGCGATCATCCAGACCTCGCGCATGATGCCTGTCCGCTTGATCGACATCGCCCGTACGCATTTCGACCCGCTCGGCTTTGAGAGCACACGGGCGTTTGGTCGCAAGCTGGCATGCGCGGCGCTGGCCTGCTTTTTCGAGAGGGAGGAGAAGCGCAAATGAGGCAACGGGGAGCCCCCGACGGGGCATGTTAACAACGACCGCGCAAAGCTCCGCATCGGGGGCGATTGCAACATCGCCCCCGATCGAGCCTGCCCAAGCATCCACAATTGCCTAGATCCTACACCACCGCCACGGCGGCATAGGATGAAAGGGCCGATTAAACCATCGCCAGCGTCTCGAAAACGCGCGCGACGGCTTCGGCACCCGGATCCTTGTTTCCCTCCAAGGAACGAGCATCGAGATAGGAAGAGCGTCCGGCACCTGCACGCAGCATCCCAGCTGTCGCATCTGCACCCTTGCGTGCAGCGGCTGCGGCAACCTTCAGGTCACCACCTGCCGCAAGCGTGTCGAAGGCGGGCTTGAGTGCGTCGACCATTGTCCGGTCCCCAATGCGAGCCCCACCATACTTCTGCATCGCCTCGACGCCGGCGGTCAAAGCCGCTGTCCAATCGTCCTTCTGACCGTAGGCTTCCGCAGCGCGGGCGAGCAGGATCGCAAACAAAACGCCGCTAGAGCCCCCCATCGCCTTGCGCTTGATTTCACTGAGAGCCGACAGAAGGGCAGCGCCCGATGCGAATGGAAGGGCGTCAATGTTGCGGCGCACGGCGCGTGCCGCGGTAGCAAATGTGCTGCCCGTGTCGCCGTCGCCGACCTTCGCGTCGAGGTCGTTGATATCACTCTCCATCGCGATGCACGTTTCGACTATCGCCTCAACGATCTTCCGGACTGTTTCGTCTGTGGACGGCACCCACGCGGAGGCCTGCTCCATGGCTGGAGTAGCAATCGCAGTGGTGTTGCGCACGGCGGTAAAGGGCGGCAGCGCCGGGCATCCGGTCGGCGCCAGCAGGATTTCCTCGAATTCCGGCGTGAGCTCGAGCAACGAGAGCGAGAACCCGGGCATGTCCAACGCCGTCATCACGCTGGCCGGGCCTGCCACATAGGCGATCCGGTCCTTCACCCGCGAGCGCATGACGTCGGCCAGGAGCACCGAGCATTCGAGGCCCGATAGGCCACCCAGATTGTTGAACAGCAACGCATAGCGGGCGCCCGGGTCGAGCCTTTCCTGAAGCCGCGAAGCGAGCATCTCCACAAGTTCGACCGATGACTGCGGGCGGACCAGTTCGACGCCGGCTTCACCGTGAATGCCTAGGCCAATCTCCACCTCACCGTCAGCCATTCGTTCCTGTTTTGGGCTGCCGGGCACGGTGCAGGTATCGCGGGCCGCGCCGATGGTCAGGATGCCGCGCTTGGCCCGCTCGACCACCGAGACGATCTCGCCCAGGCTCCGACCCGCATCCGCCAGATAGCCGGCAATCTTGTGCACGAAAACCGTGCCGGCTACGCCGCGCGGCTGGACCGCGTCGCGAATAGCGATGTCATCGGCCACGATCACCATTTCAACACGCAGGCCCAACGCCTTGGCCTTTTCCGCCGCGAGCCCAAAATTCAGCCGGTCGCCGGTATAGTTCTTGACCACCAGAATGCAGCCGGCCGGGCCGGTGACCGCGATGATTGCCGAGAGCACCGCATCGACGCTCGGCGAGGCAAAGACATCGCCGCAAACTGCCGCCGTCAGCAAACCCGCTCCGACAAGGCCCGCATGCGCGGGCTCGTGGCCCGAGCCGCCGCCGGAAACGACCGCAACCTTCGATTTGTCTGAGCCGCCTCGGATGACGACACGCGCATGACTGGAATGGTCGAACCGAAGGACCTCACCGCCCCGAGCGGCAATCAAACCGTCGAGCGCGTCGGAAACGATGTTGTCTCTGGTGTTATAAAAATTGCGCATGAGTTCTCCTTTTGGCGGGTCGCCAATTTTCTACGAGTTGGTGAGAAGGCGGCTCGTCCCTGCTAGCTACATCGGAAGGCCGGCGTTTGGGCTGGGGTGTCAAAGAGCGGTAACGTGTCTTGATCAAGAGCAGTGACGGTCAGAGACGCACCGGCCATGTCGAGGGCAGTACAAAAGGTGCCTGCGAGACTGCGCTCCACGCGATAGCCGCGGTGATCAAGAGCCTGTCGGGCCGCATGGTAGAATGAGTAGAGCTCGATCGGCGGGGTAGCACCAAGGCCGTTGCACATCAGAAGCAGCGGCTCACCGCGCTCCGCCCGGATCTTATCAAGGATGCCGTCGAGAAAAATCTCGGCCAGCTCTGAGGCAGTCTTCATGGCGACGCGTTCACGTCCCGCTTCACCGTGGATGCCGACACCGAGCTCGATTTCCCCCTCGCCCAGGAAAAATGTTGGCCGGCCTGCTGCCGGGACGGTGCAGCCTCTCAACGCCGCGGCCATCGAGCCGGTCTTTGCCGTCACCCTTCGCCCGATCGCGGCGCATTCTTCCAGGCGAGCGCCCTGTTCTGCCGCCGCGCCAACGATCTTCTCGACGACGACCGTGCCTGCGACACCGCGGCCACCCTGCGCCCGTCCGGCCGGTTGCCCGACGAGTGCGACGTCATCGTCGACGAGCACGCGGTCAGTGATACCCGAACGCAGATCAGCGACCATGTCGAAATTCATGACGTCGCCGGCATAGTTCTTAACGATGAAGAGTACGCCAGCCCCGGTATCGACAGCTGCGGCCGCTGCCATCATCTGATCGGGGGTTGGGGCACTGAAGATCTGACCGGCGCAAGCTGCATCGAGCATGCCTCGCCCGACATAGCCGATGTGCATAGGCTCGTGTCCGGACCCGCCGCCTGAAACGAGCGTCACCTTGCCCTCTCCCTTGGCCACGCGACGAAAGATCGACCGGCTCGTGGGATCGAAGCGCACGAGATCTGCATGGACTTCGGCGAAACCAGCGAGCGCGTCAGCCAGCAAGGTCTCCGGCGCATTCATCAGTTTTTTCATGGCCGGTCTTTCCGCCTGCCGGTCGCAAGCCCAATCAAGCTTTCTGCTGTATACTTAAGTGTCTGACGGATAAGGTCCCGTTGGGCTTCATCCTTGACCGCAGAAAGATCAATCGTGATTGCGTCTGCATCGGAAAGCGCACCATTTGTCAGGAGCTCTGCCTGCCCCGGATGAGCCTCCACATAGGCTTCTAGGAACTGCGCGCGTTCGGACGGCGTCAGATGGCAGACGGCGATGATCTTTTGCACATAGTGCGAGGGAATCGGCACCGAATATTTTGGATTGGTGATCTGCGAAACGAAGCTTCGGTTCGTACCGATCGCGTCGGAGATTTTTTTGCGCAGCCCTGAGGGGCGCTTGGCGAGAAAGTCGCGCAACAGCTCCTTGTAGGCGGCAATCAGATCGTTCGGGGTCTGCGTGTCATTCATCTGCCACCACCTTGTCGGTCCAATCACGAACCGCCTGCTTTACCGATGCGACGGAGGCCGGGGCGAGCGACAGGTTGCGCACGCCAGCGCGCAGGAGCAGGCCGGTCTGCTCCGCCTGCGAAGCCATGTCGCCACAGACGCTAACCTCCACCTGCTTTCTTCGCCCTGCTTCGACGACCAGCTCGATCAGCCTCGCGACGGCGCGGTTGCCCTCGCCAACGAGCACATTTAGGCGGTGCTCGTCGCGCGCGGCAGCGAGTACGTATTGTGCCAAATCATTCGTTCCGACCGAGAAAAACTCGGTATCGAACTCCGCCGCCATCAGCGCCGCCGATGGCACCTCCACCATCATGCCGAGTGGCGGCATGCGGCAAGCGACGCCCTTGGATTCAAGCTCTGCAACAGCCTCTACGAAGCCCTGCCTAACTTCGGAAAGCTCGCGCGGGACTGTGACCATCGGCACCATCGCCTTGAGATTGCCGTGTGCCGCAGCGCGAGCGAGCGCCCGCATCTGGGTGCGAAACACCTCCGGGCGGATTTGGAAGAGCCGAATGCCACGAAGGCCAAGAAACGGGTTTGCCTCCCCGGGGACCGTCAGTCCCACGACCGGCTTGTCGCCTCCGGCATCGAGGAGCCGAACGGTGACGGGTCGCCCGGCTGCCCACTTTAGAATTTCGCGATAAGCGTCATATTGGCGGTCCTCATCCGGCAGGACACCGTCGTTGAACAGGAACTCGGTGCGCACCAATCCCACGCCGTCAAACGGTGTCACGTCGAGACTGCGAAGCAGCCGTGAATTGTCGAGATTGACGTGGATGCCGATCCGGATGCCGTCCCTGGTGATCGCAGGCTCCACCTGCCGCCGTTCCGCATCTTTATCGACGGCGCTTTGGTGCTCCCATGACCGAGGAAAAGGCGCCAGTTCGTCAGCTGATCCCGCCACCAGTGATCCAAGATTGGCATCAAGAACAACCTCCGAGCCATCCTCGATTGCGCGAATGAGCGCTCCACAGCCGACAATCATGGGAATAGCGCGCGCCCGCGCCAGCAGGCAGACATGGCTCGCGGGGCTTCCGCCAACGGTCGCGATGCCGCCAATGGCACCCGGTTCGAATTCCAGCAGGCGGGAAGGTGTGAGGAGGTCGGCAATCAGGATGACGCCGCTGGCCTTGTCTAGGATATCGTGTGGCGTGCCGGCGCCGAACAAATGGCGCTCAACGCGCAACATGAGGTCGGCCACGTCGTCGGCTCGGGCGCTCAAGGCGCCGCCGCCAGCCCGGTAGTCAGTGATCTCGGCATCGAGGGCTTGCCGCCATGCGACCGGGGCGCTCAGCCCTGCCTCGACCGCGTGCCAAGCTTCAGCAATGAAATCCGGGTCATCGAGAAGCGCGCACTGAAATTCGAGGATGTCGGCGGCCTCGCGATCCACCCCGCCCGCGAGATCGCGTAGCTCTTGCACCGCATGCAAGATCGCTCTTTCGAGGTGCGCACGTTCTCGAGCCGGCAGACCAGGTGCATAGCCAGCCGCTTGCGTGTCGCTGCGCATGACCAGAACCTTTCCCCGCGCGCGGCCAACTGCAGCCGGAGTGCCGTGATAGTGCCTCATCAGTCGTCCCCGAAATTGCTCGATATCAGGGCGACAAGTTCGCAAACTGCGCTATCGGCGCCAGCTCCGCGTGCGCGGATGAAAATGGCCGCACCGTTTCTCGCCTTCATCTTCATGAGCGAGTTCGTCGATTTCGCATTGATCCACGCCCCTTCCGGCGAGGCCGCGACCTCCACCGAACAATCAAACGTCTTGGCCAGCCGCGCAAGTTTCACGGCCGGGCGGGCATGAAGGCCCGTCGGGTCCAGAATCGTCGCACTGCCGGTCGCATTCTCGCTCACGACTTGTACTCCTCCGCCGCCGCTCGGACTTGCTCCAGCGCCGCACCGGACACGGCCTCTGTCGCCGCCATGATGGCTCCTTCGACAATGGCCGCATCGCAAATCGCGAAATACGCCTGATGTTCGGGAGGCAGCATCTCGATTGCCATTTCCGAATTGGTCTCCGCACCACCAAGATCGACGAAGATCAGCACACCCTGGGGGCGGCAGACAGATTTCAACGCCGCGATGATCTCCACAATATTGGTGCCCAGGCCGCCCTCAGCATTGCCGCCGCACGCGACCACATCAACCTCGCCGCCAACCATCTGGCGCACCATGTCCCGCGTTCCTTCGGCAACTGCCTTGGAGTGCGAAACGATAACCAAAGCGACATTCCTGTTCATGCCGTTTCCTCAAGCACATCACAAACCGCGTTCACCAGGAGGCAAACCGTCATCGCCCCCGGGTCGAGATGGCCGCGTGAGCGTGCACCCAGGAAGGCGCTGCGCCCGCTTGTAGCAATCATGTCCCTCGTGTCCTCCAGTGAGCGTGCGGCACAGGCCCGCACGTCGCTGAGCGCGACCAGCGGCCTGTCGAGCTCTTTACAGAGGGGCACGAGCACATCCAACATTGTCTTTGCCCCCGCATCCGACTTGCCGCGCCGCTTGACAGCCTCGGCCCCGGCCCGCAGCATGTCGCAGGCTGCCTTCGCATCGTTCGGCAGGGCACCGGACCCCTTGCCAAAATCCATGAGCATCGACCCAAAAAGTGGGCCCGACGCGCCGCCGACATTCATCACCAGCGTCATGCCGAGCGTGTGACAGAACTCCCGAAATTCCAAACCCAGGTGCTCTCGATAGGTGTTTTGCACCGCCGCGAAACCGCGCGCCATGTTGTCTCCGTGGTCGCCATCACCGATCGCCAGGTCGAGACCGGTCAAGGCCGCGCGGTTCTCCTGTATGGACGAGCAGCACCGATCGACGATTTTCCCGATGATTTCGCTTTGGCTTGCCATTTCCGGTTCCTCATCGCCTCGTCCTCCGACACCTTCTGCAGGTGGATCCGTGGGGATCCACCTGCCGGAACGTCTCCTCGCCGACTCGAGACCCAGCCAACATAACGCCGGGCTCTGCCAGTGAACAGTTTAGTTTAGTTGATTAATTGCGCGGTCATAGAAGTGGGCTTCGACATCCGCCATGTCCACCGCTGCCAGATCTTCCGGAAGGTCGTAGGCCTCCGCCGCAGCCTTGACCTTCTGGTGATCGAACTCATTGGCCTCGGGGATGAAGTCATTGAGAACATAGTCCTGCGCGTCGATGTCGACGGATAGCAGTCCCAGCTTCTTCTGGATCTTGAAAAAGAGGTCGAAGGCCCTGATGTCGTGGTGGCCCCAGCCGTTGGTCTCGGTCATCGGCCCCTTGAAGGTGCGGTGGATCTGCATGAGGCTTTCGGTCCCGTAACGCGGGCCGAGCGCCTCCCGGGTCGCCGGCAGGGCCTTGAAAATGATATCGGTCGCCGCGCGCGGGTTGTACTCCGCAAAGGCGTGCCCCATGGCCAGTCCCTTGAGGAACTTCTTCAGGAAGGCGTTTCGATCGGGGTCGTCGACATCAGAACGACGCACGACCTGACTGTTGGAAGGCAAGGGCGAGCCCAGCATGCCCATCCAATAGTCGAACTCAAGCTTCTTGGCGTCGAGCGTCGCCCGCAAGCCTTCCCAGGCAAGGCATGCGTCGCCCTGGCCTGAAGCAAGCGCGTTCGTCCAGTTCGGGAACCCCGCCTCAAGGTAGGTGACCTTGCTTGTGTCGACACCGACGGCCGCCAGCATGGGGTCGGCAATGGACTGCCATGCGGCCGAACCGAGGAGAACGGTCTTGCCCTCAAGCCCTTTCAGATCCTGCATACCCTCGCCCTTGCGGAAGGCGATGTTGAAGAGATCGCGTGCGCCTGTTCCGAACACAGAAACGAGGCCCATGTTCGCTTCGATCGAATTGCCGAGAATGCCCGGGGCCGGAAAGCCCATGTCCGCCTGCCCGACCGACGTGAACTGCACGACCGCGGTCCCACCCGGCGGTCCCGGCTGCAGCTCCACCTCCACGCCGAGATCGTCGTAGTAGCCCATCGCCTTGGCAACCCAGATCGCATAGTCGTCCATCACCTCGATCGTGCCGCGTGGCGAAATCCAGGTAAACTTGCCGTCATAGGGTTTTGCACGGGCAGGCAGAATGCCGCTGCCAAGGGCCGCGATCGTGACGACACCTGCGCCACTCACCTGCAACAAACGGCGGCGTGAAACGCCAGCCTCGAAAACAGTCTTCATGTCCATCTCCTCCACTTGATATCCGCTCGCGAATTGCGGCGGGCCCTGCGAGCGGTTCCACGGGCCCGCCGGCTACGTCAGCTTTCCCAGCCAGCCAACCTCCTGCCGAGCCAGGAAAAGAAGGCGTAGATCAGGATGCCCATGACCGCGAGAATCAGGATCACGGCGAAGAAATCGGCTGTTCTAAGGGTCGAGGAGAATGTCGTAAGCCTGCTTCCAAGGCCGAAGCCACCGCCCGACATCTCGGCACCGATCGCCGTTATCACGCTGAAGATCGCGCCCATCATCAAACCGACGATGATCATCGGCATGGCCATCGGCACACGGATCCTCATGAAGATCTGCAAGGTGGTTGCACCATAGACCTGAGCCAGCGCAATCTTCGCTCGATCCACTCTTCGGAAACCTGTCGCCGAATTGATCATCACCATAGGCCCGGATGCGAGCGCCACCGCAATGATGCGCGGGGTATAGCCGAAGCCGAAATTGAGGATCAGCAGCGGCACCAGCGCCAGCATGGGTGTTGTCACGAGAAGCAGGATGTAAGGTGTGATGATCTTCTCGACGAAGGGGAACTGGGTGATGACCGCCGCCAGGATCATGCCGATGGAGGCGCCGATGGCATATCCCACTACAAGTTCCACGAGCGTATAGCCGAGATGCGGCGCGATCTCTGGCATGCTGCGAAAGAGCGCCGTGACGATCGCCGACGGCGTCGGCATGACGAAGTCTGGCACCTCAAAGAGGCGCAGCAGCACTTCCGCTCCGCCGATGATCACCACCGCCACGGCGAGAACCGCAAAAATCTCCGAAGCACTGCGGATACCGGGGTTGCCTGCGAGCCCAGAGGCCGCCACGCCTCCGCCCGGTGCGTTGCCACCGAAATCGACAGCCGCTTTCATTGTATTATCGCCCATCGTCTTACTCCGCAGCAGCTGCCGCGACGCGACGGACGCCGGGCTGGTGTTGAATTTCCGATTTGATTTCATTGACCAGGTCGAAGAACTCCCGGGTCTCCGTGAGTGCAAGCGAGCGCTTGCGCGGGAACGGAACGTCAAATGTCCGGGACATGCGCCCCGGGCGCGCGCTCATGACGTGAACCTTGTTGGAAAGGAACACCGCCTCCTGGATGCTGTGGGTAATCAAAACGATGGTCTTGCGCGTCTCGAGCCAGATTTCCTCCATGAGCAGGTTCATCTCGTCGCGCGTGAACGCGTCGAGCGCACCAAATGGTTCGTCCATCAAAAGCACGTCCGGGTCGGATGAGAGTGCCCGTACGATCGAAGCGCGCTGCTGCATGCCGCCGGATAACTCTCGCGGCATTTTCGACCCGAAACTTCCAAGGCCGACGCGTGAAAGCAACGCTTCTATCGTCGCACGCGCCGGCTTCTGTCTGCGAATTTCAAAGGGAAACTCGATGTTCTTCTGCACATTGCGCCAAGGCAGAAGATTGGCTTCCTGAAACATCATGCCGATCTGCGGATGCGGCCCCTCGATCGCGACGCCATCAAGCTCGATCGCCCCTTCGCTTAACCGATGCAGACCCGCGATGGACCACAAAAGCGTGGTCTTGCCGCAGCCAGATGGGCCGACGAGGGAGACGAATTCCCCTTCCTCCACATCGAGATTGATGCGGTCGAGCGCGACGAGACGGTTCTCTCCAGCGCCATACACCTTCGTGGCGTTCCTGATCGCCAGCTTCGGTCTTTTCATGTGAATCTCCTCCCGCAACCCTTGCGGATTGCCGATACGCCTCCGACGAAGCGCCTCCTCGCGCCGCGTTCATTTAAGCTAAACATAAATAAACTAAACTATCAAGAGGAGGGACTCAAATTTGCTGAGGCGTAGGATCAAACGATCTATTCCACATTGTTTTCAATGAGATAACTAGATATCGACGGCGACAATACTCGTGCTTTGCCAATAAAACCACGGCGCCTCGCGCCAGTCTCTTGCAAAAACATTTACTTGAGTTTAGTGATTTTTGGGAGGAGTAACGGTGCGGTCGTGGAGGGTCGCTCCGTGATATGGGAGGCAATCATGATCGAGAATACCTACTACGCAGCGCCCGCGTTTCAGGGGCACTACGAACTGCACGGCATCGGAGACCTGGTGCTTGAGGAGACGGGCGAAACGCTGAGGAACTGTCAGCTCGCCTATCGCACCTTCGGCGAACTAAACGCGGCGCGCGACAATACCATCCTGGTCACCACATGGTTCTCGGGAACAGGGAAGGTCATGGAGGACATTTATGTCGGCCCGGATCACGCGCTCGACCCGCAAAAGTACTTCATCGTCATCGTCGATCAGATCGGCTGCGGCACCTCGTCTTCACCGCACAACACGCCGGCGCCGCAGGCGATGGGCAAGTTTCCCAAGATCCGTATCGGCGACGACGTGCGCGCCCAGCACAGGCTGCTGACAGAGAAGTTCGGCATCACCGAACTCGCCCTCGTCGTCGGCGGCTCGATGGGCGGTCAGCAAGTCTATGAATGGGCGATACGCTACCCCGAGATGGTCAAGCGCGCTGCACCAATCGCAGCGACGGCGCGGATCTCCCTGCACCAGGTAAATTTCACCGAGACGCTGCAGGACGCTTTGACGTCCGATCCCGCGTGGAATGGCGGCTGGTACCGTCAGGGCACCGACGTGCGTGACGGCATGGACCGCATGGCCAAGATCGTTGCCAGCCTCGGATGGAGCCGCGAGTTCTACCAGGAGGAACGGTGGCGCACCGTGCTCGGCATGTCTTCGCTTGCCGATTTCATCAATGGCGTGATGAAGGCCTATTTCGAGCCGATGGACCCAAACGCCCTTTTGAGCGCCATCTGGAAGTGGCAGCGGGCCGATATCTCAAGGCATACGAACGGTGATCTCTCCGCCGCACTCGGGCGCATCAAGGCACGGACATATGTCATGCCCATCAGCCACGATCAGTTCTTTCCGCCAAACGAGTGCGAGGCCGACGCACAGCAAATGCCAAATGCCACTCTGAAGGTCCTTCAATCCAAGGAGGGGCATTTTGCGCTCAACGGCTTCGAGCCCGGTTACATGAAGCAGGTTGACGCGAATTTGCGCGAGCTTCTGAATTCATAGCGACAGCTGCAATGATCCCGCACCCCAAGGGCGGCCGCCACGTCGGGGCCGTGTCGCTCATACCACCCGCAAGATTTGGCGGCTGGGTCCATGGGGCTGCGGTCATCGGCTGGGCGCCGACATGTCGGTCGGAAAGTCTATTCTCAGGCCAATTCGGGATGCGGTGACTGACCAGCGTCGAGCAGTTCGGAAGGTCGCGGCAATAGACGAGAACAGCCCGAAGAAGAAGGCCATTCCCGTTCTGGCGCAGGCGCAAACATCTGGCTCAGCGAAGCACAATGGATCATCGCGCCTCTGCGAGCGACATTTCCACGTTGACGTGACACTTCGTCGTAGCGATGGCCCAGGTTGTCTATGGGTGGGAATTCCCGCGGATCGCCGCCCTTGATTTTTGAATAGCTCTGAAGCTTCTTGTACAGTTCATCAACAATCTCGACCGAAACGTTTTGAGCGAATTGCGGCCGCTTGCGGTCGATGGCGCCGATGATGCCCCGAATATTGGCTGAGCCGGCTTCCGATTGTGGATCTTGTCTATCGAAACCCGCGCCACGAATGGCTCTAAGCGCATAGAGACGCTGAAAGTTGTATTCCGGACCTGCGGGGATAGCCGTCGTTAACAGGTCGTCGATGGATCGGGCGATCTGGTGTGTCTCGGACCGACGAGCGGATTCATCAGATCCCGGCTGTGCGATGCTGATCTTATCGGCGAGAGCAGAAGGCAGCATCCGACGCCGAACGACTTCCTGCAAATACTGGACGGCGGGCATCTCATGTTCACGATGGGGCATTCACGGCTCCTAGATAGAGCCCCTCCATCCCGTCGCCGCCCATAGTGCTAGACGTGTTTCGATCACAGTGCAAGCCGCGGGGGGACCAGCCGCGACTTCCGATTCCCGTAGCTGCAAGCCTTAATTTTGCGATCGCTTTTTTTGCTCGTTCAGACGGGACCGAGGTTTTTTGGGCGCATCGACTTTCTCCCGCACAGACAATTGCATTCAGGAAGACATGAACAAACGAACATTACGTCATCCCATATCCTGCCACCTGACGTCATCCGCAGTCCCCTTCGCCGCAATTTATCTAGAAACGGGCTCCTTTGTTTGTGTCATGCGACATGGCCTAGCCTCTCCCATCCCCAAAATGTGCCACTGCCCTCAAATCTCATTGGTGCTTGGCAAAATCACGCCATCCCATCATGCGCCCCCTTATCAACAAAGATCAGCCGATAAGCATGGGTCATACGCGCCCAGGGGTGACCCGGTCTAACCTCTCATAAAGGTATAAAAAGAGGCCGCTCCCCCTCTTTCAATCATCACCAACGCACTCTTCTTTTCTTCTTCCACACACAAACGCTCAAACACTCAAACAACTTTACCAAGAACCGCCTACCTTTGACGCAACGTAAGTATCCACTCGCACTCTTCTTTCTATCCCTTAACACTACCTGGAAACTAACCGCCGCTTGAACAGCATGTCCTCCGCCCAGCCGTTCATCACCGGTGTCTATGGACCGCTCAATTACGCCAAGCTCGCCCAGGGTGCTTCTGTCTCGGCCCTCTCTAAACTGGTTCCCGGAGTCGCCAGCGCGACCGCCATGGGTTCTTACGAAGGTAGCGACCGTGATCTCGCTGCCATTGGAGCACAGAACGCGAGAATAGCTCGACAGGACCCCGATGCCGCCGGCGCCACCCGCGAACTCGGCTTCCAGCCTGTGTCCAACTTCAAGACCCCTGGCGAGGCCATCATCGCGAACTCCGACGTGCTTTGTCTCGCCGATCTGGACCGTATCCGAGCCGGCACTGCTCCCACAGAGGGCGGCAAGCTCTACGTCGGCCTACAGCGTGCACTTACCAGCCTCGGCGAGGAACGCGGCATTCACGCCGAGTGCAGGTTCGCTCCCGAGGACGGTAACCCTTGGGGTTCATACACCGGCATTGACACCTTCGCTCGTCCGCTGACTAAGGAGGGGGATGAAATGGTTTCCGAAATCTACGCTGCTCGGAAGCTATCGAAGGCCTTGCGAACTCCTGCATCTCCCTTCGAGAAACTGTATGCGGATCCACGCAACAGCAAGCTTGGCCAACCCAACGTCGTCGATGCCTACTGGGCGGGCAAGAACCCGTACTCGTTCAACCGCGTGATTTCAGCCAGTGTGGGCGACCCGGAAAAGGTCATCTACGAAACTTTTGCTGTCCTTGAGCATGACCTTACTGCTGATGAGATGACGGAAGCGACGATCGTTCGGGAGCTCATCATGCTTTCCCATGAACGCGGCAAAGTAGCCTCCCTCGGAATTCACGTCAGCGCAAATTCGTGCGGCGTTTGGGCCTGGCACCTGCGCCGTCCCGGTCAGCGCCCACTCCCCATGGATCAGGCACTCTACGCTTTGATCGATGACGCCAGCGCGGTGTACTCGACTGACGCACGCCACCTCCGTTTCTCGGGTCTTTTCGACGCTGAAACCGGAGAGCTCTTAGTTGATACCCTCAAGAAGTCCGAGAAAGAGGTCATGAAAGAGGACTTGGCTAACAAGTACGCAAAGAAAGCCATGTCCACTACCATCAACGCCGATCGCCTCTCGCATGCTTGTCAGTACAACGGCACCGCCACCGTTCCCGCCGACGCCGACGCCGACGCCGAGGGCTTCTTCCGCGCCGTGAACCAGGTCGTGATTTCTCACCTCGAGGGTATCAGTGGCTGAATGCCCAAACCCCACGCCACGGGACAGCTCAGCCCGGACTATACTTTTTAGTAGTCCCCAATATGCCTCCCCACTAAAAGTGGCTCACTTTAAATAAAACCATGCTTTTATTTGTTTCAAACTTAAAATATAAATTTGTGTAATTGTTTGTATGTTCTTTCGTGTAACCATTAAATAAATGACATCATGCATGAGCTTACATAAGCGCGGGAACCAGATCGGCTCCCACGATATATGCAGGTGTAGTCAACGTAAGCGCCCTCAGCCGAGAAGGGACCCTCCGGGAATGGAGCCTCGGGGCTCCTCCGAGCTTTGCGAGGCGCGAAGCGCAGCCCCAGGCGGAATGTGAGGAGGGTCCCTGGAAGGCTGAGCGCGCGGAGTTGACTACACCTGCATATATCCTGCCAGGCGAGCCGCAATGCCCTTCAGATCGTCGAGATCGTCGAGACCATCCAGGCGCCCGGAGAACGGCGCTGACGGCCTGGGTGATCGGCGGGGCCCACTTCCCCGGCCATGTGCATTCTGCCGCTCCTGGACGCCGCCAGCTGCCTTCCTGCGCGATACTTGGTTTGCCCGTTGCTTTGCTTCGTCAGGCAGCCAATGCCCCGCCGGAGAAAAGCGTAGGAGACGCGCCGGGGACCATGTTTTCCAGGATGGGATTTGGGGCCCTAGGACCCCTCTTCTTTCACTTTCAGCAAGCCAAGTGAACTCCAGCACGCGCAGCGCAGCAATCGCGGCACGCCGCCGCGGCGACACGCCTGGCCGGCATCGTGGCCATTGAGAGCCTCAGCCTCTTTCGCGCGTCCATCAACTCTCCCAGTCTTCCTTCGCAACAGACGAGAGACGATCAAGTAGCGCCGACTTTCGCGCGCATCGACTTTGTCCCGCACAGACAATTGCATTCAGGAAGACATAAACAAACGAACATTACATCATCCCATATCCTGCCACCTGACGTCATTCGCAGTCCCCTTCGCCGCAATTTATCTAGAAACGGGCTCCGTTGTTTGTGTCATGCGACATGGTCTAGCCTCTCCCATCCCCAAAACGTGCCACTGCCCCCACATCTGATTGGTGCTTGGCAAGATCACGCCATCGCATCATGCGCCCCCCTATCAACAAAGATCAGCCGATAAGCATGGGTCATACGCCCAGGCGTGCCCCAGTCCAACCTCTCTCAAAGCTATAAAAAGAGGCCGTTCCCTCCTCTTTCAACTCTCAACAATCTACCTCCACTTTCTCTTCTTCCACACACAAACACTCAAGCACTCAAGCACCCGCTTTCCATACCCACCTCCCTACCACGATGAACGAGTCTCCCAAGATCCGCATCCCCGAGACCGTTTGGAAGGATATCTGTGACGGCCTCAAGAACGCCTGCGACGCCCACTACGACCAGCTCCTCCCGCACCTTGAAACCGTCCGAAGCCAAATCGAGGCCGCTGTGGAAATCGTCGTCGGTACCGACGTTGACAAGACGTTGACCCTTCCCGCCACCTCCTCCGAACCTGTTCTCCAGCCCACGATCGCTGCCTCCCTCACCCGCTTGATCAAGGCGAAAGGCCACGTCCTCGTGGCGTCTGCCCGGGAATACACGCTTCTCGACAACCTCTTTGGTCTCATTGAAGGCATCAATCTGGCCGCCAACGAGGGCTGCGTCACTTTGATCAACGGGCAGAAAACCAATGTTGTGCGCAAACCCGACTATTCCGCTCCCTCGAAAGTAGCCGTCGACTTCGCAAACGATGCTGGTCCCCCAGTGGTTTTCCAGATCATGGGCCACTTTTTGGGCGTCTTTATCAACAAAACTCACCCTCGCTACCAAGAGATCTATGATTTACTCGCTCCCTTTGCCAAGAATGGCGTCGCCATTGAAGACCACACCATCGGCGTGACACTTGAGCCCGCTGACAAACCTGGAAAGTGGCGTGCCCTTGTGGACTTCCTGAACCACCTTGCCGACCGCAGAACCTTCGTCCTGTTCTTCGGGGATGACAAGAATGACATCGCGGCACAGCAAGGGGTTAAGGACATGGGCGGCCTTTCATTCAAGGTGGTCCCCCCCGGCGAGAGCATGACGATCCCCAACTACGTCAACGGGCTTTTGTTTGGCACACACCAGACCGCCGCATTCCTAGAGGCTGTTGCCCAGTTGGCTGTTGCTTGGTCTACCGCCCTTGATGCTGCCCGTGGCTAAGCGCAGCCATCCGCAAGCCACGGGACGCTTCGGACCGGAATATTATTTATAGTACTTCCCAATATGCCCCGCACTAAAAGTGGCCTTCTTTAAATAAAATCAAGATTTTATTTGTTCCAAGCTTAAAATATAAATTTGTGTAATTGTTTGTATGTTCTTGCGTGTAACCATTAAATAAGTGACATCATGCATGCGCTTACATAAGCGCGAGAACCAGATCGGCTCCCACGATATATGCAGGTGTAGTCAACGTAAGCGCCCTCAGCCGAGAAGGGACCCTCCGGGAATGGAGCCTCGGGGCTCCTCCGAGCTTGCGAGGGCGCGAAGCGCAGCCCCAGGCGGAGTGTGAGGAGGGTCCCTGGAAGGCTGAGCGCGCGGAGTTGACTACACCTGCATATATCCTGCCAGTGCCGGGTCTACGCGTGATCGGAAAGCAGCCACCTCCAAGATTGCCCTGCCATGGGACGCCCCGCAAACGGCGACAGAGCGCAACACTCAAAGCAGCGATGACCAGACCGCCCAGTGCCGACAACGGCCAGCCAGCAGCCAAAAGGCTGGCGCATTGCCTCCGGTATTCGGCGCACCTCATTCTGCAGCCGTGGCCGCGTCGTTCGCCTCTTACCCGGAAGCCTGCCTGAAGTGCCCAACCTGGCGCGGACATTGTCGAGAAGCGCAAATCACCTCCAGCGCCCCAACCCTGCCTTCGGCCACCGAAGCTCGAATGCCAGCAAAACGCCGCCCGTCACTGGAGTACCGGCAGAGCCCGTGCCCGGCCACGCGCCTCATAACGCTCCCGGGCGCTGCCGGCAGGCTTCCTGGCTGCAAACGGCCTCTGCCGCCAATACGGCCGACACGGCAGCCCTGCGAACCAGCTCAGTCGGTTGTCTTGAGCGTTCTCGAGGAGAGGCGATTGACTACACCTGCATATATCCTGCCAGTGCCCCGACCATCTCCCGCCGGTTGAGGGCCGCCAACGGACTTCTGTGGAGCGCCGACAGAGCCCCTGTCCTGATGACGAGGGAAACAAAAACATTCAGCCGCTTTGTTCCGACGTTGACCACAAGCCGTTCCGCCGAGCACAGAATGTGCCTGCCCGTGCCGAGGCTCAATCGTCAAAAGCCAGTCGAGTAGCGCTCGACGCCGGCACTCGTCGATCGCCAGGGTGCTGCCGGCACCGGCGCGAGCTCGCCCTGGGACGATGATGGGGCCCCATTCGCTCAAACGAGCGTGACATCTGCCCGTCCATCACAAACACACTCCCTCCACCCATTCAAACGAAACAGCGACAAGTGACGTTCATCGGCAACCACGGCGACATCTGGCGGATCCCGGCGTTCCTGCCGATCGCGTTTCGGACATCTGGGCCAGCCGGCCGGTCCTTGTTGATTTTGATCAACGCCGCGCTTCGAATTGCGCACCAGCGGTGAACACAACCACAATAGCCTGCTTCGAGCAACGATCCGACTGATTGAGTGTATAATCGTAATATCGTTCATTAATGTAATTGTATAATTTTCAGCAGAATATTCATTGTCGCCTGAATTAATTGAAAATCGACATATTGACCGTCAATTAACACGATGATATTCAGTTATCCGTGAATATAAATGACTTTTCTGATTTTATCATTGCATAATCATCTACTATCTGTCGATTTCCTTTCAGCAGAACTATTATACAAAGGACGACGATGCGCCTTGTTGTGAATTTCGCGGATGCGGTGCTCACATGCAGCACCAGGTGAACGCGACCCACTCGAAGTTTGGCACTGCTCCTCGTGCCGGGGGGAAACGGCATGTCACGCTCAGCTGTATTTCGACGCGCTCTGAAAACTCAGACCCAACGGCCACAGGCGAGAACGTCAACAGCGCTTCAAAGGCCAATCGAACACGGCGTTCGGTCGCTGCCGGCTGCGAGCTGCCGGAGCGGATGATTGCCCATCAGACTCGGGGAAACGCTATCGGGCGACACAAGGCAGTGACGCGAACTGCGCCTGATCTCAACCGGTAAGTGTCGAGGCCCAGAAGCCCCCGGCGACCCAATCAGTGAGAAAACAATGCCATCAACTTTTGAGACTTTGCCGACAGAAATCCTCGAAAAAATTACCGGCCCTCTCGTTGACCCCAACGATCTTGTCGGCACGCTGACGAGCCTCAACAACCTGCGGGGTCTCAATAAGTCGCTAAACAACTACGCAAAAGCCGCGCTTAATTCCGACACGATAGGGCAGATCAACACTATTCTTCTAAGAAACACGGCGAGCCTGAACGAGATCCCGATCGGTAACCTGCAAGGGTTCACCCACAACTCACTGGAGCTGCAAGCTCTCACTGTTCGAGCCAATTTCATTCCGCTTCGCTCTGTCAAAGATAGAAGCGAGACTAAAGAGAAACTATTGAACTATAAATTCGACGCGTTTCCCGAGCATGCGATGAGCAATCTGATATCCAATCTGGAATATCTGATGCCGGAAGAGAGAAGCCATGTTTCAACGCACGTCTGCTCGTTCCACGAACATTTATTGCAGAAAAGAGAATACGCACTTTCGCCGATGGCGGAAAGGCTAGTATTGCAGACGATCAAAAAAGCAGAACATCTGGCGCCTGCCGACAGATCCAAGCTTGTGGCTACCTCCTGCGGCATCCTCCTCCCCGAAGACCGCCGTGAACTGCTGGAGTTCTGGGCCGAAAAAGCGCATCTTCTCAGTGAAGACGACCAGTCCCAAGTTCTGTCGCATATCTATAAAGACGGCGCCGAAAAGGGACGTTCGCTCGCCTGCTTTGCCGAGCATCTTGACAAACTTTCGCCGCGAAACAGGGCAGAACTGGCTGACCAGATTATCCGGCTACCGGCTGACAATCAGGGAAAATGGCAGGCAATCAGCTATCTCGCCGAACATTTGCCGAGCCTTGCTTTGGGAGATCAGGGGAAAGTCGCTGATTATTTCATCGCCAATTACACATCTGACACGAATGAAAACGATACGCCAGAACCCGCCTGGTATGTCAGAGCCGATTTTTGCAAGATTGAAGCACTCCTTCATTTGTCGGCCCATCGGGCGCATCTCAGCCCGCCGCAATGGCATGAGGTCAACGGCCACCTAAGAGAAACGACCGAGCGAACCGACCCGCAGCGATTCGAAGCACAAGCGCAGCTCATCACCCAACTTCCTGAAGTTCAGCGGCGTAACTTTATCGCGACCGCGCTCGAGCAAGGTGAAGAACAGCATGCGTCGTTCGCATATGCGCTCAGCGCTCGCATCAAGGATTTGACAATCGAAGAAAGACAAGCCTACTTTTCCGGGATAATCGCTCCTGAGGCAGAGGACGACGGCCTTTCAGCACAGCAATACTTTCACGATGATTTCTCAATAGAGGTAACTGAGTACAATATTTGCAATAATCTTGCGTACTTCACCCCAGATCAGAGAACGAGACTAGTCAAACGCCAACTCGAATTCGCCGCAGGCGATGGGAACTATGAAAATGCGGCGCCCGCTTTCGCAGATCTAGCACAGAACGCCAAGTATCTG
Source organism: Ensifer sp. LC384 (assembly GCF_001695865.1). Lineage (NCBI taxonomy): Bacteria > Pseudomonadati > Pseudomonadota > Alphaproteobacteria > Hyphomicrobiales > Rhizobiaceae > Ensifer > Ensifer sp. LC384. The sequence continues at coordinate 61,676 of NZ_MBST01000017.1, forward strand.
CGCAGCCAAGATATCGAGTCTATCTTGGAGGCAGCAGACCGCACCGCGCGACAGAGCATTCGTGACTTTGGTGATATGGATGGCAACGCCCGGGCGCTGTTGGCCACCTGCACTGGGCACGCAGTGCGATGCTTGGCAAAGTGGGCTGGCGAAGCCATTTCCAATCTTCGAGCAGCTCAGTGGGCAAACTCTGTCGAGGAGATAGGCGTGGCCGAGCACGACGGGACGGACGACGCGAGCGATCGGTCGGATGCTGAAGGACACCGCGCTTCAAGCATGATCGATGAATGGCAGAGCGAGGAGGGAAGCTCGTACAGTGGCGGGTCTACCCAAGGCTCATCAGATGACGACAATGGCGGCGGCACGCACGCCGCTCCCCGGCAGCAAAGGTTGCGCAGCAATCGGTCCGTGTCAACGTCCCTGGACGACGCCTGGGACCAGGACATTGAGGTCGAGTTCTACGACCCGCCTTCAACGAGGATGCAACACGCGGAAAACTGGATGGGTACCTCGGCCAGTGCCGCCATCTCGATCTCGTCGGACGATGAAACCGATCAACAATCCCTCACAAACGCTGGTGGCGGGCGCCGAGAGCACGGTCGCAGTCGCTCCGTGTCCACCTCCGTGGTCGACGGCTCAAGCGCCCGCACTAATCACGAGGTGCAATATCTGGATAACCCGACGTCGCGGCGGTTTGGCAATAGGCTTGGGATGTCGGCAAGTGAGGCCATCGCGATCGCGTCTGACGACGAGGGGGCCGCCTCAATTTTTCCGGCCGGACCTTCAAACCCAGCGGGCCGGGTGGATAAGCGCAGGCGGGAAGAAACCCCAGTCGATCAACGTTACGACACCAGCTCGAACGAAGGGCCGCAGCCAAAGCGCCAGCAACTCGACAATCGCGAGCGTAGCCGCTCGTCCACTATCGAGCTTTGAGGGCAGCCCTGCCGCGCGTTCGGGCGGGGACAGTGGGGCTGATGCTGCCTTAAGTCTGAAGTCGGGATTTTGGTTTTGGCCTACCACTGCATAGCTCCTTTCATCAGGGGTGATTTAAGGAATTATGCAGCAAGTCCAATATGTGAAAGTGTCGTTTGCGCGTCATATTTGGCGCGCGGCGTTGTCGCCTCCGCGCAACTGGTTCAGCGCGGTGCCTCCCAGTCCAATTCTCGTATCATCGATGATTGCTGCCCGCCGACATCGATCTTCGCCAGGCTGCGCCCGACGAGCCGGCTCCTAGCCTTCAGCTTTTCCATGACGTTCATTCATCCGCCCGAAGACACTACGCGCCAAGTTCAGATCGCCTTTCTGCGCCTTCAGAACCAGCCCGCGCAGGTAGCCACCGGGTGAAACCACCTTGCCCTCCGAATACTTGTCCGTGATCAGGGCGACCGCAACCGCGGCTGCTTCGGATCCGATCGCCGCCTGCGCTGCTGCCCAAGCATCGCCTGAAATCCCGATCATCGACCGGATCTTGTCCGCAACCGTGACAAAATCGCGCCAGCTGCGTATGTAAGCATCAATTCCATGCGCCATTTCAGCGAAGGCCGGGCATGCAAAGACGACCGACCGGATCGTGACGTCGCCGACAGAAACCGGCGGCGCGGCTGTGGCTGGATTTCGTTCGGTTTCCCGCGGGGGAACACTCGTATTTCCGATGTCATCATTCTTGCCAACGTTCCAGGTCCGCTCTGCCGGGCCCGACCGCGCCGGAGCATTTTCGATGCTCTTACATCTTACGCTTTGAAGGTGGTTTGTAGGTTGTATGTGAGGTTCAAGAGCGGCGCCCGTGGGGTCCATAAAAGAATGATTTTCTTTTTCAAAACAACCAGTTGAGCTATTCTCTTCGGGGCTTTCCGGCTCCACGTTGCGCAGCTTCTCCTCAGCCTCGTTTTTCAGCGCTTCAAAGGCATCACAGACGCTTGACAGGTCGGCATTGCCACTTGTGTTGCAGGCCAGTGCCTCCGCAAGCGCCTCATAGCGCTGCCTGATTTGGCACCACAGGTCGTCTGGCTGCCGCGCGTAATCGCTTTGCAGAATTGCCCAGACAATTCGCCGGAAGATCGTTATCTTCCGCTTCAGCTCTTTCGTCAGATTTCGTTGGGCTCGGACAGACGCATAAAGGGTTTCAAACTCCCCCGACCTTGCCGCGAGCGGGGAAAGATCGAGGCCATAGGCTTCGACTATTCGACCGTCGTCGCCCCTGCGTCCCCAGCGTTTGCCGTTGGAACTGTCCTTGTAGGCTATGAGACCCATTTCCGCGAGATTGCGCAGATGACGCTTGATCGCAGACAGAGAGTATCCCGTGTGATGGATCAGATACTCGTTGGATGGCCAGACAATCGGTCTGGCGCCCTCTTCCCAATCGGGAGGGCTGGTGAAAGCGACCAAGGTATCAAGCAGCATGAGGTCGCCGGGTCTCACGCCGATAACAGGCGCGACGCGCCTGACGGCCAGCATTGCCCGGCTTTTGGACGTGGGTGCCCGTTCGCCGTCGTCGGCGAGTATGTTCGCCCTACAAAGGCCAGGCGTCGGCTTGCGCCAACCTGATTGTTTCATGACGTTTCCTTCGTTATCTGGCGAGGACACAAAAAACCTCATTCGGAAACCCGGCCGCCTGACAGGCTCTGGCCAGGCGGTCCCACTCTTGCGGATTTGATCTTGGGTCTGTTCGTGCCGGCGATGGCGCGGCATTTGGCTGGCGAACCCATCCCAGCGTTCGCCAATCTGTCTGAAGTCTTCGGCCAACACGGCAGTCTTCAGGAGCGGCTACAGAATGGCCGCCGCCCGCGGGTCGATCTCAATTTCGTCTCTAGAAAATAAGCCGGGAAACACGCAGCCAACGGCGTCGTCGGGCCAGCAGGCCCATCGGCCCTTGGGAGCGGTGATCTTTCGATGCCGCCCGGAGCTTCCGGTTGCCTGCCGGACGTGGAGGCTCCCCACCTCCACCTTCGACACGTCTTCGTTATGCGGCTATTTCAGGCCGGTACGTCGACGGATTTTGCCATTGCTCATCGATCCGCTCGACCCCAAGCAGCTTTGACGAGGCCCTCGATTTCCGAATTGACAGCTGTCAGCGATTCCATCGCGCGATCATATGCGCCCCGGGGAAACCCTTCGCGGCCGACGTCATACAGTGTCTGTTTTGACAAACCCGCATCGGAAATGACCGGCGATTTGATCATGGGAGCCGTCAAAACCCTCTCTGCGAACTGCGCGCGCAAGAGCGCCGCTACCTGCGTCTGCAGTCCGTCGTTGGGTTCATATTGGGTAATGAGATAGCGCAGAAGTTTGCCGTTCAGCTCGCCACAAGCCACCGGGATCTCGGACAGAAGATCCGAGGTCATTCTCAGGAACCGGCTGGTGGAGGCGACGTCCGGCATTTGCGGATTCACAGTGACGATCACGGCGGTGGCTGCGTACAGAGCACTCAAGGTCAAGACGCCGAGCTGCGGTGGGCAATCCAGAATCACGACGTCATAGCGGTCGGCAACCATGGCGATCACCGTCTTTATCCGAGCCAAGAATAGCCCTTCGTACGCTTCCGGACTGCCGCTGTCTCGCATGGCCAGGCTACGCGGCGTCGCATGCTCGAATTCCTGCAGTTCGAAACTGGCCGGTGCGAGATCGAGGCCCGGGAAATAGGTATTGAGAATCACAGAGCCGAGTGGAACCCGCTCGCAATCATAACGCACGGCGTCGTAGATCGATGCCGTTGAATAATGGTCGACGTCTGGCTGATAGCCAAGAAGGGCCGACATCGAAGCCTGCGGATCGAGATCGATCGCCAGCACGCGATAGCCCTGAAGCGCCATGTGTTGAGCCAGATGGGTCGCTGTCGTGGTTTTTCCAGAGCGGCATTTGAAGTTGGTGACCGCTATGATCTGCAGCTGCTCGCCGGCTTGCGCGTTGCGATGCCTTATATATTGTCCGGCTTTTGCGCCGCTCTGCGAGGCGAGATACGCCCGCATTTCATTGACGACCTCCAGCGTGTAGGCCCGGCGCCCGGTTCGGCTGACATGGGAAGGCTCCGGCCCCTCACCGGAGAGCGAAAGTTGACGCAGGTAGCCGTCAGACACGCCGATCAGGCGTGCCGCTTCGCCACACGAGAATCTGCGAAGGCTCTTGTCATCGACTGGGGAGAATAGCCGTTGCCGCATGCCAGGCAACTGACTGGACAAAAGGGCCGCATCTGCAGCAGTCTGGACATCGATTGAAAGCACATCATCGAACCACACACGCGGCGAACCGTTCACCGGCGCACCTGCATTCGGCATAAAGCCAACCATTGCTGTCGTCGTCATTTCAGCCTCCCTCTCATAGTAGCGGCCGGATCGAAACTCGCGCAGCCAATCCCTAACGACGGACCATGCTGTACAGCGCGGTACAGCGATCTGCCGTTTCCAGACTACGGTCTCAAGCCGAGTGCCAGCCAGGCGTATATTGATGCTTTGTCTTACTTGCGGGTCGCGTCCAAGGCGGGAATGTTTTTCGTCGCCACTCCATCGGAAAAGGCCCGTTTGAGCAGCTCTGAAAGCCTATGCAAGGAGCCTAGATACTCCGATGACTGGTCACAATCGCCATCTCGAGCATACCGCCATGCTCAAAATGAATGACTGGACTGGCGCAGCTTTGGTCACACCGCATGATCGATCTGCTGACGGTTCATGGACACCGAAATAGGGCGCCGTTTGTCAGACCGGAGAGAGGGATTGCAGAGACGAAAGGTCAGGCTGCAAAGCCAAGTCTGAAGAGGTGAAGTTGACGGGGAAGCCCGGTGTCAGCGTGACGCCGGCGCATAGCATTCTCGAAGGTGCCGTGCTCGCTCGCGCGGGCCAGCCTCCCAAGGCTGCCAACCGGACATCGCCCAGCAGTCTCTAGGTCACGCCCTCCAGAATGTGGGCGGCAATGATGCTACGGACGCCGGCGTGAATGCCGTTGCGGTTCCACCTCTCATGCCAGATCAGCGACACACGGTAGGAAGGTAATCCGGCCCCTTTTCTAGGGGTATAGGTTTCCAGTTGGTACCGCGATGCGATGTAAATCGCTGATGGGGCCGGCAGAACGAGCACAGCATCCGTGTCCTGCGCGAGCCGGGCCGCTGTATGAATATCAGGAACGGTCACCGTTTCGCCGCCACGCGGACGAAGTTCCTTGAGTCCGTCGTAGACCTCACCAAATGCCGTATTGTGGGATGAGCCGATGCGAATCGTGAGAAATTTTCCCAGATCCTTGTAGGCGATATGGCCCTCCGCGGCGGCATGTCCTTTCCTACTCAAACACAGCGACGGTATCGCTGGGAGTGAGCGGCAAAAAAAGCCTGATGGCGTGTCGTCGGCAACCCCGATCGCAAGGTCGAGCTGCCCGCCTTCGAGCTGCGCGAGAACATCCGACAGCCCGAGGATTGGCAGAAAAACGGTGGTCGGTGAAACTTCACGGAAATATCCGGAGAGATTTTTGACAAGCAAAAGTGCCAAGTAGTCCGGCATAGCAAGCGCAAAACGCTCCGGCGTTGGTATCCGACGGCTGAATATTTCCTTTATGTTCTCAAGGGCGGCCTCAACCTTGGGAACGAGAGTCTTTGCCAGCGGCGTGAGCTCGAATGACCGTTGATCCCGGACGAGAAGCTCGTCATTGAATTGCTCACGCAATCGAGCCAGTGCCCGACTGACTGTCGGCTGGCTGAGTTGCATCTCGATTCCGGCCTGGGTGATATTACGGCAACGCAGCAGTGCGCTGAGGATGAGGAGCAGGTTTAAATCAAAGCCGCTTAGGTCAAGCGTGTGGTCAAGATCGTCGATCTTCAACGCCGAAACTGCGGACATCGACCTTATGCTTCCGGCCTGACGAGCCCCAGCTTTTCGATTGAACGCTGATCTTCCATCATCGCATCTCTAGCCGCTTCGCCCATATCTAATATCAATTGGAGGCGGTCGGGATCCGCCGCTCCAGCAAGCCAACAAATCGCCACCTCTTGGGTTGGAATAAAGATTGGCGGTCGAAAAGCCTGCAAAGGCAGGGTCTTCATTAACCAGGCAGCGATTGATCGAGGCACGGTCATCGCCAATTCACTCTCCGACACCATCATGGCTGCCGATCTGATGTCCGGTATCTGCAACATGCGCGATCGCTGCACTCCATGGCCGAGGAACATTTCGGCCGCCTGCGGAAAAACATCCTTTCCGTTCTCTATGAGGTTGATGTGCGTGAGCTCAAAATAGCTGTTCTCGCCCAAGCCCACACTGCGGCAATGCCGACCCTCGGATGCCAATAGTGTAACGAACTCCTCGGAGAGAAAGGCGTGGCGTTCCAATTCGCCGGTCGTATCCCCAACCATGCAAAGCATTAGTTGAGTTGTGCGTGCGCGCAGATGCGATATGCCTTCGCTGCACGTCATATGCGTATTGAGCTTGAGGATTTCCTTCTCCCGCCCAGCCGATTGCAAAAGGGTAGGGACGAGTGTCGGCACAAGGTTCACGTTGATGCTCATGCGGACCTCGGTCTTTCCCTGCCGAGAAGAAATCACATCGCGCACATGCAACATCGTCACGGGTACAATCTGGGCAAGATGTTCGCCGCGCGGCGTCAACGTCGGTCCTGCCGACCCGCGGACGAGAAGATCGTCGCCCAAGACATCTCGCAATCTGGCAAGCGCCCGACTGACCGCAGGCTGCGTTTGCCCAATTCGTTTGGCCGCATGGGTTACGTTGCGGCAAACTAACAGCGCCTCGAGCGTCACGAGAAGATTCAAATCAATTTCAGCTAGTTTCCTCTCCAGGGAAACATCTGGCTTGTTCTTTTCGTCGCCGACCGCACCCTCTTTTGCCTCAATGCAACGCTGCCAATGCATGACCGCCTTTCGCCCCTATTTCGTAAATTCATTGAAGGAGTGTCGTGCAGTCTTTCCAGGGTCTCCTTGGGATATGAGCGCTAAGTCGCCAAGCAACTTCGCTTCCATGATCTCGCAAGAAGGCGCCTGCCTATCTAGGCCGGACTATCTCCACCAAGAACAAGTAAATGCCGTCGAAATTGCCCCTCCCTCCCCCAAAATCGCCGGCGGAGCTTCGTCGATTTGATTTGCCGAGTTTAGTGAGAGTTTAGTGATTTTGCTCGTTGATTAAACACCCATAACGAGTAATTTATGCAGCCGTCAAGGACACCTAACGCAAAAATTGCGCGCATAAGTTTCGGGGGAACATCTTGAACAAAGAGTCATTATCTGCCAGCTACAGACAACCTAACGGTGTCACGAGCTGGCGGCCTACGGGCAGCGGGGCTTTGGCAGAGATTCATGCAATAGGAAAGATCATGGTGCCGCGCGTGTGACTGATAGGCTGCAAATCTAGTGCCTATTCATGCGAACTTCGGTTCTAGGCCGAGCGCGTGTTCTTCCCAGTCGTCATCCCCTATCGCAAAGACAAGGTGTGGCTTGAGAGCTCAATTGCGTCGGCCTGTGGCCGAATGCAGCTAGCCAAACACGATCGCGCATAGAGCGCTTTGTTCACGAGCAATCGATGTGCAGGAGAGGAATTGTTCATTGAGAACAGATAGTTGTGCGAAGACCGGAAGTCGGTCGGAAAACCAGACGCTGACGAGCAACCACGTTTCAATGTTAGTCCTTTCGCCAATCTCGCCCACTATCCGCTCAGTCGGACGGAAAAAAAGCTCTGCGATCGCCCTATTGTGCTTGCTCGCCTTTGTGCTGACGCCGCACCTCGTGAGCGCAACTGGGCCCGCGGTAGATGAGCGGATCACGCCAATCCCGCTCGAGTTGGGGTTGGACGAGCGGAAGGTGGTATTGGGACGGCGTTTGTTTTTCGATAGCCGCCTATCGGGAGACAACCGCGTCTCCTGCGCGAGTTGCCACTTTTTTGAGAAGGGGCTGACAGACGAGATGCCAATCTCGCCTGGGCTGCCTGAAAACCCAGGTCTGACGAACACGCCAACACTTTTCAACGTCGGATTCAACTCCAAATTGGGGTGGGATGGGCAGACGCAGACGCTTGAGGAACAGATCGAACGCGTGGTTGAAAATAAACGTGCTATGGGAGCTCATTGGCCAGACGTGATCGCCCTGCTACGGGGCGATACGGACCTGACGACGGCATTTCAAAAAATATACGATGGCGGATTGGAGCGCGAAACTGTCATTAACGCGCTCGCAGAATTTGAAAAATCGCTCACGACGCCCAACGCGCCCTTCGACCGATATCTTCGCGGCGACAAGGCGGCGATAAGCGACGACGCGCAGGCGGGGTACCGCCTGTTTGAAGAATATGGGTGCGTTTCTTGCCACCAAGGGGTCAACCTGGGAGGAAACATGCTTGGGGCCTTTGGGATATTCGGCACACCTTTAGGATCTGCCGCGGGGCCGACAACACCTGGCTCCGCCAAGAACTCCGGAATTGCTGACGATCGCGCTGTCTTTCGGGTGCCCAGCCTGCGAAACGTGCAGCATACTGCGCCCTATTTTCACGATGGATCAGCGAAAACTTTGTCTGCTGCAATCAGCGCCATGACCCGATATCAACTTGGGCGTGATGTACCTGATGAAGACATCACGAAAATTGAAGCATTCCTCAATTCTCTTACAGGGGAATACCAGGGCATCTCGGTTGGTGACCTTTGAGCTCGCATGGAGTTGAATCGAAAGCCATTGGATTAACAGTGAAGCGAAGAGCTGCGACCTTGAACAAACTGTCGGTGAATTTCATTGCTTCGAACAGAGCGTGGGCTTTCTATGCCGGCTTTTTTGTTATTCTGTCCGTCACCTTAGCGGCGCTCTTCTGGTCAATTCAGTCATCAAAAGACACGCTCACGGACTTCCGCCAGCAGTTCGAACGAATGCGAGATCTGGAAACGAAATGGGACAACGAAATTCTTTCGCTGCAGCTCGGTATCGCCTCCAATTACGATCGAGTGACAAGTAGCGCACGCGATCTCAAGCTTGGCGTCAGGGACCTGGAGAAGTCAGTTTCGTTGCACGACGACTTGGCCTCGCTTCTGGCTGGAGTGCAAGCCTACCGGCAAGCGATCGAGCAGAAAGATTGGCTATCTGAGCAAGTCAAAGCCAGCTACGCTATGTTGCGCAACTCCATAAGCGTGCTACCGAATGCCGTTTCAGACGCCTACAGACACCCTGCAATTTCGCAGCCCATTGCGGAGCTGAACAGGCGTCCCTCGGATCTTATCACCGAGGCCATAACAAGTATGCTGAGCTTTGCGACGGCGCCGACGGCCTCGCTACGTGACACGGTCCTGGAGCGCCTCTCGGCAACACGCGCGGCAACGAAGTCCCTGCCTCCAGGACTTTCTGACGCGATCGAACGCTTCCTGGTCCAGAGCGAAGTGGTGATAAAAGAACGGCAACGCGGAAATGCGGTGATGCTCGATATTACCGCTATTCCAAGCGCGGCGCTTTCCAACGATATCCAAGCGCGGCTTCAGTCGCTTGAGTTGCGCAACACAGAGGCGCAACGCAGGGCCCTGCTGGGCGGACTTTCCGCCCTTGTGCTGGCTGCTATCGTCATTGTCATATGGCGTCGCTTCGCAAAACTGAACAAAGACAATCGCATGCTCCACCAAGCGAACGAAACCGTCGAACAACAATTAATGCAATCCGCAAAATTGTCGTCCCTCGGACAAATGGTTGCAGGCATCACCCACGAAATCAACACGCCTCTCGCCTACGTTAAAGCTGTCTTCGAGGTCATCAAGGAGCGCGTGGTTTCGGAACCCGAAATGATTGCCAGCGATGGTATGGATGAAGATGACGCAGACGTCGCAAGAGAGTGGCGTGAGGAGTTGGAGACTCTGCTGGACGATGGGTTGCATGGTCTAGAGGAAATGGCTGCCCTTGTGCGAACCATGAAAAACTTCAGCCGACTCGATAAGGGTGAGGTAGAGAGATTTAACGTGGAGCAAGAAATCGAGAACGCATTGCTCATAGCTCAACCGCAACTCAAGCAATTCGCGGATACTAAGCGAGAGTACGACTCGGTACCCCACATTATTGGTTCACCGTCACAGTTGAGACAGGTGCTGCTCAACCTCATCATTAATAGCGCGCAGGCGATGGCGACGATGGATCGCCGTGGCCTTCTGATTGTACGCACGAGACTGACGTCCTCAGATACCGTACAGATTGAATTCTGTGACAACGGGCCTGGCATTTCTGAAGAGCATTTAGCCAAGGTCTTCGATCCGTTCTTTACGACGAAGGCAATTGGCGAAGGAACGGGTATGGGGTTGTCCATCAGCTATCGCATAGTCGAAAATCATGGCGGGACGATTGCGGTCAATTCAAGACTCGGGAAAGGCACCGTATTCACGGTAACACTCCCAAGACAGGACGAAAAATCCACGGAAGTTGCTCATTAGCGGCCACAAGCGCAAGTACAACGCCGATAAGGAACTCGACAGTACCCGGCCTGCCCTATAAAGCTCGTAAACCCCTATGGAATGCTTCTGAGGTCTGCTGAAATGAATGATAAGCCTGTAGTTCTTTTCGTGGACGATGAAGAGCGTATTGTCCGTTTGCTCAAGATAATGTTTCGCCGAGAGTATGATGTTTATACTGCCCTAAGTGCGCGCGAAGCGATAAATCTATTGGAAACTATTCCGGTTGATGTACTGGCAAGCGATCAAAGGATGCCGGAGATCACAGGCATCGAGCTTTTGTCGCAAGTCCGTGCGCGGTGGCCAGAAACCGTTCGCGTGCTGCTTACAGGCTACAGCGATCTCGTCGCGATCATCGGAGCGGTCAACGAGGGCGAAGTATATCGCTTTTTGAGTAAGCCATGGAACCAGACGGAGCTGCGTACCGTGATCGCCGAGGCGGTCGAAAGAGCCAGAGCTTCCCGGTCAGCGCGGCAGGCTATTTCTCCCGTGTGGACGGGAACTAAAAACGAACCGCAGTTCAGCATTTCATCGCAGCTTCTCGCCATCGACGGTTGCGACGCCGATCGCCAGGAAGTCGTCGAAATGTTTGCGCGCGACTACAGTGTGCATGCAGCGCCTTCAATTAGCGAGGCGATCAAAATTCTTGCCCAGGAGCAAATCGGCGTAATCGTGACAAACGCCGAGGTAGAAGGCGTCGACATGACCGATCTGCTTTCGCAGTTGGCGCACGTTGATCCGGCTATCACCGTTGTGGTGATGACGGAAGCTCCTCAAAGCGACACTGTCATAAAGCTGATCAACAGCGGAAAGATCTATCGCTTTGCAATTAAGCCAATCAGTCCGAACCTGTTCAGGTTGGCGGTGAATGCCGCTATGCGAGAACACCACCGGCGTCTCGCCGATCCGCGGGTCGTGCGGCAGAGAATGCAAAGAGATGCCGCGAGCCAAGAGGGCGATGAGGACCTCTATTCCAGCCTTGTCAAGAGTCTCAAACACTTCACTGACGTCGACCCAAAGTGAAGTGTAGCTCGCATTGTGTTTGCCGCGAACCTCAGCTCACCTGAAACCGCTAGAGCCTCATCCTCCTTCGAGGCGGAATGGGCTCCTGATCGGGCAAAATATCCTTGAGCGATGACGTCGCCGGACCAACCCACCGGCGCCGAAGACCGGGGCTTTGGGGTTCTAGCCTCCGGCGATCGCTCGCGTTGCCTAATTCTTCAGGGACCGGTTTCTATTTGACTCAGCAGGGCCCAGAATAGGGTTGTCTATTACCGATCGCCTGCGTTCCGCGAAGCGCTGATGTTATTACTTTCGTTAAAACGCAGACGCGGACATGGGAGGCAGAAAGAGGGCAACGAGTTGTCGGATCCAAGAAATCCAAAACCGTGGAGCACCTTGGTCATCGCGGATGGCTTTTGCGGCGATGTCTTCGCAACGCAACGGCGATTGCGAGCCCAACTCATTGACGGTTCCTTCATCCGATACATGCCAGCGCGCGACCTTGCTGCCCATATGCTTCTCCGTCTCGATGATCTTACGGCTTGCTGGGCCCTCGCAACCAACTGGCTGCGGGCCGAGATTGGATGCCACCGAGTCGACGGCGGGTTCGGCAGCCCCCATGCCAGACAGTACTTCCCGAGCTATGCGGAGGCAAAGGACGCGAACTTTGATGTGCCTACGCTGGGCGGATCGGCGGTCGACAATCATGACCCTGTCATGCAGGCGATGTGGCTCGCACCTCGCCCCGTAATATTCGCGGATATAAAGCAGGACCGCCGCGTTCAGATAAGGTTGCGGCAGCGGCTTTCGAAAGCACGGACGAAAACTAAGTTCGGAGGCGCGCTTCGTGCCGGCGGCGGCAGCTATGGCCTGATTTGCGCCGACTGGACCGAGCACTTTGCTCCAAGTGACTCAAATATATACGATCGCTTCGAGCAGACGGTGGCCGATGTGTTGAGCCCGATCATTGCCGTTGCAAAGGCGATCGACGATGGGGATCGCGCTCGTCGCCGCAGACTTGCCCCTGACGGTAATCCAGGAATTGTTGCCGAAGGAAATTCTGACTGTGTATCGGCCGTGAGGCTGACAGGCTCAGAGATCGAGGTTGCAAGGCTGGTTGCGAAGGGCATGAGCTATAAGGAAATTGCCTTAATTCGCGGTAGGTCCATTTCGACGATCGATCATCAGCTCAGGAGCATCCGGCAGAAGACCGGTGCCTCAAGTACATCCACCCTTATCAGCCTGCTCGCGAAGATCGATCTATTTTCGCGATGAGCAAACGCGGATCGCAATTTCTGACAAGGGTCGCGTTCGCGCGCGGAGCAAGCCTCCACGCCACAGCGGAATTATAAGACAATTCAAAATCTTACGCCGCCGTGTAGGCTGTATTGACGGCCCAAGTCGGCATCGCGAGTTTACGCTATAGATCGCTTGGTACGGTCGTTTTATTTACTGAGGTGCGCATCTGATCGGGTAATCACCTGAGGGCTTGATGGCATTGAGGGGGAGGACGAAATGCCCAAGGGGCTTTTTGCCGCGACTGTTCTTATTGCATTTGCACCGACTCTTCTGCGGGCCGAGGACCTGCCAAGAAAACCCGTGCTGACACAAGCGGTGGCCGAAACGATGATTGCCGCCTGTTTTACTGCTCAGAAAGCTGCGGCTTATCCCAAGGTCAATGTTGTCGTTGTCGATGACGGCGGCCGGTTAATTGCCGCCGCACGGCAGGATGGTGCCTGCAAGGCCTGCACCGACATCGCAGAAAACAAGGCGATAACTGCTTCGCTCTATGCTGCGCCAACCCGTGCCATGGCTGATCTGTCCTTTGGAGCGAAACGCGACGGTGTGAATGCCGGACTACCCGGCGCTGCCTTTGTTCCCGGCCTCGTGGCCTTTGCCGGCGGGCTGCCCGTCAAGACAGCAGCAGGCGATTTAATTGGCGGGATCGGCGTCAGTGGCGCGAGTGAGGATCAGGACGAGAGCTGCGCGCAGGCGGGCCTCGACGCCATTTCGCCCAACCTTGACTGATCATGCGTCCGACGGCCAAGGACCTTGCTAGGGTCGCGGGGGTGAGCCTCGCGACCGTGGACCGCGTCCTGAACGACCGCCCCAACGTCAGCAAGGCGGCCGTTCGTAAAGTGAACGAGACGATTGAACAAATAGGATTTGTTCGGAATCCTGCAGCCGTTAGTCTTGCGCGCAACAAGAGCTATCGATTTCAGTTCATCCTGCCGACGATCGGCGACCTGTATCTTATAGAACTGATCCGACGCATGAAGGAGGCGCAAGCCAGCGTGAAGGGCGACCTTGTCGATCTCGACATCGTCCAGATCGCTGTCGATGACCCGTCCAAAGTTGCGAAATACTTGTCCGACATGGATGTGAACGACTTCGATGGAGTCGCCTTAATGGCACCGGATTCGCCGGAGGTTCGCGACGCAATAAGCCGTCTCACCGGCCGCGGAATCAAGTTCGTGCAATTTCTCTGCTGCAAGGAAAAGCTTCCGAGGGCCGACTTCGTCGGCGTCGACAACTTCGCCGCCGGGGCCACCGCTGCCAAAATCATCGGTCGTTTCGTCGGCGGTAAAACGGGAAAGGTGATGATCGTTGCCGAGACGATGCGAACCCTCGACAGCATCCAGCGGCGCCTTGGATTCGACAGCGTCATCAGCTCGCAGTTCACCCACCTCCAGTGCTTGCCCTCTGTCGAAACCTATGGGGACGAAAGCAAGGCCAGCCAGATTCTCAGAAGAGCCTTGGAAACAAACCAGGACGTCGTCGCGATCTATGTCCTGAGCTCGGAGGCGAGGATCCCCCTGGAAAGCGCTGCGTCCTTTACCGATCTTCAGCGCCTGGCGGTCGTCGTACACGAACGGACACCTTTCACCGAGAGCGGCTTACGTGACGAGCGCATTGATGCTGTAATCGTCCAGGACTGTGGACACGCTATCAGGAGTGCCATCCAAGTTATGCGAGCACCCGTCGATGCGTGGGGCGCCCACGCCGCACAAGACAAAATCCGAATCGAAGTGCTGCTCAAAGAAAATCTTTGAACCATCTCGACACCCCGGTTCCCTTGTGGGGTACGTCCAGCCCATGCATTCTCACCCGATATAGCTGGACACATCGCTTTCCAGGCGGCTATTCGGAGCTCGGTCTTTGCGGCCAACGCGGCGGAGCGAGGGCAAGAACTCATCCTCCGAGCACATCTCGGCTTGTCACCTCACTAATGGCGACGAAATCAATCCACTGCCGAAAGACAGGATGATCCTGCTGAGACTGGGGCAGCGGCCGGCCTGGGTCCAGAAGCTCGATACTGTGCAGAATGCGACAATGTGCTAGTGCGTCCCGCGTGACCAGTCCCGTGCACGATCACCAACATCGGTCGACCAACTATAGTTGAGCCGAAAGGGCCGCCTTCATCTCGAGCAAAACCCGCATCGTTTCGGGTGAGGCGATGGCGAAGGTCATGCTTGTGGTCTTTGAACTCACCGAAAGGATGCCGACTTCGGCCAATCGCCGGAGATGTCGAAACGCCGCCGGCTGGGAAACGCCGACGGCCCGCGCTAACTTGCTCGCGGGCAACTGCCGTTCGGTCAAAAGCAACAGCAACAGAAGGCGTGTTGGATGGGCTATCGCCTGTAGAAACTGAGCCGCATCGCGCGCCCGATCTTCGCTCCATCCGCTCAAAGCACTTCCCCGCCGATCTCCACGTACATTCGCGTATGTCAAACATCCTGGTGAGGAAAGCACAACAGACAAATGCGGGAAGGAGTGACCCCACCCCTCACCTGCCCGCCCTGACCAGCGACCGGGCGATGTCAATTATGTCATCTCTCGCAGCCGTCGGGTCATCCTTGGACCAGGCGACTCCAAGCCCGATGCGGAAGTCGACACCCCGCACCTTCCTGAGCTCGAAATTGCGGTTGGGGAGATCGAGCGTCCATTCCGGCGCAAAACCGATGCCAAGGCCGGCCGAGACCAGTGATACCAGCGAGAAGGTGTCGTCACACGTATAGGCGACGCTCTTTGAAAGATCGTTCTCCTCGAACTTCTCTGCGAAGTAGCGTTCCGTGTAGGACAGGTTCTGACGCGAGAACGAGATGATCTTCTCGCCCTTCAGATCCTCGATGCCGATCTCGCTTCGAGCAAGCAGTGCGCTGTTCTTCTCCACCGCCAGCAGATAGCGCTCATGCGCGATCGAGAAGAACCGGAGCGAGCCGATGTTTTCGACCGGACGGATAAGCCGAGGTTGATCTGACCGTTCTCCAGTCCACGGATGATGTCGTTGGTGGAGCCGCTGGAGATATGCAGCTCGATATCGGGATACTTGCGGCCGATGCGGGCCAGAAACGCCGGCAGCAGACCGATCGTTGCCGGATAGACGGTTCCGATCCGGATTTTCCTCATCGACTTGCCGGCAACCGAGCGCACCAGTTCGGCCGACAGATCGACATCGCCGAGGATCCTCACACAGCGATCGTAGTAGATCTCCCCTGCCCTGGTCAGTTCGACCCTTCTGGTCGAGCGCTCCAGCAGGCGAACGCCGAGTTCCTTTTCCAGCGACTGGATCTGACAGCTCAAGGCCGGCTGGGCGATATGCACCCGTGCTGCCGCCCGACCGAAATGCAGCTCCTCGGCAACCGCCACGAAATAGCTCAGCTGGCGAAGTTCCATGTCGGCTCCAACTCCGGTCAGTGTGGCTCGGTTCGAAGATTGATAATCAGTGGAGAAAGAAGGGTCCCACCCGGTTATGAATTTGCGCAGAGGCCAACCGCCGCGATATAAAACGACAACCTGTTCGCAGTGCACGCGAACTCAAGCACAGCCGGGCGTTTGACGCAGCTGACTATGGAGGTGCATAATTTGAGCGCGACGAAGCTGTCCTCCGTCAGCCGCGGCAGTGCCAATCCATTTTCGCTGCCTCCACGACTGTTAAGACCTACAGTAACGCACCGTGCGTCATTAATTCGGATAGCACACGGTGCGTCATTGATGCAAGTGAAAAGTGTATCGAGGTCGAAATGACGCGTCAGGACCCTCATTTCAGACTTCGCGTTCCCGAGGCGCTTAAACAGCAAATCGAGGCGGCGGCGCGTACGAATGCGCGATCCGTCACGGCAGAAATCGTAGAGCGCCTGGAACGGTCTTTCGCTCTTGCATCAGAGAACGATGGCGGACTTGCGAGCGAGATTGAGGATATTCGGGATCGACTGGGAAGAGTGCGAGATGCTGTCGTCGCCCGTGAGACCGACAAAGATCGTAGCGAGAACTCGTAGTCCCGTTTGATACATTATGCGATCTTCAAAGTCCAAAACATGAACATATGCAGAATTTCGTCCTTACGTGGGCGACCCTTGCCACTTGGCCCAAGCAGGAAGCTATTCAATCGCGAGACTGTGCCTCTAATATTTTCAACACCATGCACGCCACGTCGTTGACGGCCGCTTTGGGAGCACTCTCACCCCAAGCCGGCAGGAACCACGCTGGATTCAACGCTCAACGCCGGCTCGGTCCCAACGTCACCCTGAGCGCCAGATCTACAAGCCTTCCGAAGGGCGCTCTCAGCAGCGTCGGTAGATTCCAACGGCCCTGAACAAACACGCCCTTAGCGTGGCTCATCGCCCGGAAGCCCTCGATCCCATGGTATGCACCCATTCCGCTTGGGCCCACGCCTCCGAAAGGCAGATCGTCCTGCGCGACATGGATCATCGTGTTGTTGATACCGACATTGCCGGATGTGGTACGCTGCAGCAGTCTTTGACAGTCAGCATCCGTGGTGCCGAAGTAGTAGAGTGCCAGCGGCCGTGGTCGTTCATTCACGTAGTCGATAACTTCGTCGAGGCTGCGGTAGGTCCGCACCGGCAGTACAGGACCAAAGATCTCCTCCCGCATGATCGCAATGTCATCACCTGCACCGATGACGAGCGTAGGAGGAAGTGCGCGGGGCCTGTCGGCGGCAGTTTCCGGTCGTACCCCAATTTCAATGACCCGCGCGCCGCTGCTTCTCGCATCCTCGACGAGGGCTTTGAGGCGCTCATAGTGCCGCTCGTTGATGATCGAGGTGTAGTCCGTGCCGATCGTACCATCCGGATAGAAGCGCGCAACTGCCGCATTGAACTGCGTGACGAACGAATCCAGGTCGTCTTCGTGAACCAGGGCATAGTCAGGCGCAACGCAGGTCTGGCCGGCGTTGGCTAACTTGCCGAAAACGATGCTTGCTATTGTTCGTCCATTCACATGTCCGCGCGCTACGATCGCGGGACTCTTGCCACCCAGTTCGAGTGTCAACGGCACCAGATTGTCGCTTGCAGCCTTCATGACCTTGCGGCCAACCTGAGTGCTGCCGGTGAAGAGCAGATGATCGAAGGGAAGCGCACTAAAGGCAGCACCGACGTCCGGGCCGCCCAGCACGACGGCGACCTCATCGGTCGGAAGGATCTCCTCGAGCATCCGCCGGATCACTTCACTGGTGCGCGGTGTGAGTTCGGATGGTTTCAGCATCGCTCGGTTCCCGGCGGCGAGCGCTGTCGCGAGCGGAATGATCGTCAGGGAGAACGGATAGTTCCACGGCGCCATCACGCCGATGACACCCTTGGGCTGATATTCCACATGAGCTCGGCCGGAGCGATAGAACAGGCCGACATGCCGGCGCTCCGGCTTCATGAAGCGACGCAGATTGCGGATGAGATAGTCGATCGTCTGGATTACGCCGACGATCTCCATGATATCGGTCTCGTGGTGGGAGCGATGCCCGAAATCAGCGCTGATCGCTTCGCCTACCTTGCGCCGGTGCGCCAGCACGGCCGCACGCAGGCGTTTCAGCCGGTCTTTGCGATCGGCAAAACTTGGCGGTCCGTCCCTGAGGAACGCGGAGCGCTGACCGGCCAGCAAGGCCGTCATATCAAAACTGGGATTGGGATGAGCTGGAAACATCGCGTTGTATCTCTTGAGAAGGGCGCGCCGGAGGTCGTCCGGCGCGCTGCATTCATCCGCGGATGAACTCCAACAGGTCCGCGTTGACGACATCGGCGTTGACCGTAAGCATCCCGTGCGAGAAGCCGGGATAGACAATCAGTTTGCTGTTCTGCAAAAGCTTGTCCTGCATGATCGCCGCCGCCTTGTAGGGGACGACCTGATCGTCATCGCCCTGCATGACGAGCGTCGGCACCTTGATCGCCTTCAGGTCCTCCGTCTGGTCAGTTTCCGAGAACGCCTTGATGCCCTCGTAATGCGCCTTGGCGCTGCCCATCATGCCCTGCCGCCACCAGTTCTCGATGACGCCCTGCGAAGGCTTCGCACCCGACCGGTTGTATCCGTAGAAAGGACCGGACGGCACATCGAAGAAAAATTGCGCGCGGTTGGCGGCGAGCGCGGCACGGAAACCGTCGAACACCTCGATCGGCGTACCATCTGGATTGCCGGCTGTCTTGACCATCAGCGGCGGAACGGCACTGACCAGCACCGCCTTGGCAACACGCCCTTGTGGCTGACCGTGCTGCGCGACATAGCGCGCAACCTGTCCGCCGCCGGTCGAATGGCCGATATGGATGGCATTCCGAAGATCGAGATGCTCCGCGACCGCAGAGGCATCTGCGGCATAATGGTCCATGTCATGGCCCTCGCCGACCTGGCTCGAACGACCATGCCCGCGCCGGTCGTGGGCGACAACGCGGTAACCATGCTTGAGGAAGAACAGCATCTGCGCATCCCAGTCGTCGGCACTGAGCGGCCAGCCGTGGTGGAAGTGGATCACCTGTGCGTCCTTTGGCCCCCAATCCTTGAAGAAGATATCAACCCCGTCTTTTGTTGTTACGAATGTCATCGTCACTCCTCCTTGTTGATTTGGTGAGACTTGTATTGGGTACGGGCAGGCACTGCTTTTTCACGATAGGGCGCGACCAAACCCCTTCAAGGGAGTGGGCATGTTCAAAACAAGTTGAGCGTCTTTCACCACGTCCAGGCGGAGAATGGTGGACACCCCCAGGCCGTCGAGTAGTTCGCTTAACGGCCCACCACTGCGCGTCAGGCTCACACCTTTCGGAAACAGCTTTTGGGCGAACGAGATCGTATTGGTCTGCACAACCGTCTGGTGCCATTGGCCATCGATCAGGTGGATCATGGTGTTCGTGCCCATGCGGGACTGTGACGGCACAGTTTTCAGGGCCGGAAGCGGTGTGCTGAGAATGAGATCCTGCTTGCCGTCGTTCGAAGCGATACTGGCCCGCACGTCAGTTCCAATGCTCACATCGATCTCAGCAAGCCATTTTGGTAATTGGTAGCCGTAGACACCGCGCACGCGCGCGATTTCCGTGTTGACCGGCAGCGCCAGCACATGCGCAAAGAAGCTTCGACGTTTGATATCCTTCAGCAATTCCAGCGCATGTGACCGCTGCGCGTCTGGCTGGCGGATAACCACTGCGACGGACACTTCGTTGTAGGGGTCATTGTCGCAGACCGAATAGGAGAAGAACGTCAGCGCGACCAGCCCATGACCTGGAAACGCACGCAGGGGCTCAAGAGGTTGCGGCAGCGTCGCCCGGAGTCGATCGACAGGGGCCAGGAACAGAAGTTGTACGCTGTTGCTGCGGTAGTAGAAGTTCGGAGCCCATGTTGGACCTACTCTTGTGGCCACCTGCTGTTTGGGTATCCGGCGAAAGAAGTCGATGTTTCCGGCTTTTGGATCCCGTGCAATCTCGCCGAGATCCGGGTTCATCCGAAAGCGATCATAATATCCGCCAGCAGGCACTTCGACCTTCTGCCCGCCGAACTCCACTTCTGCCATGAACTTATCCATGTGTGACCGCCTCGCTGGACGACTGGCCGGACAGTTCCCCCTTGAGGGACAGCCAGTCACCAGCGCGTCCGTTGATGGTAAGATTAAACCCAACTTTAAGGTCAAGCATTCAATGAAGATCCTTCCGTTTGCGTTCGATCACGACGGCTGACCGTCACGCGGCAACTGTCCGTTGCTCCATCCAGCGGCGATATTGACGGGCGCGGCGCTTTGCTTCGGTTTGCGCGCAAATCAGCGCCCAAACAGGTGACACGCCGGGTGCCGTGCGCCGCTGGCGGCTCAGGCGCGCCAATTGGTAGCGGACGGCCGCCATGTGGGCGGACGACGCAACAGGCTTGTTCTTCCAAGTGATCGGTTTAAGCGTCGGCGCATCCGCCTGGCCCTTCCGCCAGTTGCGCGGCAGGTTTGGCTCAATTGCGAGCGCCGTGGCGATACCAGCCATCGCGACACCGCTGTCGATCACCCGCTGCGCGACTTCGCGCCGCCGAATTCCACCGGTGACCATCAGGGGCATCGCCGCGACACCGGCAATCTCACGGGCAAATTCAAGGAAGTACGCCTCGCGCGCCAGGGTTCGCTCGTCACGCGCCGTCCCCATCATTGCCGGCGCCTCGTAGCTGCCGCCAGAGAGCTCGACGAGATCGACGCCGAGGGGATTAAGCATCTCGACCACGGAAAGAGCATCTTCTGGTGAGAAGCCACCGCGCTGGAAGTCGGCCGAATTGAGTTTGACGGACACCACGAAGCCGGGAGAGACCACAGCGCGCACACCGCGCACGATGTCGATGAGCAGGCGTGCGCGATTCTCTAAACTGCCGCCCCAGCGGTCCTGCCGGTGGTTCGACAGGGGGGAGAGAAACTGGCTGAGGAGATAGCCATGCGCAGCATGGATCTCGACGCCAGTGAAGCCGGCGCGCTCCGCAAGCCGCGCGGTTGCCACGAAACGGCGTTCAACATCGGCGATGTCGGCCGCCGTCATCTCCCGCGGCAGAGCGAAGATTTTTGACTGCGCTCCCAGATCAAGTGCGATCGCCGAAGGCGCCAGGGTCTCCTGACCGAGACCCGCAGGCATCTGCCGGCCCGGATGATTGATCTGCATCCAGACCTGCCCGCCTCGCGACCGCGAAACCTTCGCCCAAGTTTTGAAACGGTCGAGGTGGCGGTCGTCTTCAAGCACCACGCCGCCGGGGCCAGTCATGGCGCGGGCGTCGACCATGACGTTTCCGGTGATGATCAGACCAGTTTCACCTTCGGCCCAGGCCTTATAGAGCTGGAGCAGGGCGCAAGAAGGCGCATGATCATCGTCGGCCATGTTCTCTTCCATCGCGGCTTTGGCGATACGGTTCGGGATGACAGCGCCGTTGGGCAGCGTCAGGGGGGAAAAGAGTGACATCGAAGGTCTCCAAAAAAGATTTGGACAGACCCTAACGTTTAAGTTAACTTGAGGGTCAAGCGGATTTTTTTGAAGGTGTCGAACATGAATATCGGAGAACTAGCCAAGCGCACCGGGCTTACGAGTTCACGTATTCGCTTCTACGAGAGCGCAGGCTTGTTGAACACCGTGGAGCGCCGGCCGAACGGCTACAGAACCTATCCATCGGAGGCCGTTCTGGTACTTGAATTGATTACGACTGCGCAGAATGCCGGTTTCAGCCTCGATGAAATCCGTACTCTGCTGCCGCCCGACCTGGAGCAGTGGGAACACGGCGTACTGACCGAAACGCTTCGCCGGAAAGTAGCTGATATTGAAGCGATGGAGGTTCGACTCTCACAAAGCAAAGCCCAACTCATCGCCCTCATCAACGATATAGAGACGAAGCCGGATGATATCGACTGCGCCACCAACGCGCGCAGAGTCCTTACGCGAATGCTGGGCAGAGAAGTGGAGGCGACAGGGGCCGGGGCCAACGGCATCAAGCTCGCAAAAGCAAATCGGCGCCGATCTACCGGCGGTTAGTTAGCAAGGGTTGGCAGTAACGATCAGAGCAGAGCCAGGACCTTTTCAGCCGTGGCCTTGGCCGACCATGGATTCTGGCCTGTTACAAGCCGACCGTCCGCAACCGCATAGGAAACGAACGGCAGCAAAGCCTTTTCGTAGCGGGCGCCCCGCCGTTTCATTTCCGCTTCAGCATTGTAAGGCATTTTCCGGGCTACTCCTGCCAACACTTCTTCGGCCCAGGAGAAGCCAGTCACCCGTTTGCCCGCGACAAGCAGCTTTCCATCGGAAAGGCGCGTATTCAATAGGCCGCAATACCCGTGGCACACGGACGAAACGATTCCGCCCCGCTCCCAAATGGCACGGGTGATCCTCTGCAGGGCCTCGTCTTCCGGAAAGTCCCACATGACCGCATGGCCGCCGGTGAAGTAGATGGCGTCGTAGTCAGCCGGATCGATTTCATCAGGTCTTAGGGTCGACGTCAGGAGCGCGGATCGGCTTCTA
The DNA here is from genome assembly GCF_001695865.1 of Ensifer sp. LC384. NCBI lineage: Bacteria > Pseudomonadati > Pseudomonadota > Alphaproteobacteria > Hyphomicrobiales > Rhizobiaceae > Ensifer > Ensifer sp. LC384. Next base: position 84,307 of record NZ_MBST01000017.1, read on the forward strand.
TCCGCAAGCCAAGCCTTGGCGGAAGCGTCCAAAAGCGGCCATTTGAGGGCTCGCGGCTCTAGCGGTGAAACGCCTCCCTTGGGGCTCATGATGTGCTGCTCGTAACCTTTTTCTGCGAAGAGATCATACGCATGCGTGAGCTCTGAAAGCCAAAGGCCGGTTGGATGCGACGGATCCGTGTAGTGCGCTACGTTGCTGACTACGTGGAGAATGCGTTTGCTCATATAGAGGAAGCCTCTTCGAATTTTGTCGCTGCGTGCCGCCGGCAAGCTAGTGGGGTCAATGCGCACCATAACCCTTAAGTCAACTTTAGGGTCAAGGCTCCCTGCAATCAGTTGCTTACTTTGTCTCCGCCGAGATTTTACATGTATCTTGTGCGAATACCGAACATATTTATCTCACTTTTCTCAAACTGAAGAAATTATATTTTTATTCAAACATAGAACCCAATGTAATTCATTAGCGATACGTGCGAATTAATATTCGGGACGGCACGCTGTTATCGAGATTGCTATTTTTAAAATTGGCTTCGCTTCAAACGCTGAGGCCAACTGAACACGGACGATATAATGAAAAACTTGAGAATATCTCGACAGTTGCTGTGTCTCGTCGCAGTCCTGATGGTGGCGTTCGCCGCCGTAACCTACTACCAGGTCCGAACTTCCATCGGCGCGATCTACAAGGAGCGTTACGACATGCTCCGTACGCAGGTGGAATCGGGGCTGTCCATCCTTCAACTCTACTATGACCGCGAGAAAGCGGGCGAACTCAGCCGAGAGGACGCCCAGCGCCAGGCTTACGCAACGGCCGCCGCCGTCAAGTTCGAGCCGTCAGGCTATCTCTGGGCATTTGATTCCGATATCACGGTGCGGTTCCACTACAACTCGAAGCTGGTCGGCACGAACTTCAAGGGTCAGCCGGACAGGCAAGGCAATCTGTTCCGTGAGGATATGCTTGCAAAAGCGCGAGCCGGCGGAGGCATCACCCTCTACTACTGGGAAAAGCCCGGCGAGCCTTCGGGTCAGTTTTTCGAGAAGGCGACCTATTCCCGCGTCTTCGAACCCTGGAAAATCGTTGTCGCGACGGGTGTCTATACCGATGATCTTGAGGCGGAGATCAGCAAGACGATCTTCGAAGTCGCCGCGGCCTGGTTCACAGCCTTTCTCCTTGCGCTCGTTGCCGCCTTCGTCGTGATGCGTAACATCACGAAACCACTCGCCGCGGTCCATGTCGCTCTGCAGGCCGTGGCCGACGAAGACGTCCTAACAACAATTCCGCACACCGGGATGTCGAACGAGATCGGGACCATGGCGAAGGCTACGCACGCCTTGCAAGAGAAGATCCGAGAGCGCCATGCCATCGCCGAGCGCGAAGAACAGCAAAGGCGGGAACTCGATCGCGAGCGCCAGCAGAATTACGCCTTGCAGGAAAGGGACGCAGCAAGTCAGGCCCGCGTCGTGTCCACGATCAGCGAAGCCCTGGAGAAGCTCGCCACAAGTGATCTCACCGTTCGATGCAGCGACATTGGCCCAGCATATGAGTCGCTTCGCACCAATTTTAATCAAGCGCTGGACCATCTTGAAACAGCCATGGCGGAGGTCAACGCAAAGGGCTTAGACATCGCAGGCGCCAAAGATGAAATTCGGCGGGCATCCAACGAGCTGTCCTAGCGTACCGAACGCCAAGCCGCAAACCTCGAAGAGACGTCTGCCGCCCTCGACGAATTGACAGCTACGGTGAGGCAGACTGCAGAAGGTGCAAACGACGCCGCCCAGCGCGTGAAATCGGTGAGCGTTGAGGCAGACCACTCCGACATCGTCGTATCGGAAGCGATCCAGGCCATGAACGACATTGCGAGTTCGTCGGACGAAGTCTCGAAGATCATCGGTGTGATCGACGAGATCGCATTCCAGACCAACCTGCTCGCTCTCAATGCAGGGGTCGAGGCAGCTCGCGCCGGCGAGTCAGGAAAGGGCTTCGCGGTCGTAGCCCAGGAGGTTCGAGAGCTAGCGCAGCGTTCCGCGGCCGCCGCAAAGGAGATCAAGGACCAAATCCTTCGTTCCTCGGGTCAGGTCCAGAATGGAGTGCGTCTCGTCCAGGAGACAGGCGGTGCGCTGACGCGCATCTCCAGTCAGGTTGCTGCCGCAAGCGACATCGTCGGAAAGATCGCATACTCCGCATCAGAGCAGGATCTGACTCTGCGTTCGATTCCCCAATCGCCTCCACATCGCTGACGTGCAACTTCTCGAAGCGAATCCGTTTGATCCGATGTGGGACCGCTACTTCGCCGCATGGCGTGGTCTGCCCTCGGAAACTACGGATCGGCCTGGTGGAACCGCCCACTCTGCCGACAAACAGGAACTGGCGGCTCTGGTCAAACAGGGCTTAGTGGAGGCTTGAGCCGTATGCGGGGAAACTCGCACGTACGGTTCTTAGGGAGGAGCGACCCGGCAACGGGTCGTTCCTACCCGACAGGACACGCCAGAGCGCGAGGCACGCAATCCGGCAACCGGCGCAACCATTAAGGTTGCGGCTGCAAAGAAGGTTACTTTCACGCGGCCAAAGCACTCAAGGATGCCTTGAACAAGTGATGTTAAACGAGGTCCGGTCCCAAGGGGAAAAGAAGCGTTGCTTCGGTTAGATGCCACTTCTGCCAAACGGACCTCGGTTTCCCCTTACCTGCGCCTGAAAGGTCAAGTTCAAATTCGCTTGGCGTTGGTAACGCTGTCCGCTTCGCCGGCGCGGCTCTCATGGATTGCGTCAAAGGCGGTCCGAATAGCCAGTGACACATTAACACGCAGCAGCCCCAGCGCGTTGCGCCGAGCTGTCAACCACTCATCCTCAAGCTCTTTCGCGGCTTTTTTCTTTTCCGGATTGTCCATCATGCCGGAGAGATCCACCAGGTCTGCGAAATGGCGCAGGCTTGCTTCTCGCCCTCGTTCCCAGCCGACGATCTCGTATTCGACGTCGGGTTCGTTGCCATCGGTGAGGCCCCAAGGCTGTACACGGCTGACATTTGGGATCCGACCGAAGTAGTCGAAGCGGGTGTAGACGTACCTGCGGTCTGCGATCTCCAGGATCATGTCGCCATTCAGCCGGGTATCGGGAAGATAGACATCCGAGTGAAGGCGAAGTGTGCGATGCAGCCAGAAATCATCGTCCGCCCAGTTGCCCTCGGCAGCGTTTGCCGGCCACGGAAACTTGGGGTGATGATTGTTGTAGTCCTTGTCCAGGAACATATCGAGACGAGAGGGGAGCCGCCCTCGCGCCGAGGTGAAATCATCGAGAATGACGTGAGACAGGCGCGCAGCAGTGAACAACTCGGCGCCCGCCCGGATCAAAGCGCCGGTGAGCGCCATTTCGCCGATGCCGAACTGGTCCCAGTATCGCGTGCTGTGCTTGCCGGACTTATCATGATCCGTCGGCGGAGCAAGCCGATGTTCAATCAGGACATTGAAATTGCGCAGCGATATGCGTGCGGCCAGCGCAAGCTCGGAGGATGTGAACAGGTTGATGGGTGCGTCTTTTCGGGGTCTAGCCATGGTCACTAGATAACATCCATAAACCGGAAGTTCAATATAAACATCCGGTTTATGGGAGTATTTTTCGCCTGCGGCCTCTAAAGCCTCACCGTCGGCCACCTGGCTCCGGGAACGCAGCCGCGAGTGCGTCGGTATAATCCTTGACCGAGTGACGCAGCACAGGGTCCGCCATGGCGACAAAGGTTTTGAGCCGTTCGCCATATCGCCCCTTTAGATGGCGATTGCCCCCTGAAATAATCGAGCGGATCAGCATTGCGCGCATTTGCCCTTCCAACCCTTTTCGCGAAAGAGAAGCAATGTCCGACAGAACGCAGTCATGGAGATAGCCGGCAAAGGTGTCGCCAATCCTGTTGGACAGCGCAACGGTCGCCATGGCGGTGCCAAGAGCTACGGCAGCATCCATCGGGATAACGCCTGACGCAAACTCGCCGTCATCGGAGACCGCGGCATGCGGCGACGATTTGTCGAGGTGCCGGATATTTTTTACCCAATCGCCGAGCACGTCGAAAATTTCGTACATCAGGCGCGCATTGCGCGTGGGAAACTCGGCGAGTGTGTCGATTGTTTCGCGAGAGGTATCGTAGATATCGTCCAGCTCCTTGAGGATGAGCGGCAGGTAAAACAGCCACATGTGATAGGGCACACCCTGTCGCATGGCCTCGTGCACCATGATGTCGAAGTACCGGACGCAGACGAAGGTGGGGTCTCGCCACCGCTGGTCGTCGAAATTATCCGGAAGGTCGTTGAGGTCGTCAGCGTAGCCGCTCTTCGCCCCCCCACGGATCATGTTAAGGATCTCGTCGCCGACAGGCTTCCAGGCTCCAAGCTTATGAGCGACCTCGGCATCCCCAAACAGATATCGAAGAAGGACATTCTCCTCCGGAATTGCATAGCCACCTTTGTCGCGGAGATTCTGGTTGTGTTCGATCTCCTGGTAGAGCCTGCTGCCAGTGTCGGCGATCAAGTCCCGAAGGACCTTGTCCGAGAAGTCGAAGCGAATTTGTAGCTTGATAGCCATCAGGTCCGGCAGAGCGTCCGGCCGCAGCGTTACGAGGAATTTCCTCAACTCCTCCGAGCGTAAAAGAACGCGTGCGATGTCATGCGCGACGGCCTCGGCTTTGTGGCCGGCCGGGAGGACATACCTTATCCAGCGAATGCGGCGCCTGAAGCCCTCGTAGATCCGTTTGCCATAGCCTGCCTCCGGCTGCTCTTTCTCATCTTCCTCCAACTCGACCGGCATGATCGCCCGGATATTCCGGCGGCGAACCCAGTTCGCATCGGCCACCCAATCGTGCATCCTCTGCCGGCGCAGGCGCCGCCCAGCCGCTGCTTCTATCAGACCTAGATGCGAGCGTATGAAATCCAGCAGTTCCGCAAAGCGCTGCTCGTAAAGCAGCGTCTGAACGATTTTGCCGATGGTGGTCAGCGACCGCGGCCCGGGTTTCAGGAGGAAGCTAAGGCCGCCTGCCGCGATCATCCAGACGAACACGACAAGAAAAGCGGCCTGCGGCGGCGCAAAGCGGCCGTCACTCGGAAAGACCAACCAGCGGCAGGCGTCGGCGTTTGGCAGTCGGCACGGTTGCCCGAGAAGTGCAAAGAACTCGAAATAAAGAACAAGCAACACCGCCAGAAGCGCCAAGGGGATCTGAACGGCAAGGTGCAACTGCGCGCGCAGGCGCGTGACCGGCGAAACGATGGCGTAGAACGCGATGAAAAGCGCGAGAAAACTCAAGAAACCGTCGAGGGTCACCGGATGCCTCCCATAGCGCCCGGATGAAGGCTCAACCCGACACCCAGGAAGTCATCCTGATCGAAGTCGACATAGTCCTGAAAGACCGAGACGAGGACATCGGCCTCAACCGGCGTGTACCCTGGCGATTGGCAAAGGATCACGTAGTCGAATGGCTCCGTCGCCTGATAATGGTCGACCGAAACCTTCTCGAACGGGATCGCTGGTTCCAAGACGTGCGGTAGGGTGCGCAGTTCCTCCCCCGAGCTCGCCTCGTCGAGACGGGGGACGTATCGCAACTCCATCGCACCGCAGCCCGTGTCGAAATCCCGGAAAAGGAAAGGCATCAAATCATCACCGCCATGCGCATGATGCACATAAGTCAATGATCTGAGCCAACGGCATGCCAGTGCATAGGACAGATAGTTGCTCGGCGCGAGGCGCTGCATTCCTTCGCGTGGGATCGCTCCAACGCGCTGTTTTGGCGCCAGGCCAAGAAGCCTCCCACCGATATCCTTCCACGACGCATCGCCAAAACCCGTTCCCAGATCGGAATGGGCGTCGATATGGGTGAGGGTGAGTGGCGTAGCGCCGTTCCCAGACAGCGCATCCAGGATGGGGAAGGCTTCGTCATGATGGATGATAAACCGACCTTTCGGCCTCAGTGGTCCGCGCTTCAGCATGCACTGGCCTTCAAGGAAATCCCGAAGCTTGTCCTCGTCCCATGGACGCATCGTTGACGGTGCCCGGGGCCGCCGGTCGATCGAGCAAATCTGATCGAGGAAAATGTCGAGGTCGATATCGGCGAGGTGCAACTTCTGCTTTCCGGACGTCTTTGATCTCAAAATACTGTTGCTTAAGGGTGCTCTTCTCAAGCGCGCGTTGATCTCGATCCGACAGAATGAAATGTTACCAACAGAATTTGTCGGCAAACATTGCGAGGGCTGCAGAATGAACGAACGAGCGGCTCCGCCGACCATCGATGGCATCACCTCCGGCCTCGTGACCGAGGGGCAGCACTACGAGTTCAAGGCTCGTCTTAATCTCGACGAGCAAAGGGGAAAATCGAACTTCATCGATGACGTCGTGGCCTTCCTGAATTCCGGCCCCGGTTTTCTTGTTGTTGGCGTACACGAAAAGAAGGGCGCCTTTGAACGGTTCGATCCTCTGGATGGCGATCGCGACGCCTTGCAGCGCCGCATCACCTCGGTCATCCAGGACAACATCGAACCCAAGCCGTTGGGCGTGCGTGTTGAGTTCCTTGATCTCGACCCATCAAGGTTCGTCCTATGCCTCGATCTTCCCGATCATCGGCTTCGGCCCTATCAAAACAAGATCACGGGTGGCTTCTATCTCCGCACTGGCGCGCAGAACACGCCGATCCCCCGCGACCAGCTCCACGCTCTTTTCACGCCGATCGAGAAGCTGGAGGCCGATACTGCAAAGCTGATGGAGCGTGAAAACTCCGCAGTCGAGACGCGCGACATCATGCAGAAGAACGGCGCTACCCTGCATATCGCCATCGTGCCGCAAGAACATTACGAACGAGATCGCGCGCCTTTCGATCCCGGACGGGGCGTTCTGAAAAGGATGCGCTATTATCACGCCGAAGATGGTGGCGTTTACAAGGGATGCGAAGACGGCGTCGAGGTCTTGGAAAAGACCTTTCAGGAAGGCCGCTCAATCTCACGCTTTTTCATCGGGGATGACTGGCTCACCCACTCCTACGTTTCCCATCCGTTCGCTGTTCGCAAGGGCGAAGGCCGCCTGACGATCCATGAGTTTCGTTCCGCATTCGCCCGCTACATGGGCGATATCCAACGTGTGTTCGACGACGCCGGCATACGCGGACCGTTTGGGGTCCTGTTCGCAGTGAAAAGCCTGCAGCGCAACCCGGACCTGAAATGGGCCTTTCCCAACGCCGGTGCTGCCAATATCGGCAGGCCAATCCGCGTCGCTCGCGTGGATGACCCGGTGCTTCTCGATCGCTTCTACGACAAGGTGAGCAGCGTGTCGGTCTACGGCCGATAACGATCGGTAGGTGTGAGCCATTGACGAATCACCGCCCTCTCGCGATGCTTTTGCACGGACCGTAACTCCCAACCTGTCGCCAAGTTAAAAGCTACCCCCTGCCTCGACCGTGCACGCCGAACCCTGTCCATCGGCTGCTGATTAAATGGCGTCCGGCTGCCGAAACGAGGTTTCGTCATGCATTTGCTTGTCCATCGAACCGATTTGCCATCCATTAAGGAGAGCCTAAGAAAGGCCCATCCTGAAACAAAGCCAACGCACCGCACCGAGGCGGCCGCGAAGGGCTTCGGCTTCTTCACCTATGCCAGTTTCTTGGACTCACTGAATACCGGCGGACTGTCGGTGAGCGTTGACGATGCGCTTTATCGTTCCAGTCTGTGCGTTCCCCCGATCGTAAACAGTGGCAAGCACGACCGGGCTCTTTCGCGCGCTGTTGCGCGAGCCATGCTGCGCAACGTGCTTGACCAGCATCCGGATCTGACACTTCGTGGGTTCGATTCCATCTGGCATGGCAATCACAATGAGTTGCGCAAGTCGACGGCAGAGCGGGAAGCTCTTTTTGCAGAAAGGCGGCGCGAAGCCTATGACGGCGACTGGGCCGCTGACCAGTTCGAATTGGCGCTGATTTTCCTCGCACGGCAGGACAGGATCAAGTCGCTCAACCGCCAGGCGCGGAGCTATAGTCTGAAGCATCGCGCCGAAAACCTCTCCCGAGCATTCGGCCTATTTACCCATCTGGGCGACTACGTCGCCAACGGCATGCTTATCGCCGCCGCCCTCACAACGGGCTTCACGGTGAAGCGTGCCGCGTTTGATTCATACGACGCCTATCTCAACATCTCCATGCAGACGGTGAACGCGTCTCGAGGCTGGAGCAGGAACTCGCGGGAAGAGGATCGTGCAATCGTCCTTGCGATGTACGGGCCGCGGGTGCTGGCTCACGCCGCATGAACGGAAAAGGGCGGGACGCCGTTTCCCGCCCACCTTCATCAAGACGCGACGCGGCAGCAACAACCTCGTCCGATCGTGTTGCTGGCTTGTCGACAATCATATGCTTGCCTTTCAGAGGGGTCGACGTCTCACGCTCGGGGTAGCATGACCGCAGCATCAATGCGGCGATGCATCAGCGAAACCATTGAGAAAAGATCTTCTGCGTCGTCTTTCGACATCTGCCAATGGACCCTTGGGGCATGCGCGGTGGTGTTGCGAAACATGCTGAAAGTGCCTTTGACCAAGTTGCAAAACCCCCGTTGCTCACTCTTTTCGCTTTCGCTGGCCAGGGTGTTGATCGCGAGCATCGGCTGGTCACCGCCAAAGGCTCGATCGACAAGGACTGCCCCATCATCCGCCAGACCGGTACGTTGCCGGGTTTTTTCGGCGACGCTTTTCACGGCCTCGAGCACGGCATGAAAATAGTTATCTGAGAGCAATTCCTCCCGGCAAAAGCGCAGAACGTCCGGGTGAACGCCGCGGCTGGTCAGATCCGACCTCAATTCACGCGCGCGCCGTGTCGCTTGTGAAAGGGTCTCGGCCGCCTCGACAGACCCCAGAGCGCCGGAGGCTTCAACAGCCAGGCCGGCGAACGCCAAGGCCCGGTTGAGATTGAGCCGCATCGGTTCGAAGCGCTCCGGCTCACGAGCGAAACGCTCAGGCTTCATCGCCTTTCGGATGAAAGCGATGATGTGGGTGCGCATTTGGCGACTGTTCTGGTCATTGGCAAACGCATTATAAAGCCTGTGGCGCTTGGTCATCTGGGGTGTCGTATCAACGATTTTTACCGTCGCCAGAAGATGGGCGATTTCAGAACCCGTCAGGCCGTGTTCCGTATCCCCCAGCGCATCCGCAATGGCCTGCAACTGCGACTGCGTGAATGTCTTCATGTCAGTCCTTTCTTGCTTCCAGTTTGAGAAGCTCACTTACCATGTTCGAAACACTCAAGATCGGGCGAACTCCAGCAAGGGTCCTATATCGTGATCATCGGCTGCTCGAAGCGCCGCAACATAACGGGCGCGGGTCTCGCCCGCATCCACCAGGTTTGCCCTGCCCCAGCTAAACGGCGGTAGTCCAAGCTGGCGCGCGAGCAGATCGCCGGCGAGGCGAGAGAATCGGCCGTTACCGTTCGGAAAGGGATGGATGGCCACGAGCCTGTGGCTGAACCGGACAGCGATCTCGTCGGGCGGGTACGTCTCGTGTTCGACCCAGTAGCGCACATCGTCAACCACCTGCCTCACATCCATTGCAATGCGATAGGCATCGACGCCGATGTTGCGGGGGGTTGTCCGGTACTGGCCAGCCCAATGCCAAACGTCCCCAAACATGCGGCGGTGCAACTCGCTGAGGAATTCCTGGGCGAGCACGTCCCTTTTTCGCGACGTCGCCCATCGTAAACCTTCGCCGATGTTGACTTGCTCGGCCTCGTTCAATTCGTGCCGCAATGTGATGTAGGAGGGGATCAGCTGCTCCCGCTCCTCAGCGGTTAGCGGCGTATTTGCTTCGTCGTCGTCCTGGAAAAGAGGATCCTCCTCCATGGATCAATCCTCGTCCCACAGGCGTCGCCCAGAGTCTGCAAGCAAAGCATCGATGAGCCGACGACGTTCGTCCTCCAGGTCCGACTTAACCAACGCCTGGTTTTCCAGCCGCATCGTATGATCGAGCCGTATCATCTGCTCGCCGACTTTTTCGGCTGCGCGCTCGCGAAGGATGTCGTCTAGTGGCTTGATTGGCACGAAAGCGTAGACGAAGGTGCAGTTCATCGCCGCGGCCGCTTCCCGAAGCGTCTTGATCGTGGTCGCACCCGAAACTTCCGCCTTCTCGATCGCCGGTATACGGGAGGGAGCCGCACCCATACGCATGGCGAGCTGCCGGGTGGTCATGCCGAGGGCCTCGCGGATGGCTTTCATCCAACCCCGAGGCGGTGCGATGAGCTTCAGCTCCCGCACAGGCGCGAGGCGTCGTTCCAACTGTTTTCGCGCGAGCGCAGCTTGATTTTTGTTCATCTATTTGTGTCCATTGCGGAGAATATATAGCATATAAAAATGAGCAAAGATATCGCTCTTGAACACACAAACGTATGCAATACGATCTATATCGATCACAAATATATGAGCATTTTTTCGGCAGCTCCGTTCGTGGCGGCGAGTTTCTCACGATGGACAATCGGCCGAGCTGTCGTTCGAAAGATTCGGTAGCACCGCCGCCAGAGAGACGATCGATGAGGCCTTGCGCCGAGCCGCTGAAACCGGCATGCCGTTTTCACGCGCTCGCGACCTCGTCGCGAATTGAGGAAAGGCAGTATGGTTCAATTCAAGGACTGGTGCGATTACAACGACACGCCTGTCGGAAATCACCACATCCGAGTCATGACAGGTCGCGGAGCCGATGCCGCAACAGCTGTCCAGGTGACAGCAAAAGCGCTGCCCGCTCACTACGCTGCCGAGGAACGCATCGCGAGAGCGCTTGCAAGGATGGGTAAAACCAAGGCGGCCAAGTTGATCACCGATCTGCTTCCACAAACGGCGCAGATCCGCTCGGGCGACCTTGGGGAAATCTATGCAACCGAATGGATCAACGCTCATAGCGGCTATTATGCGCCCATTAAGCGCCTTCGCTGGGGAGATCACCGCGACATGGCGATGCGCGGGGACGACGTCATTGGAATAGTCCTTGATCCCAAGACCCAACGCCTGCGCTTCCTCAAGACGGAGGCAAAAAGCCGCGCCGCCCTCAAAACGAAAACACTCAACGAGGCGCGAGCGGGGCTGGACAAGGATGGTGGCCTCCCATCCCCACATGCACTGTCATATATCGCGGCCAGGCTGATGGAGCTTGGCAAAGACATGCCGCTCGTCGACGCGATCGACGACGCGCTTTATAACCACGGCATCGCACCGGACAGCGTCCGACATCTCCTTTTCACTTTCTCCGGAAACGCTCCGCATGCGCTGCTGACGCAGGCCCTCCAGTCCTATACCGGCCCAATCGGACAATGGGGTGTCGGCCTGCACGTCGATGGCCATACAGCCTTTGTCGGAGCCGTTTACGTGAAGGTTATCGCCGATGCCAACCAGCCCTGAGGCAATTATTGCTGCCATTGCGGATGCGACGAGCGCGGGATTTCGCGGCAAACTGATTGCCCGAGGCCAGGCTCGCGGGATGATCTGGCGCGACGGTGTTCTACCTCCAGAGGCACCGCTCTTTTCACCCCAGCTCAGTTATGATCTTCACAGCTACGCCTATGGGCTGCTTGGGCTTGGTTTGCGGCTCCTCGACCTCGGCGGCGATCCAACCCAAGCGCGCATCGCTTTTGAACAGGCGGCGACCGCACTTGAAGCTGTTATGGCGAAAGGCCACCGTGCGGATCCTGACCGCGACTTTCATTTCGTCATGGCCGCGGCGAGCTATCACCTCGCCCACCTGTCAGCCCGGGCCTACTCCCTGCTTGCGATCGTCGCTGTGGAGGAAAATTTCTCCTATATCGAACAGGCGCTCGCCCTGCTCATGCGCCGGGACATCGACGCGCTGCGCAGCCGGGTTCATGCGTTCCGCCTTGACGGTGAAGGGTCGGACGCAAGCATTGCGGACCTCTTTCAGCGCCGCCTCGCCGAGCAGACGGCCGACGACGCGGATGATCGAGATGGACATGACTTCCTGTTTGAGGGTCTCGATCTGGCCCTGACCGACGCCTTCTTCGGTGCTCTCTCGATGTTCCTGCTCGCGCTCGATCGCGGCGAACGTGATCTCGTCGACCGGGCGATCGCCCAGCTTCGTGAAGGCCTCGACATCTGTGGGGAATTGAACCTTCTTCCGCAATGGTGGGGCCACCGGGTTGCTATCCATCTGCTTTCCGATCTCTGGTCCAGCACCTTCCATGAGAAAGTGCCTCTCATTCCCGCCGGCACGGCTGTGGCTTCATGGCGCAGCCTTCGAGAGCTGTTCATCGCCTTGCTCGCTCGGCGCCCGAGGGCGGAGGTGGACTTGTGGCCGTCACAGACGGCGGCTGCGGCGCGCGCCGTCGATCAATCCGACAATCTCGTCGTCTCATTACCGACCAGCTCCGGCAAGACCCGGATCGCCGAGTTGGCAATTCTAAGGTGCCTGGCCGGTGGGCGGCGGGTCGTGTTCGTAACGCCGCTGCGGGCGCTATCGGCGCAAACGGAAACCACGCTTCAGCGCACCTTTGGCCCCCTCGGCAAAACCATTTCCGCCCTATATGGCAGCATTGGCGTTTCCGGGTTCGATGAGGACGCTATACGCGAGCGCGACATTGTCGTAGCAACTCCGGAAAAGCTCGATTTCGCTTTGCGGAACGACCCGTCGTTGCTCGACAAAGTCGGGCTGCTTATCTTCGACGAAGGCCACATGATCGGTCCGGGCGAACGCGAGGTTCGATACGAGGTCCAGATCCAACGTCTTTTGCGCCGCCAGGACGCCGACCAACGCCGCATTGTCTGTCTTTCCGCAATCCTTCCAGACGGGGACCAGCTCGAGGATTTCTCCGCGTGGCTGCGCCGCGATCAGCCCGGCGGCCCCATCAAAGATGACTGGCGGCCAACTCGCCTGCGTTTCGGCGAGGTGAAATGGAATTCGTCGACCGCGCGGCTTGATCTTCGCGTCGGGGACGAAAGGCCTTTCGTCCCTCGGTTCCTAACTGGCGCGGCTCCGCCACGGTTCGTTCCTCCGAAAAAGCTCCGGACTCGGCTATTCCCCGATAACCAGCAGGAGCTGAGCCTGGCAACAGCCTGGCGGCTCGTTGGCGATGGGCAGACCGTTCTGATCTACTGCCCGGAGCGCCGAAGCGTGGAACCGTTTGCCAAGATCATTGTCGATTTGCACTCGCGCGGCGCGCTTTCCTCTCTGCTAACCGTCGATCCGGCCATCCTGCGGACCGCTATCGCCCTTGGCGAGGAATGGCTCGGCGCAAAGAGCGACATCTTGAAATGCCTCCGGCTTGGGGTGGCGCTTCACCACGGCGCGCTGCCGACAGCCTATCGAAAGGAGATCGAACGTCTCTTGCGCGACGGCGTGCTCAAGGTCACGATCTCATCACCAACGCTCGCCCAGGGTCTCAACCTCTCGGCGACGGCCGTCATCATGCATTCGCTCTATCGGCACGGCGAGAAGATCAAGGTTTCCGAGTTCAAGAACGTTACCCGTGTGTGGGTTTTACTTCGTCATTGCAAACGGCAAAATGTCATATGTCCGTTAGCGTTAGCCGATACATGCGACCTAATTTTCCGCTAACGATTTCAGTGAAACTCATGTTTTGCCGAAGCGATTGCACAATCAACCTCAACGGCCGCTCGAGCGATTTCGGATGAGGGCGCGACGCATAGCGCAAGCGCCTTGCGAGCGGGACCGGGGAAATCATCAGCACGACACGACGCGAGCAATTCCGCCTGCCACCTGAAATCACTCAACGCAATTTTCGGTTGGGCTCTGAGCTAGTGATTCTTGATTAATTGCACCCCATCGCGAAACGCTCTATTTTCCCTTGCAGGGTGCCTCGACGAGACGGGACGGGACGTCTTGGCTTCGCAGCGGCCGGACCACTTCGATTTCCGCACCAATCCCAGATGCCGTTCGACGACACGATCCACGAGGAGACGAGCGATGGCAACGACGCCGGACAACATCATGCAGCTCGGCATGGGGTTCTGGGCCTCCAAGGCCATGCTCAGCGCGGTCGAGTTCGGCGTCTTCACCGAACTCGCAGCCGGCCCGGCCGACCTGCCTGACCTGCAGGCCCGGCTGAAACTACATCCCCGCTCGGCCCGCGACTTCCTCGACACGCTAGTAGCTCTGAAGCTGCTCGAACGCGAGGACGGCCGCTATCGCAATGCCCCTGATACGGACCTCTTCCTCGACAAAGCCAAGCCGTCCTATATCGGTGGCATCCTCGAAATGGCCAATGCCCGGCTCTATGGTTTCTGGGGCTCGCTGACCGAAGCCCTGCTCACCGGAGAGCCGCAGAACGAAGCCAAGCACAGCGAAGACTTCTTCGCCGCGATCTATGCGGAGCCGGCACGGTTGCGCGGGTTCCTTGAGGCCATGAGCGGGATTAGCGCCGGTGCGGCGCAGGCGATCGCCGCCAGGTTCGACTGGTCGAAATACACGACCTTCGCGGATGTGGGCGCGGCGCAGGGCATGGTGCCAGTGGTAATCGCGCGAGCCCATCCGCACCTCCAGGCCATCGGCTTCGACCTGCCCGCCGTGCAGCCGATATTCAACGAGTTCGTCGCCCGGCAGGGCCTCGCCGACCGCATCCGCTTCCAAAGCGGCAACTTCTTTGACGGCCCGATGCCGAATGCGGATGTAATCGTGATGGGGCACATCCTGCACGACTGGGATCTTGCCGAAAAGAGGAAGCTGTTGGACAAGGCCTTCGCCGCGCTGCCGAACGGCGGGGCCCTGATCGTCTACGACGCCGTCATCGATGACGAGCGCCGCAGCAACGCCTTCGGCCTGCTGATGAGCCTGAACATGCTGATCGAGACCCGCGGAGGGTTCGACTACACCGGGGCCGACTGCCAGGCCTGGATGCGCGACGCCGGTTTCGTCTCCACACGCGTCGAACCGTTGCTGGGGCCGGACTCCATGGTGATCGGCTTCAAGCCGGATTGAGCGGAAACCGCAACCGGACCGGCCATTTGCTGCGCGCCGCCTTGCCTCCTCGGCCGATATCGAGGAGCGCAACGTTCAAAAACATCTGGGGCACGTTCCAGCTGAGTTGACGCGCAAACAAACAGCGCCGCGCTCGCCCGCTTCCGCTTTAAAGGCCCTCCCCGTAACCGGGGCAGATTTGGTGGCAGACTTTTCGCCGGTCCACTGAGGGAAGTGTGAATAAGTGAGGGCGGGATGTGTTGTGTGGTGCCGGGGGGATTCCGGACCGGGGGCAAATCATGATTCCTTTCGTCCATGGCCAAGAAGCGACTTGCCTCGCCCGAACATGCCGACACGCTCTCGCTGAAGGCGTTGCGCGAGCTTGTGACGGGTCTGGTCGATGAGGTCAGGAAGCTTTCAACAGAAGTCACGACCCTTCGCGCCGAGAACGCCGCCCTGCGGGAAGACAATGCGGCGCTGCGGCTGGAAAACACCCGGCTTAAGGTCGAGAACCAGCTTTTGCGCGACGAGATCGCGCGGCTGAAGAACCTGCCACCGCGACCGCCGTTTCGACCATCGGGCATGGAGAAGGCGACCGATGACAAACAGGACGAGCCGCAAGCCACTTGCAAGAAACCGCGCGGCCCGAAGCTCGATCTCAAGCGGGTGAGCCGCGAGCAAATCCTGCACGTCGATGTTCCGCCCGGCTCGCGCTTCAAGGGCTACAAAAGCTGCCATGTCCGGGAACTGATTGTCACAGCTGAGCTCGTGCATTACCGGCGCGAATGCTGGATCCTGCCGGACGGCAAGATGGTGCTCGCGCCGTTGCCGCGAGGGGTCGTCGGCGGCTACGGCCCAAACCTCAGGCGGTTTTGCCTGATGCTGCATGCGCAAGGACAGGTGACGATGGCGCGGCTGACAACGTTGTTGAACGATGTCGGCGCCAACGTCTCCAAGCGCCAGGTGGTTCGCCTTTTGACGAAAGGGCTGGACGGCTTTGTTGCCGAGGATGCGACCGTGCTGCATGCCGGCCTGGTCTCGGCCCCCTACATCACCGTCGACGATACCGGCGCCCGCCATGCGCGCGATAACTGCCACACCACCCAGATCGGGTCTGAGCATTTTAGCGTTTTCCGCACAGCCGCATCAAAGTCTCGGCTGAACTTCCTGTCGCTGCTCAGAGGCAGCTATCAAGACTATGTCCTCAACGACGACGCCTTCGACTACCTGGACGGCCGTCGCGCCGACCCGGCGCTTGTAGCCAAACTCCGCAACCACGAACCGCGGCGCTTTTGCAACCAGGTGCCGTTTCTCGAATATCTGGCCGGCAAGGGCATCGACATCTTCGACAGGCAGGCGGTCCGCGTGCTCGCGGAAGCCGGCATCTGGGGATCCATTCGCCATCACGGTCTTCTCGGCGACACCGTGATCGTCTCTGACGATGCCGGCCAGTTCCGGGTCGGCAACCACGCCCTGTGTTGGGTTCACGCAGAGCGACTGCTGCAAAAACTGATGCCGGCAACGCCGCGGCAGGCCCGCAAAGTCGAGACGGTGCGGGATCTCGTGTGGCGATTCTACCGGACGCTGAAGAGCGTCAGGCGAAAGCCCTCGCCCGGCCTTGCCGCCGCATTCCACAAACGCTTCGCGCGGATCTTCTCGCTGCGCACCGGCTATCAAGAGCTCGACAAGCTTCTGGCTCGTCTTTGTCGCCGAAAGGACGAACTGCTCTGGAGCGGCCAGGGATCCCGCTGCACACCAATGCCTCGGAGAACGATCTGCGCAGCTTCGTCACCAAGCGAAAGATCTCGGGCGGCACGATGAGCCGCGATGGTCGCGTCGCACGCGACACTATGCTTGGGCTGATGAAGACCTGCCGGAAGCTCGGACTTTCCTTCTGGCAGTATCTCGGTGATCGCATCGGTCTCGAAGGCCAGGCCATTCCGCCGTTGGCCACCCTTGTCGCGACCAAAGCCTAGGCGCCCCTCCCCTACGAACGGCTGGACGGCATCAACCGAATGTCTGCGTCCCATGCTATGATCCGCATCGCGACGCGCTTCGCCCATCAAAACGGCGCGGCCACCAAATCTGCCCCGGTTACCCCCTCCCCGCCAGCCTTGGTCATCTTAGGCGTCCATTAACCATATGAATTAACGTCCCTAATTTTACAAACGGAAGTCAATCGGACTCACGCTTCCGTCATCCGGACGCCAATTTCTGCACGATATCACTATCGATAAGGCCTAAGTATCGAAAATGAAGCATCCGCAGCCGCAAACGGCCTATGTCGGTTCTCCAGGATCACCGGAAACGCCCGGTTTTCCGGGCTTCCAAGGCGATTTCGCCCGGGGGTGACCGGACTCACAAAGACAGAATTCGACGGCCGCAGTCGGCGCACCTGGTCCCGCCTCCGCTTCCGAAACTGAGCGCCGGCGCCCTCCTGCAGGCTCCTGCTCTCGCAACCATTTCCGAAACCGCCGTTCTTCCGGCATTTCCGCCTCAGAAGCCCGCTGACGCGCGTTTGCTCATGCGGACGCTCGGTTGCTCGTCCACGGTGACATTTCGAGTCTGGCGGCCCGCCATTCGATGTCTAAAACACACTTGCAACTGACCAATTTCTAGCGCTTTCCTTATCTGTACAAATTACCTCGAAACGAGGCCGTTAAAAGGGCTATGGCGAAGCGACAAACAGTCAACGTCCGACAGCCTTTAAAGCGGCTGATCGGCTATGCCCGCGTCTCGACGGATGACCAGGTGCACGATGCCCAGCTGGACGAGCTGCGGTCCGCCGGCTGCGATCGGATCTACCAAGAACATGGTTCCGGGGCATCGCGTGCTCGACCGGTTCTGGCGCGATTGCTCGGGGAGCTCACCGAAGGAGACGTCCTCGTCGTCGTCCGCCTCGATCGGTTGGCGCGATCCGTGAGCCATCTGCTACAGGTGATCGAAGACCTCGAGCAACGGGGCGTTCATTTTCGGTCGATCCGCGATCCGATCGACACCTCGACCCCGCAGGGGATGTTTTCCCTTCAGGTCCTCGGCGCGGTCGCGCAGCTGGAGCGTGCGCTGATCGCCGAACGCACCAAAGCCGGCATCAAGGCGGCCAAGGCACGCGGCAAGCTTCCTGGAAACCCGGGTCTCCGAGAACGAAGACCGGAAGCGATCAAGGCAATCTCGCAAGCACGCGAGAAACGCTATCTTGATGAGCTCATTGCGTCCGCGCAGACGTGGCTGCCACTCGTGCGGCAACTCCGGCCTCGGCATAGCTGGGACAATGTCGTTCGGGTGCTCAATCGCCGCGGTCACGACTGGACCGTCGAGCGCCTCCGTCGCGCCGTTCATCGCATGGTCCGCGAAAAGCTCGCGGAGGAAGAACTCCTGGCCCGCTCCCCTCGTCGCGCCCCCGAGAACCATCTGATGAAGTTGGTGGCGGCGATCGCCATTGCCGATCCCGATCTGTCGCTTCGCGACATTGCCGCTCAACTGGACCAGATGGGAGAACGGCCTGCGCGCGGCGGCAAGAAGTGGCAGCCCTCCTCGGTCCGAGACCTGCTGGACGAAGCCCACCTGTTCGGCCTCATCCGCCGCTGAGGGCACGGTGTCTTTTTCTTGCCGCCGTTCGACAGCATAAACTTCCAGGCCTGGTTTTTGAGGGTCTGCGGCGCCGGTAGTCGCTATCGGTCCGCAGTTTGAGCTCAGCTCTTTCATCCTGAGCGGCGGGCGGCAGTTCTTCCGGCCCCTCCCCTGCTCGGAACGTCCTGAAGGCTTCATGCAGGAAGGGCGGGACAGGTCCGACCGCACGAGGCTCGACGAGGCCAGCGTGGATAGCGGCGCAGGTACCCTTGGTGATGGCGGCAGGAACGCCGACGTTGGTGCCCTCCTGATGTCGATTGCTTGCCCGAACGTCCGGCACTTGCGCCTCCGCCGGATCGAGGTAGAATATAGACAATTAGGAACCAGGATGACGAGAAATGGCGCTAAGCATAAAAGATTTAGAGACGGAGCGTCTCGCAAAGGCATTGGCCGAGAAAACAGGTGAAACCATCACGATGGCGACCCGTCGCGCTCTGGAAGAACGGCTCCGGCGCCTCGCAAATGCCGGAAACCGTGACGTCCTTCTGGAGGAGCTTGCAGCCAGCCGGCGACGTTGGGCCAAGCTTCCGGTACTCGACATACGTTCTGCCGAAGAGATCTTGGGGTATGACGAGAATGGGCTGCCCAGCTGATGGTCATCGACACGTCCGCGATTGTAGCAATCGCATTCAATGAGCCTGAAGCCGAAACCTTCGAACAAAAAGTTGTCGATGCTCCACGGCGCTTCATCTCGGCCGCGACGATTCTGGAACTCGCCATCGTCATCGAGGCGCGCTTGGGCGAGGCAGGTGCCGCAGAATTGGATCTATGGCTCTATAAGGCTGGAGTCGAAGTTGTTGCCGTCGACGCCGATCAGATCGCGGTGGCCAGGCGAGCCTGGCGCAACTACGGCAAGGGCCGACATCCGGCGGGTCTGAATTATGGGGACTGTTTCTCCTATGCGCTGGCCAAGACGCGTAGTGAACCGCTGCTCTTCAAGGGTGACGATTTCTCGCGCACTGACATAGAGGCGGCATGACAACACACTCTGTGAACGCGTGAGGAACCTTGACGTTAGTCGGCAGCAGGCTTTTTTCCGTCAGCAATTCGGCATTGAGATGATCGAGGCCCGGATACGTCGTCGATGTTTCGACGGCGGCGAGTTCGTCTGCCCCCAGGGCGCTTGTCAGTTCAAGCAGGCGCTCGCGCCGCGTCTCAGCGTAATTGAAGCTTACGTTCCCCTTGGGAGTCCGAGGGTGGTCCTGCTGGAACGCGACACAAACGACCGCCCCAACACGAATTAGCCCGCCCAATCGACGGCTTGCGCCTCGCAACAGGCACGCCGTACCGACTGGTGCGAGGCCAATCATGACGACCTATACAACGAACATGGTCTCCCCAGATGAAACACCTCGACTGTAGCGAGGCCGATCTTAAATGGTATCCCGCCCCAATAGGCCGCAGAACCAACCACTGGCCGGCGCGGCCCTCCAGCGCGCGGACGATCTCGACGCCATTCTACCCTTGATCCGGCGCGATCAGCGTGCTGCCTTTCTAACCGACGACGACGTCACCACGCTCAAACATCTTGCCAACGAAGGCATGGGCGACAATACGCTTCACGCGCTTGCCTTCCCCATCGGCTACCTCGCGGCATGGTGTTAGCTTGTGACAGGTAACCCCCTCCCCTGCCCAGCAATCAAAAGCCTGCTACCGAAAATCGTCGGCCCATCACCTTTAATCGGCCGACGATGAGGCCTTGCTTCGCTGGCATGGGATGTTGATGACCTGAAACCGTCATCCCGCAACGATTGGCGGTTATCGACCGCACGAGGATACCATGCAGATTGTGCCCCGGAAGCACGGTACCCCGGTTACCCACTTCGACGATCCACCGTCGCCACGAGTGCTAGAGGGCATGACGGCTTATGTCGAGTGGCTCAACTCACGCGCGCCGGTATTGCCCCCTCTATTTCGTCGAAGATGGCAATGGCAGGCTCGGCCGTGCGCTTGCGGAAAAGTCCCTTGCACAAGACATCGGGCAACCAAGTCTGATCGCCCTCGCCTTCACGATCGAACATGGCGGGAAGGCGCACGACAGTCAGCTTGAGAAACATCACCGCGCGCTCGATTGTCACCGAGCGGCTGATTTATTCATCGAGACAATCTTGGAGGCCCAACAGACGACGCTAAGACGCGTCGGCAAGGCGCAATTTTACGATCGCTTCGGTGGATAATCTGGTGCCAAGCTTATGGCGTGGCTCATCCCTATGGCCGGACAGGCCGATCTGGATGGGATTCGATCAAGAGTTTACCCTCTCCCGCCCCGGTGCGTAATACTGCAAGTACCTCGGCCATCGGCATTGCTCTCGAGGTACCGGCAACACGGCTCTACGCGAGTTATTCCACGCGTGCCGCCATGGCAGATCCCCTCTCGCCTGCTACCAACTGCCACCGTCAGGCGACCCCAGCCGACTACTCTCTCCCTCTCCCTTGAGGGGTCGCACGGCCTCGCACGCGCACTCTTATCCCGTCGGTTGTTGGGAGCTCCCAACAGGTTTGCTCTTAGACAGCAACTGCGCAAATTTCGAGTACCTGAGAGGATTGCCATGCCAGAATTCCGAGGCCTCGTCTCACACCAGACGAGCGCCATGGTGCGTCGGGCAGGGCCGCTTGACAAACTGGTCTCTAATCCACGGATGCCGATTGCCATAAGTCACGGCGCCCTGGCATCCAGGCGTGCCCGGCTCGCGCGTTGTCAAACAGTCGCGGGGCGAAATCGCCAGCTAGCGATCTCCTAGTCTTATCGAAGCCACTAAACAACTGGTGATGCAACGGGTTCGGAGTCGGGGTCTCCCGAGCCGTGGTGAACCGTCGCCCGTAATCCGATGAGGATTGAAGAGCTTTGTTGGGAGCTCCCAACACGCGCCGGCGTTGAACCGCGTCTCGCCGCCGAAGCAGACGAGTCGGTCACTCCTAGCATCGTACACGTCGGTGCGAGTTGGCCGCGTAGTCGCCAAAGGAAAAGAGCCGTCTCTTTTGTGTGCTCTTCGGCAGCTGCCATCGCACAGGATCGTGGGCTGACCGGAACCGGCGCAACTGCATGACCCAAAACGACTTGAGCGACACCCCGTCAGGGCGCCTAGAAATCGGATCAGAGACATTTAGTCTGATCACCCCCGAACTGGCATCCGATGCGCAGGCTCTCCTCAACCTCTGCCGGCCCGCCATGATCCTATGCGCGTTGACCAGCCGTGTTCAGGAGCACGCTTCCTGGCGCAGGGAAGGGCACCCCTGGGTGCAGGAGTGCCGCGACGGTCTCCGTCGAGATACTGCAGCGGCATCATTCATATAGATATATACATATATACTGCACAATAAATCTGCTTACGGATATGATAGGAAGATGGTCCGGGCCAAAAAGATCCCACTCTACATAGACAAAGGCGGAAAGAAGGCTGACCATGAGGCAGGTACGACAAATGCTGCGGCTTGCCGGAAGCGGGACGAGCTCCCGCGAGATTGCCGTCGTGTTGGGAATAGCGCACAGTACGGTGCAGGATAATCTGGGGGTCGGTTCCGGCTGAGGGCGAAATGACACCCTAAGCGACTCCTGCCGCTCGCGGGTAGGAATTCGGTAGTTGGACAATCTCCTGGAGGTCATAGTTCGGCCCAGGGCTGTCACCATGTCCCAGCAATGGACGCTACGGCAAGCAGGACGCCTGTAAGGATGTTCGCCAGAAAAAGCCGATAGCTCATTTCTGGACGCGAAAGGTCGATGCGGGAAGTCTGCCAAGCCAAATGCGCAGCGATCACCGCCATGCCAAGAACATAGAGCGGCCCCATGCCGACCATCCACCCTCCGATTGACCAAGCGGCGACGGTCAACGCATAGAATGCCCCAATCCAGGTCTTGCCGCGTTCGCCGAACAGGATTGCTGTTGATCTGAGACCTAACTGAGTATCGTCCTTGATATCAACATAGGCATAGACGGTGTCATAGCCGATCTGCCATGCGATGGCTCCGAACCACACAAGGGCGGCTCCCAACGGAATCTCTCCAACGACTTCTGACCATGCCATCAGCATCCCCCAGTTGAATGCCGCTCCAAGGACGGCCTGGGGCCAATGAGTGAAACGTTTGCAAAGCGGGTACACGAAGACGAGCGGTAGAACGCAGATTGCGACGAGACGGGTGTAAGGTGTCAAGAACGCCAGAAGCGAGGCCGCCAATGCGAGCTGCACCGCCAGAAACAAAAGAGCACTTGGGACGCTCATCTGCCTACTTGCCAGCGGTCGAAAGCGGGTTCTCTCGACGTGACCGTCGAACTTCCTATCGGCGATATCGTTGACAGTTGAACCAGCGCTTCTCATCAGCAGAGCGCCGAGGGAAAATACCGTCAGATGCACTAGGTCAGGGAAACCTTGCGATGCCTGAATGAGCGCCGCCCAGCAAGGGAAAAGTGTGAGCCATATGCCGACTGGACGATCCAGTCTCGCAAGTCTGGTGTAGGGACGCCAGGCCTGTGGCAGACGGCGATCCACCCAATCCCCATGTTTGATGTCGCTTAGGTCTGGGCGGTTTAAAGTATTCATCTCTGAAATCCGATGGCCATTATTCGTGCAGAATAAAGAGAATTCGCGGTACGGCAATGCCGCTACTACGATGTCGATTGCGACGACGTGGCCGACCTGACCACGGGGGAGGGGAGGGGGCATATTCGGTCTCGATGGAGAAGATGGCCCGTAGCTTGGCTACAGCCCTTGCCAAAGGGAGACGGCCCGCCTCGTGCGCGATTCACCATCGACTGCGTCAGCGTCGCGCCGTTGGCATTCTAGTGCCGAGCCTTGCGCCTGGCGCAGAGGAGAACGATCGAATTCTTGTCCTTTGGACGTGGGTACCGCAGCTCCTTTTGGGAACGGCCAATGATCCTAACCGCCGGCTGCCCAAGATCAGTTGTCCTGAAAATATGGGAGCCGGCGCGGCACGTATCTCCTCCGAAGCGTTTGCCCATATTCAATTGCTGAAACTGTCGTGCCTGGCACAGAGCCCACCACCTATCGTCATGTCTCGGCTAAGCTTGCTGAAAGCCAAACGCACGCTCTGGCGCGCGAATACGTAACCGCTAAGCCGATCTGCGCTGCGTTGCTCCCCCAGTTCGCAGAAGCGCCATCAGCATCGGCCCCAAGCTGAACTCACCCCGTGCCGCACGCCCAGTAAGATCACGGAGATATCCCCCAGCAGAGTTGATATGTCCTGCTCGTTCGAGAATGCACGCGGTTACGACGGCTGCATTCTCGGGTCCCATGGCTTCGCAAGCCTCCTGATAGGCAGACGGCGAAACGCCCAGCATGGACCGGACGACTACTGCGGCACTCATCAGATCTCGCCAGTTCTCTATTCGGCCACTTTGCCCATAGTCAGCAATCTGCGGGCAAGCCCGAAGGACCATACCCAGAGGAAACGCCGAGATCGCATCCTTACGACTTCGCGGTTCGTACTGCGCTCCCGCCCCGAGCTCATTTCTAGAGCTAGGTTCAAGTTCAATATTAGAGTCGGTATTTGAATTCTGTATGTGCCGACGGAATTCGTCATCATTGGCAGCGCTTTTCTCCGAAATAAGCTGAGCTTCCAACAGGTTGGCGATCCCCTCGTGCAAAAGGGTGAGATCGTCGAGGCATTCGGCGAAGTCCGCCGCTTCCTTTGCCGTGCGCAGCTTCGCGACGGTCGCAATGAATTGTGCTTCGACGCTCTCCCAGTCCCCCGCAGCACCTTCATCGATCGCGGCTGATATGAGCTTGCGCACATCCCGCCTCGTGATCGTAACCCTCTCCTTGATCACCTTCAGCCGACGATTCTCGTCATTGACCTGTTGGGCCAGGAGGGCGATTTCTTCGGAGCGTGCGAGCAGCGGTGCCAAGCTGAAGCCGTAAGCGGCCTCGACCGTGCCATCGCGATCTTTCCGGGCGTAGCGCTTGCCGTTCGGGCTGTCGTGGCGATGAATCAGACCCGCCTGTACCAGGATCGCCAGATTCTCCCGA
Source organism: Ensifer sp. LC384 (assembly GCF_001695865.1). Lineage (NCBI taxonomy): Bacteria > Pseudomonadati > Pseudomonadota > Alphaproteobacteria > Hyphomicrobiales > Rhizobiaceae > Ensifer > Ensifer sp. LC384. The sequence continues at coordinate 108,820 of NZ_MBST01000017.1, forward strand.
AGGGTCGTGCCTGCAATTCCGTTCGCACGTGCAGTGAGCTGTGCGTTTGACGGAAACACTATGAGGTTCGAGGCTTCGTGCAGATCCGTCGCTGGGTAGAAGGACAGAAGCGCGCTGAGCACTGCCAGCGCTCGGTCACGCACACCAAGCAGCGAACGCGCCGCACAGGCATCGTGATAAACCTTCCACTTGTCGACTGATTTGCCTTCCTCGATATCCGCCGCGACGAATTGATTTTTCACGAGGGCAAGCGTCATCGGCCGCCGCCCAAAAGGCGTCGTCACATATCCACTCTGCATTTTTCTTCACCTTTAGAGAGGCAACAGAAAAACGCTCACCGAAGACGGTGCCAAAAACTCTTGACGGGGATTCCGGGAAGTGCGATTCTCTTAACCGACCAAAGTGGAGAAGGCTCTTCGGAATTCGTTTCGGGGGGCTTTTTCTTTGCCGTGTGAGTGCGAATTACCGAACCATCACACGCTTACTTCATCGACTCTCTCCCTCGCCTTTAAGCTGTTGGAACTCCCTGAAGAGGGCGTCCAGTTTGCCTGATACGAATTGTGCGAATGCCGGGACGGATTTCTCATCGAAAGTGATCGTCGTCTTGCCCTCGCGCGCCTCAATTTGTACTCCGCGCTTTCCATGCGGGGTGCGCCAATCTTCTCTGTCAGGCTTGGAATTCTTGGCAGGCTTAAGCAATGCGCGAAGCAGCGAGTCTAGACGTGCGTCACTCTCCAGCTTGTTTTCCGCGTAGTTCGTAAGGAGTTCCTGAGCAATACCCAGCCTCTCGGGAGAGGAAAGATGATCAGCCAGCGCCATCCAACGTGCGCGCCCAGCTTTCGGAGCGGGGCCGATCTTTCGCACTAATTCATCGGGTAATTGACGCGCGATCGCAATGTAGCGGCTCACATCTGCTTTATCTGCGGCCAGCGCGGCAATGATCGTCGGACGGTCGCATCCGCCATCTTCGAGGTTCTTTGCGAAGAATGCCTTTTCAATAAACGACAGATCTTTGCGGTCGAGGTTTTCGCGGCCCTGGGCGACATAGAGCTGGCTGTCAGAGAGGTTCCTGACGATCGCCCTGACTGGACGGCCAAGCTTCTCGGCAGCCTTCAATCGACGACGACCGTAGGCAATCTGGAAGCGGCTAGAATCCTGCGGGTTCGGCCGAACAAGGATCGGGACCTGCTGTCCGTGCTCTGCGATGCTCTCGACAAGTGCATCGAAGGCTGAATCAACGTCAATTGGGATGCGATCCAAGATCTTGGAGCTATCGATAGAACCCGTTTCGATTGAGATGACGGCTTCGCCTTCAGCTAGTTGCTGCTGAAGTCTTGTAGCCTGCTTCGCATTCTCGGCCATCTCGTGTAGCGAGGTTCCCATTGCAGAGATCGCACCTGTACGCACGCGGTCGGCAGATTTTGACGCGGAGGACGCCGTTGCAACTGGCTTCTTCAGGAAGAGAGAGTCAATGGAATCTCGCCTGCTCATGTCGCCTCGCTTGTGGTGAAGTCATTTGTAGAGTTACGGCTGTTGAAGTCTCCTGGTGTCACCACCAGCGACGTCCATCGAACGAGGAGAAACATTCTCCAAAACTCCGCAGTATGGGGAATTTGTCCCGCGCTGGTGATTTCGAGGGCGTGCATTACGCTCGCCCCCACGCCTGCTTTATCAAGGTTTCGACCTCGGAATTCACTGCGTCGAGCGCTTCCATGGCGCGGTCATAGGTGGACCGCGTCAAGTTCTCACGGCCAATCTCATAAAGCGTCTGCTTCGTCAGTCCGGCGTCGGAAACGGCCGCGGACTTGACCATCGGGTTCGTGAGCACGTGATCGTCGAACAGGTTTCGGAGGAGAGCCGCCACCTTCGTCTGCGGAGCATCCTGTGGCTCATAACGCGTCAGGAGATAGCGAATAAAGTCGTACTTTAGGTCACCGCCTGCGTCCCGCACGACACCCAAAAGATCGCGCGTCATCAAGAGGAACTGGCTCATCGACGAAATATCCAGCATCTGCGGATGCACGGTCACGATCATGGAGGTAGCAGCGCACAAGCCACTCAAAGTGAGAAAGCCCAATTGGGGCGGGCAATCGATCACGACTATATCGTAGTTGTCCGCTACTTCGTCGAGAGCTGCCGCCACGCGTGCAAAGAACAGCGTTTCGCCGGTCGTTCCAGCGCTCAGCGCTCTCGGTGTCGTGTGCTCAAACTCCATCAATTCGAGGTTGCCCGGAACGAGATCGAGGCCGTCGAAATAGGTCGTGCGGATCACATCAGACAGTTTGCGACGCTCATCGTCATATCGGATCGCGGCATAAAGGGTCTGATTGGACGCAACATCGAGCTCGGGAAGAACCCCGAGGAGCGCGGACAGGCTGGCTTGTGGGTCTAGGTCTACGGCGAGCACCCGGTATCCCTGAAGCGCCAGGTACTGCGCCAAGTGCGCGGAAGTAGTTGTCTTGCCCGATCCGCCCTTGAAGTTCGTTACAGCCAAAACCTGGAGATGTTCGCCCGGGCGACGGTGGGGAACAAAATCAATACTTTCTCGTCCGCGCGTCGACTGAGCCAGGAGACGCCTGATCTGATTGATTTCGGCCAATGTGTATAGCCGTCGGCCATTGCTCGTGGTTTGCGGCTGCGGGCCTTCGCCAGCGAGCGTCATCTTCCGGAGGGTAGAATCAGATACCTTCATTAACCGGGCGGCTTCCCCAGACGTGAACTTCCGCAGAATTTTGTGCGCCGTTGGCGGAAACAGCGCCTCGCTCATCGACCGGAGCTGTGAACTTAGAAGATCGGCCTGTTCGCCAATGGTCTCATCGACACTGGGCAAAGCTTCAAGGTGTTGGTTTCTCGCCACGCTCACGCTGATATCTCTCGTCACGGTTTTTTTGCCGGTTCGGCATATTTAGCGTGACGATACGCAAAAGGCATTTCTTGGCAAGGACTTAATGGTTAACAGATGGTTAATGCCGCGGGCGCCGCGTTTAAGTTCAATGCCGTATATTCGTTTCAATTCAGTACCTTAGTCATCGTCTCCGCTTATTTGTTCACCATAGGTTTTACTGTGAATCCTGCATGGGCTGCCTGCGTGAGCTGGCTCCTAAAGGCTGTGTCTTTGAACATCCCCAACGACTCAGCCTGCGACTCACTCGTGCGACCTTGTCGAATCCTACAACTGCCGCGCCAATCCGATTCGTGCTGACTTCTTCCCGATCGCCACTGATGGGAGGAATTCATGCAGATCCGCGCGATTTCAACGCCCCGAAACAAAAACGAGGCAAGACTTCTACACGCCCACCATCAGCTGCGGGCTCGTGTCTTTTCTGATCGGCTGGGTTGGGACGTCGAGGTTTCCGACGGACGCGAATCCGATCGCTTCGACGAACTTCAGCCGACTTACATTCTGGGCGTCTCCGACACTGGACAGGTGGCTGGTTGCGCCAGGCTTCTCCCAGCGCTCGGCCCCACGATGTTGGCGGATGTTTTCCCATCGCTTCTTTCTTGTGGGCGGCTCGCTGCTCAGTAAGCACGTAGGGACCCCCACGTTTCATTTGGCCTGCTGATCGGGGATCTTCTGCATGAATCATGCGGAGAATCCTATGAGTGACAGTGTGAATCAGCCGCGAACATTCGAGGTTTTGACGGCGGCGCCGGTGCGGGCGCGACGCAAACCGCGAGACTGGCCGAACGAGGAAAAGGAGCGCCTGATTGCCGAGACGCTGTTGCCTGGAGCCAATGTCTCCGCGATCGCGCGCGCTGAGGGATTGGATCCCTCGCAGCTTTACGGGTGGCGTCGCAAGGCACTGTCATCGGGGTTGGTTGCGCCCCTGACGGAAACCGCGAAGACGGAGGTCAAGTTCGCGCGCGTTGAGCCGGTAGCAAGCTCTACGGTCGAAATCGTCCTCGGTGATGTCGTGGTGCGGGTCGCCGGCGACATCGAGTCGGATCACCTGGTGAAGATACTCCGAGCGGTCCGCAAGGCATGATCGCGTCCGGCGTCGTCGTTTACGTGTCGTGCCAGCCGGTAGACTTCCGCAAAGGTGCGGCATCCTTGATGGCTCTGGTCAGAGATGGCGGTCTCGACCCGTTCAACGGAGCGCTTTATGTGTTCCGGTCGAAACGGGCGGACCGTGTTCGCATCGTCTGGTGGGATGGCAGCGGTGTCTGCCTCTATTCGAAAACCCTCGAGGAGCAGAGCTTTTGCTGGCCGGGCATATCGGCCGCCAGGATACGTCTGGACCATTCGCAATTGATGGCGCTTCTGGCCGGTCTGGATTGGAAGAAGATCCGGCCAACCAAGGTCAGACGGCCGTTGCTGACGGGCTGAACAGGACTGCGGCAAGATGAATCATGCTGCTGTAATGATTGGGAAAGCGGCTGTTTTTGTGCTCTACATGACCCCATGGATTTGCCCCTTAGCGACCTTCCGGACGACGTTGATGCGCTGAAAGCGATGGTTCTCGCGTTGGCGCGCGAACAAGCCGCGAAAGAGGTCCGGCTGAAGGTGGCCGAGGCTGAGATCGCGCGGTTGGAGGCGGTTGAGAAGAGCGCCAACGAGCGGATTGCCAACCTGACCTTGATCATGAAGGTTTTGCAGCGCACGCAAAATGGCAAGCGCTCTGAGCGGCTCCGCCTCGGGGTCAATGACGAGCAGGTCTCCTTTGCCTTCGAAGAGGTCGAAACCGGCCTATCGGCAATCCGCAGCGAACTCGATCGCGCGGCCAAGGACAAACCGAAGCGAGCGCCGCGTCCGCGCAAAGGTTTTGCTGCGCATCTCGAGCGCATCGAGGAAGTCATCGAGCCGGAAATCCCGGCCGGGTGCGAGGGGCTGGCAAAGGTTCTGATCGGAGAGGACCGCTCCGAGCGGCTGGACGTCGTGCCGCCGAAGTTCAGGGTCATCGTGACGCGTCGCCCCAAATACGCTTTCCGGGGCAGCGACGGCGTGGTCCAGGCCCTGGCGCCGGCACACATCATCGAAGGCGGCCTGCCGACGGAACGGCTGCTCGCCTATATCGCCGTTTCCAAATACGCCGATGGTCTTCCTCTTTATCGGCAGGAAGCGATCTCTTTGCGTGATGGCGTCGAGATCAGCCGATCGCTGATGGCCCAATGGATGGGGCATCTGGGCTTCGAACTGCAGATGCTGGCCGATTATATCCTGGAGAGGGTCAAGGAGGGCGAAAGGATCTTTGCCGACGAGACGACCCTGCCCACTCTTGCGCCCGGTTCGGGCAAAACCACCAAGGCCTGGCTTTGGGCTTACGCACGCGACGACCGCCCCTATGGTGGGACCAGTCCGCCGATGGTGGCCTATCGTTTTGAAGACAGCAGAGGCGCGGATTGCGTGACGCGTCATCTCGCCGGATTCACCGGTATCCTGCAGGTGGACGGCTACTCGGCCTATACCAATCTCGCCAAGACGCGGGCGAAAACCGGCAGCAACGAAACGATCCAGCTTGCAGGGTGCCGAGTAGGCGGGGTCGTTACCGAGCCCCGCCCCTCACAGATCCGGACGTGCAGATTTCCCGCATCCGGTTCCTCACGGTCCAGTTTCGCTCAGATACGGCTCCATTGATGTACGATCCGGGTTGGCGGTAGGGGAAATCGGTCAAGGACCTGGGCCATCCGGTTCCAGTTCGGCTTTCCAGATCGGCTGCGGCGCGAGAGCCCGCTTTTCCAGATACGCTCGACCTGGTGGTGATACCACGTCAGACGTCGTCCGTTACCCGTGATCCCGTAGTAGGCGTAGTGGCCTCGCATCATCCGGGTCAGGTGGCGATGCTGAACCGTGAGCGACAGGTGCAGATGCTTGATGCACCATTCCCTGGCTGCCCGTAAGGCCCGCGCAAACCGATCCTTGGCCGTGACCTGCCGCACCACCGGCTTCCCTCTCCGCGACTGGCCCCAGACATGGGTGAAGCCGAGAAAATTGAAACTGGTGGCACTCGTTGCCGGATGCTGCCCATAAGGGCGCCGGAAACGGAAGTCCACATAGCGCGTCTTGTCAGGATGTAGCCGAAGCCCATACCGTTCGAAACGCTTGCCCAGCACGGCCAGCATGCGCCGACCGTCCAAGTGATCCTCGAAGCTCATGACGAAGTCGTCAGCGTACCGCACCATCTGGCACCTCCGCTTTAGGCGGGGCTTCGCCACCTCTGCGAACCACTTATCCAGCACATAGTGCAAGAAGATGTTCGCAAGAAGTGGGCTGATCACTCCGCCTTGTGGCGTTCCAGCTACCGGTCGGCTCAGGGTGCCTTGCTCCGACACCCCTGCGTTCAACCACTTGTCAATCATGCGTCTGATGACGCCGTCTCTGATCCTCAGGTCGAGGAACCTGCGTAAATGCCCATGATCGATGCTGTCGAAATACTTCGAGATATCTGCGTCGATCACCCATCGCTGACCGGTGTCCATGATGCCATCACGCAATGTGCGGATGGCGTCAGCCGCGCGGCGCGGCGCCAGGAAAAATCCTCCGCCATCGTCGCCAGCCTCTTCGAGCTGTGGGAAAAGGAACTGGGCAAGGTCTCGGGAAAATCCAAAACCGCGGAGGCGATCCGCTACGCGCTCACCCGGCGAGAGGCGCTGGAACGCTTTCTGACGGACGGTCGTATCGAGATCGACTCCAACATCGTCGAACGGGCGATCAGGCCCCAAACGATTACGAGAAAGAACAGTCTATTCGCCGGCAGCGAGGGCGGTGGACGAACCTGGGCGACGGTGGCCACCTTATTGCAAACGGCCAAAATGAATGGCGTCGATCCGCTCGACTGGCTCTCGCAGACCTTGACCCGCATTGCTCAAGGCTGGCCAGCGTCCGAAATCGAAGCCCTCATGCCCTGGAACTTCAGGTCAGACGCCGTCAGCTAGCTCGGAGTCAAACGGCTTTCGTCCGATAGGCATGAATTGATTCTGCCAAGGCTTTCTCCTTGGCTGTCGCGGTCGTGAATCGACCAAACATCAGACTGGCTGCAATACCGTACCATCCAAAGAACCATGGGGCGGCAAGCAACAGCACCACAAGAGCCGGGATTCCTAAGAAAGCCAAGACTATTGTGCCAAAGTGGCCGAGGCTCTCGAGCAGTAGAATAATCGGAAGAACAATAGGCAGTGGGGCAATGACCCACCAGAAACCCAGTACGATTCCGATCGGAAGCATCGCGAGCAGCGGCACCTGCATCGCCAGACCAAGTGCCCAAAGCTCGCTGCGATGACGATAGTACGTGATCCGGTGCCAAAATTTACTCATCTCATCGAAATCCAACATCGCGTTGTGCGTGCATCGCAAATCTACGCTGCTTTATCCTGCGGCGAAGAGCAATATCGCGGGCGCTTGGGCGTGCGGACGGAATTGCGCCGTCAAGGTGTGATCGGAACTCCGCTTACGAACTACGCCGGCTGAACGGCCTCAGCTTGTCGCTTACGCTGCTCATTCGTCGATGATCGAAAGCTCGCGCTTCTGCGTGGACACCACTCTCAAGGAAGGAAGGGCGGAGGGCTCGGTGCACGAGGCAACACTCGCCATGCTTGCCGGCATCATCGAGTGGTCGGTCGTGAACGGCTTCACCGAAATCGTAACGGTGACCGATCTGCGGTTCGAACGGATCCTCTCCCGTGTTGGGTGGCCGCTTCGACGCCTTGGCGAACCAAAAAACATCGGCGACACCGTGACACTTGCGGGCACCCTGCCGGCGAACGCCGACACCTTTATCAAGCTTCGTCCACCCGGCTACCGCTCTCAGATTTCTGGCCCTTTCGGCCGAGCCGCCTGAGGGGGAGGCCGATGACACAGCTTCGTTCTCATCCCCGCCTCATTCGAAAACTTCAGGAAGCGCTTGGCGACCAGCTCTGCAATGCACTCGACGACAGCACCGTCGTCAAGATCATGCTGAACCCCGATGGAAAACTGTTCATCGAACGGCTCGGGCATGGCGTTGCACACGCCGGCGAAATGTCCTCGGCTGCAGCAGAGATGGTCATCGGCACGGTCGCTCATGCCCTCCAGTCGAAAGTCGATACCGACCAGCCCGTCATTTCCGGGGAACTTCCAATCGGAGGCCATCGCTTTGAGGGCTTGTTGCCTCCGGTGGTCGCAAAGCCCGCGTTCACGATCCGCCGGCGTGCGTCGCGTTTGATCCCACTGGACGATTACGTGCGTACTGGTGTCATGACGGAAGGTCAGGCGGCCGTCATTCGGAGCGCGATAGGTGCCCGCCTCAACATTATCATTTCCGGTGGAACCGGCTCGGGCAAGACGACGCTGGCCAATGCGGTGATCGATGAGATCGTCAAAAGCGCTCCTGCGGATCGTCTCTTGATCCTTGAGGACACCGCTGAAATCCAGTGCTCAGCTGATAACGCCGTTCTCCTCCACACCAGTGACGCAATCGACATGGCTCGGCTGTTGAAAAGTACAATGCGCTTGCGGCCTGACCGTATTGTCGTGGGCGAGGTGCGCGACGGAGCTGCGCTGACCCTTTTGAAAGCGTGGAATACGGGACACCCCGGAGGCGTGGCCACAATCCATTCGAACACCGCGACGTCTGCCTTGCGGCGCCTGGAGCAGCTGACGGCAGAGGCCAGCCACCAGCCTATGCAGGAAGTGATCGGCGAGGCGGTTGATCTCGTCGTATCGATAGAGCGCACACCCCACGGCCGGCGCGTTCGCGATGTGATCCATGTCGAGCGTTTCGTGAACGGTGACTAGGAAATCGAATCCGAGAACCCCACCGAGGAACAGGAGGCGCGGCATGTCGCGTAAGAATAGTACCTTGTTCGGGCTTGTTGCGGTGACGGTTGTTTTCGCGACCACCGCACCCGCGTTGGCCAGTTCGGGCGGCAGCCTTCCTTGGGAGGGACCGCTTGAGAGAATTCAGGAGTCCATCACCGGTCCAGTCGCAGGCTACATCGCTCTCGCAGCCGTCGCGATCGCCGGCGGAATGCTGATCTTCGGGGGTGAACTCAACGATTTCGCGCGACGATTGATGTACGTGGTTCTTGTCGCTGGCGTCTTGCTCGGTGCAACGCAGATTGTCGCCCTATTTGGCGCGACCGGCGCGTCCATTGGGTTGCTCGAACCGCTAGCAACACCGCGGCATTTGGTGGAAGACGGGGAGGGCGCGCGTGGCTGAACACTTGTCCCGTCTTCATCGTAATCGCATTCATCGCGCCCTCTCGCGCCCGAACCTCCTGATGGGCGGAGACCGGGAATTGGTGCTGATCACGGGGCTGGCCGCGGTCATATTGATCTTCGTCGTGCTCACACCCTATTCCGTGCTCTTCGGTATAGCCGTTTGGATCGCAATCGTCGGACTACTCCGTTTGATGGCGAAATCCGACCCGCTGATGCGGCAAGTCTATCTGCGGCATATCTCCTATAGGCCAAACTACAGGGCCACCACCTCGCCGTGGCGCCAGTACTGAGGTCCACCATGGTCGCTCTCAAATTCTTCCGGGCCACCGGCCCATCGTTCGCCGACCTCGTCCCTTAGGAAGTGTGGACTCTTGGGATTCCCAAGGCTGAGCAAATCAGATTCAAGACTGTCTTTTGGAGGCAGTCATGGGTGTTTTGGATCGTCTGATGCTGCGGGACGAGCAGTGGGAGCGG
>NZ_MBST01000018.1:0-116166 GCF_001695865.1 Ensifer sp. LC384
CCCGCCCCCGGGCAACATTCCTAATGGCCGCAATGAGATCGAAACCGGCCACTCCCCACCAGCGAGCTGCAACAATCTCTGCTTAGAGTGTCATTTCGCCCCCAGCCGGAACCGACCCCTCTTACGAGAAGAAGAAGTCCCACGCCTGGCTGAAGATCAAGCCCGAGGACACGATCGACCTCTTCATTGTCGGGTTCTACAACGGCGAGGAGAACGCTGAGAACGAGGATCGTCTCGGCGGTGCGATCGTCGACCACAAGGGCGTCAATGTGCGCATCGGTGGTGGCTGGTCCTCTGAAGATCGCGATCAGCTCTGGGAAGACTGGTGCCATGACGCTGCGATCCTCGGTATCAATCCGAAGGTTGGTTTCAAGCCCGGTTGGTCGACCGACTTCGAAACGATCCGGCGCCACGCACATCGTTTCAAGTTCCTCGGCCGAATGCTCGAGATCGAGTTCAACGAGGTTACGCCGGACGGCTCGCTCCGTCACCCGCGCGCCGTTCGCTTCCGCGACGACAAGGCCGGCGAAGCTCTGCGTGAGGCTGCATAATGGCCCTTCAGCGCACCTATCACCGCAATCTGGATTACCCCTCGACCGATCCGGGCAACGAGCTGCGCGATGCGCTCTCCGAACTCGAAGTGGATGAGGAGCAGAACCGCAAGTTCGGCGAGCTGCTCTACACCGCGAGTGAGCGCGGCATCCTGGACTTTCACCTCGACAGCAAAGATGCGGCCACCGTTCTTCGGCTCGTCGCGCTCTCGGCGAAGATCAAAGGGGATGATGTTTCGAAATTTCGCATGTAGCGTCGAAATTTTCGAAAAGCCGACGAAATACTGACTATTCTATAGATACAAGACGCTCGGTTCCTTTCACGTTTGTTTTGTGTCTCCTGTCTCAAACTGGGCGATCTTCGGGTCGCCCTTTTTTTTAGTGCTGTCGTCTTCGCTTCATCAGGCGAATTTCTTGCGCGAGATCGACCTCGTTCTGCGCCACGCGTCGCACGTAGCTTCTGAAAAATCCGCCGAAGTTCTTGATCGTTGCCTTGCCGCGCTGATCCAGCTCGTAGAACTGGAGCGCGACCATAAAGACGGCGCCGGCGCGGCCACCCAATAGTTCGCGGGCCTCCTGCCAGGCCGACGCATGAACGCCGAACGCGCCGCGCAGTTTGCCCGCGGTCTCCATAATGCTCTCCCAGGTCGCCGGTCCCGGCAGATACCCGATCGCGTCAGGGCAAGCATCCGCAAGCTGTCCAAGGCTGATCTCGGTGTTCGCCCCTCTCATGTCTTCTTGGCCGTTTTGACAAGATTCCTGTAGTGCCTCGTTGTTGTCCTCAATGTTACGGCATTCTTTGCCCCCAAAGGCGGCTTCATAAATCGTCTGAGCTTCATCGAGGAGCGAAGTCCACATGCTGAGCGCCAGGTCGGCAGGCATCTTGCTGTCACGCCGCGGCGTCAAGCTTACGAGCCGTTCTGCTTCTGCGACGAGACCGCGTGTTAGGGTGGGATCGAGCGCCACTACAAGCGCCTGGATAGAACGCCGGCAGATGGTGATGCGGTCGAAGGCAGACTTCCGGCGCCGGCGCTCCTCCTCGAGCTCCTCAACCACGGCCGAAAATTCCTCGAGGCGGGAGGAGAGGGGAGTGAGATCAAAGCCGTAAGCGTCCATTACCTCCCCACTCTTTGAGCGGATCGGGAAGCGCTTTCCGTTGGCGCTATCTTTCGCCTGGATAAGTCCGGAAATAAGCAGATCGCGCAGCGCATATCTGACCGCTCTTTCGGACAGACCTGTGCGCTCCATGAGGAACTCATTGGAAGGCCAGACGAGGATCTTCTCAGCGACTGGTTCGCCACTGAAGCAGCCAACCAATTGCTCCAACACATGTCGTGCTGCTGACCTAAGCTTCACCGCTTGCATTGCAAGGCGCGCGGCCTGGTAAAGCTCGTTCTTAGATCGCTCTCTGGCGACTGTAGTTGTGCTGATTCTAGCGGGCGGAATAGTCCGCCAGCCAGAGCTAATATGCCCAAGCATCCCATCTCCTTAGAGGGCAAAGCTTCGCCGTTCTTCGAGCTAGTCGAAGATTGACAGCTACCCTGTTTTCTGGGAGATTGGATTTGTGAGAACCGAATCACCCAGAGTGATTTTTAAGAGCCCTCGAAGCTGGTAACTTCGGGGGTTCTTTCATTTGGGATTTACGCGCTCATGCGCGGCTCATCTCCGAAAGCCAGACGAAGGGCCTGGCGAACTACGTCCGACTTACTCATGCCCGTCTCACCAACTTTCTTCTCGACCATCAGGCGCTCTTCCGGCGACAGCCAGACTGTCGACTCGAGAAAACCTTCCGCTCGCTTGACCCGGCGAAACTCCGCCATACGATCACGGTGTGAAGACATGCATACCTCCTAAACCTTCGTTTACAGGTAGCGCAGATTCGCACTGATTTGGCAAGATTGCGGGCTAGGATGGTGAATCCGGTGTAACTTTCCACTGCCCGTCAAAGTGGCATATTCTATCTTATGGAACTAGCAGTTGCCTGTCCGAAACCTGTCGGCGACATGACTTAGACCAACTTTTTTCAAGTTTTCCATAATTTGGCGATCAATCGGCATTGACTTACTTTTGAAAATTTAGCCTATAAGAAAAATCTGCATCCCATGACTGATTTGCTATTCATTCAGTAGAAAACAAGAAAACGCTGTTAGTGAACAAGTCAAATACGGTCAAAGGAAGAAGGTAATACATTAATGTCCACTACATACGTTCGCCCCTACGCTAACACGAAGGTTGCTCGTTTTCTCGATAAGCACATCGACCAGAAGGTCAATAAATCTCATCGCGAGATCGCCCAGGCAGCCGGCTGGACCCAGTCCAACATGGTAACGATGATCAAGAAGGGCGACGCTAAGCTGCCGCTCGATCGCGTTGCTGCTCTTGCCCGCGCGATTAGCGTCGATCCTCTTTTTCTGTTTCGTCTGGCTCTTGAGCAGTTCCTGCCCGAGGACAAGGATACGGCGCGGATGCTGGACTTCGTTTGCTCTGCGAATGAGGTGGAGATCCTCAACGTGATCCGCGAAGCCAATGACGCCGATCCGAAGCTCACGGATGAGCAGCGCGCTCTCCTCACCGAGGCTTTTAGCAAGTAATCCCAGGCACCTGGTCTCAACCGTTGCGATCCGATCACTCAGTCGGATCGCATTATTTTTCACGACAGCGATCAGTCAACATTGACTGACCACCGCGCAAAGGACTGACTATGCAGACTCTCCAGCAAGCAATCACCAAGTCTCCGGCTCTCTCCGTTCAGGACATTCCATATGACATGGCGTGGTCTGAAGGACTGAAGTTGGAAGGTTGCGTGCGCACAGAACGAGAAGGCGCCACTGTCTTTACGGGCGTCCATCCTGAGCATGGCAATATTCACATCGTGATCCCTCCGGTCGGCAACGGGCTCCTGCTCTTCCCGTTTGTGACCCACTCATTTTGATGCGATAAACAATCAATCAAAATTGATTTAACGGAGTGCGACATGAACAATGACATTGTGATCCTGCGCGAAGCGATCAAGAAGATTATTCCGATGCTTGCGGGCAAAGGCTTGATCGTTACTCAGATGGGCACACAGGCATACGTCAAGCCGCACCCCGTCACTGGCCTGCCTCACCAGGTCAACATTCCACTCTTGCCCGACAACGCCGAGCCGGAGTTCGTCGTAGCGATCCAGGGCTTTATCGACCACGAAGTCGCGCACGTCCTCTACACCGACTTCCTGTTCAAGGCGCGCGAGAAGTCCAAGCGCCTGCACAGCCTGCATAACATCGTCGAGGATACGATGATCGAGCGTCTGATGGGTCAGGATTTCCCTGGTTCTAAGCGCAATATCTCGCGTCTGCGTGATTACTTCCTCGAGAACGTCACGAAGGTGGCGCTCGCAAAGGCGACTAACGCGCAGGAGGAGTTCAACTACCTCATTGTCGTGTTGGCTCGCGCACTCGCTGGTCACGTCGAGTTCCAGCGCTTCATGGACGACAACAACTACTGGGAGCAGGAGAAGGTGAAGGAGTTCATGCTCCGCTTCCCGAAGAATCTGCAAGCCAAGATGCCGCTCCTCGAGACGACCGAGGAGACCTATGAGATGGCGCTCGAGATCGAAGCCATTCTCTACCCGCCACCACCGCCCGTTCCTCCGCAGCCTGAGCCCGAGGAAGAGAAAGACGAGGATGATAGCCAGGGCGAAGGCTCTGACGATCAGCAGAAGTCCGAGGGTGAAGACGACAAGGATCATTCCGACGAAGAACAGACCGGCGACGGCGAAGGTCAGGGTGAGCGTGAGCACACTGAGGACAACGACAAGGCGTCGGGCGGCGAAGGTGAAAAGGAAGACGATGAGGAGACTCGCGACGGAGACGACTCTGCAGGAGACGGCGCAGACGATGGCGACGACGATCAGACTGGCGAAGAAGATGCCGGTCAGAGCGACGACGGCGATGGCTCCGAAGACGAAGACGACAAAGAAGGCGCCGCTGACGAGGACGAAGGCGATGCGGGTGCTGACCAGCCTGATAACGGTGGGTCGGAAGCAGAGGATTCTGATGCAGAGGATCAAGGTGAGCCCTCTGAAATGGAAGACGGCGCCAATGAGGAAGGTGGGGATGATCAGGATGGGGATAGCGAGAGCGACGGCTCAACTGAAGGCTCTAATCCCCCTGGTGATGCCGACGAAGAGCAGGATGGTGATGACGACGAAGATGGCGACGACCAGGACGCCAGCACGCCGCCTCTGAGCAACGTCGCGATCGAGCAGGACGATGACCAGCTCGATCAGGAAAATGCCGAAGCGACCGAGGAAGATAACGATCTCCAGGCGAGCGGCATTGGCTACGATCCGAAGCAGAATCCCTTTGAAGAAATGGACGATGACGCGCTCGAGGAGCAGGATCTCTCGTCGGCGCTGGTGAAGATCATCGTCAAGGAAGCAATCGCGGCGTGCAAGGCGTCGGAATATTCGATCTTCACCCGCGACTACGACACCATCAAAACGCTCGACGTGCCGGCTGACTTCGACAGCAAATACATCGTCCAGCTCGAAGAGGAGACGCGCTCGCTCACCGGTGTGATGCAGAAGGACATCGAGCGCATGATGGCCGCGCAGGCGCGCGTCTTCAATGTCGCCGGTCAACGCTCCGGCCGTCTAAACTCGGCCGGCCTGCACCGTCTCACCGCGGGTGATGCGCGTGTGTTCTCGCGTCGTGAAGAGATCCGCACCAAAGACACAGCCGTCGCGCTTCTGTCTGACTGCTCCGGCTCGATGAAGGGTGCGCCAATGGCGACGGCCGTCTCCGCTTCCTACGCGCTCGCGTCGGTCCTGGAGCGCTGCAATATTCCTGCTGAGTGCATGGGCTTCACGACTGCTAACCTCTGGGGTGGCCCGAGCGTGATGACGCGGGCCCGGATCGACCAGTTCAACGAAGATCTCCAGGCCGAATACGCGAGGTCCGGCATCAACTTCAATCGCGTGCATCCGATCTACATGCCGATCTTCAAGGAGTTTCACGAGCGCCTCAACGCTGACGTGAAGAAGCGCTTCGCCTATCAGCGCAAGTTCCAGCCGCACATGGGTGGAAACATCGACGGCGAGTCCCTCGAATACGCTGCGATGCGTCTCGCCAGGCGCAAGGAAAACCGCAAGGTGATCATCGTCCTGTCCGACGGCTTTCCTGCCGGCGCCACGAACGACGACGCGCACCTGAAATACATGGTTCAGCGCCTCACGAACATGGGCTTCGATCTCGTCGGTATCGGCATTAAGTCGGCCGCGGTCGAGCGGTTCTACGACAACTACGTCATCCTCAACTCTGTCGAGGAGCTGCCGAAGGCTGTCATGGGTGAGCTGAAAAAGATCCTCATGAAGTGATCTGGGGATGCAATCGGTCAGTAAATACTGATTGCATCCCATATCAGCGCTTGTTAGTAAGTAAATATTGATTGATAGCGACATAGAGCGCACGACACGGAGACATTCAATGACGACTGCTACCGAGAACGACGAGATGATCACCTGCGCGATCGACGGCGGGAAGTGCCACTCGATCCGCCTCTATTTGCGTGAAAATCACCCCGACTGGACGGTCGATAAATACAAGGAAGAGTTTCCGGGTCAGCCGGTGCTTTCTGAGCGCGGCCGACAGGCAGCCCTGAGAGCGAAAGCCGCTCAAGATCGCAAGGCGAACGTGCCGCAGCCTGGACACGCATTTGCTTTCGCCGAGCGACCGCTGGCTGAAATCTTCGGGCTCGACGCTTCGACGGCGCTGTCGTCGACCGGCAATCCGATCATGCTGCGCTGCCTGAGTGAGCATCACCCCGAGGCTGATGCTTATATGAACGCGATCGATGAGGACTACGTCTTCAACATCGATCTGGTGAAGAAAGTCTGCCTGGGCTTCGAGCTTGCCATGAACGTCTACCTCTGGGGCTTTCACGGCACAGGCAAGACGACCGTGCTTGAGCAGTGCGCCGCCCGCACCGGTCGCCCGTTCTTGCGCGTGCAGCACACCGGCAACACCGAAGAGGCGCACATTCTCGGTCAGTATGTCGTCAAGACGGTAATGGTCGATGCGCAGGAGCTCGGCCCCGACGGTAAGATCCATCTCGTCAAGAAGCCGCAGACCGTGACCGAGTTCCAATATGGTCCGCTCGCGATGGCGATGAAATACGGCATGATCTACTGCGCCGACGAATACGACTTCGCCATGCCGTCCGTGATCGCACTCTACCAGCCGGTGCTCGAGGGCAAGCCGCTTGTCATCAAGGATGCGCCCATCGATCAGCGCGTGATCCATCCGCACCCCGACTTCCGCTTCGTTGCGACCGGCAACACCAACGGCGTCGGTGACGAGACTGGCCTCTACCAAGGCACGATGATTCAGAATGCCGCGTCCTACTCGCGCTTCCATATCACCGAAGAGGTGAAATACATGGACGCGAAGCAGGAAAGCCTTGTGCTGCGCTCGAAGGCAGGTCTCGGCAAGCCCGACGCCGACAAGTTTGTCAAGATTGCAAACGCCATCCGCGAAAGCTTCTCGAAGGGCGAGCTGTCGATGACGATCTCGCCGCGCGAGCTGATCACCGCCGCATCCCTCACCATCGTCTTCGGCAACAACCCGGAGCTCGGCTTCCGGCTCGCGTTCGTCAACCGCTGCTCACGTGTCGACCAGGTGACGGTCTCCCAGGTCATTCAGCGTCACTTCGGGTCGTAATCATGATCGACCACAAGGAAAGCGCCGAACTGATCAAGCGCCTGTCCTGGTCGATCGCACGTAAGCTTCACGGCTCTGGCGCGATGTCCATGAGCCGTGAGGACGTCGAGCAGGAGTTGTGGTGCATCTGGTGTCGCGCACGCGACACGTTCGACCCGACCCTCGGTGTGCCTTTCAGAGCCTATCTGCTTGAAGGCATCCGGATCTCGAAACTCGCGATCAACCGGCAGATGTTCAAGCGCATCGACGAGGAGCGCGCCAAAAGCCTCGATGCTCCGATCGGCGACGATGACGAGATGGGCAGTTTGATCGACGTCATCGCGTCCGACGATACGACGGCCGAGACGAAGATGGTCGAGGAGACGCACCTGAACTGGGCTTTGCGCCGGCTGAGCGCCCGCGCTGCGCTGTTCCTGAAGCTCCTCTACGAGCAGCCGCCCGAGCTCCTCGAGCAAATGCGTCTGCTGAAGGCGCGCGCTGATTACGCCAAGTCGATCGGCGCGCCCAACATTCTCGCCAGCCACATCACGACGGCATTCGTATTTCGCGTGATGAACGCTGATCGCCCCGAACGCACGAAGATCCTCGCTGAGCTGCGCAAGCTCTCCGAGCGAGTTCAAAGGACTGCAGCATGAACGTCATTATCCCTCCTTTTGCGCCAGGCTGCTTTGGTTCGGCACTTGCGTTCGACGATCAGGCCCCGGTCTGCTCGGTCTGCAAGTTCGCCGAGTCCTGCCGCCCGCTGCACGAACACAATCTTCAAATCCTGCGCGATCGCGTTGGTGTGAAGGGTAAGGGGTCGAAGAAAGCCAAGAACCCACTCGTCGATCGTCCTCCGGCTGATCCCGCAAAGCTCACCGTGCCCAAGAAGGTCCAGGAGCTCGTCGACAAGTTGGACAAGTCGAACCTGCGCGTAACCGAGAGCTTCACCAAGGGCGTCAATCCATTTGCCTCGTCCTCGAGCTTTTTGAAGATCGCTGGGCACCTGCTCTTGAAGTTGCGCCAGCCGCTCGATCGCCAGACGCTCGCCTATGCATTCACCTCGAAGCTCGGCTGGACCGAAGGCACGGCAGACAGTCACGCGCGCATGACGATCCAGGCGCTCACCCATATCGGCGCTGTCGTCAACATCGACGGTCTGATCTCTCTGAGGAGAGGCTGATTGGCAGGCATTCGCTTTCGTTTCACGGTGCTCCCATACGGCAATACCCATGTCGCAGCAGGTGTCTGCGATATCGTCTCCTTCGACACGCCGACCCCGCCTCATCCGGAATTGATGCGGCAGATCGAAGAAGCCTTGGGTGCCGACTGGGAGCCCCTCATTCACTCGTGGGAGTTCCGCGAGGACATCAACCTTCCGGCGTTTGGCCTGACTGACTTCAAGGAGCTTCCCATCTAATGCACGCTATCCTCGCAGCTCGAACCGACTTCTCTCTGGGCGAAAGCATCCTCAATGCAGAGATGCTTGTCGACATCGCCAAGACGCAAGGGGCAAGTGTCGTCGCTATCACCGACACCATGTCCGTCACTGGTCTCGTCGACTTCACCAATCGCGCCAAGAAGGCCGAGGTGAAGCCGATCATCGGCGTGCGTCTCCGTCTGTCCGAGGATCCGACCTGGCGCCCGGCCAAGGGTCAGAAAAAGAAGCATATGCCGCCCGAGCACTTCCTCACGGCTTATGTGCTGTCGGAGACCGGGATGAAGACCATCTACCGGCTTCTCACAAAGGCCAATACAGGCGACTCTGAGGACGCTGCCGGCAATAAGGTGCCTGGACGCTACTACTACACCGCAAAGCTCGCCTACGACGATCTGTGGGACGAACTGAACGTGATTGGCGCCGGACACCTGGCCTTCCACCTCGGTGACACGCACGGCGTCATCATGCGTGCCGATGCCGACGACATCGTCGCCAAGCTGATTGACTTTGCGCACCCGCATTATGTCTTTGCGCCGCTGATCCCGGTCGACACGCCCTATTTCGGCGCCGTCAACAAACGCTCGGCCGCTCTGATCGCCAAACACGACATTTCGCCGCTCGTGATCCGCCCCGCCTTCTACGAAGAGGAGCAGGCTGACGCACACGAGGTCATGGGTGCGATCGCCAATGGCAACAAGGTCACGGACGGCTGGCACAAGTCGATGCACAATCGCGACTTTCACGTGCTGAAGGCGACCGATCTCGGCAAGGAGGTCATGAAGGCCGCAAAGCACCTGTCGATGCGCGGCATCACAGGCGCCGGCACGCTGTTCAAGCAAGGGCTCGCCAATACTGACCGCCTGGCAGATATGGTCGAATACGAGTGGTCGAAACAGCCCGTCTCATTGCCGGTGATGGCGCCGGATGAGTTCGCCAAGCTCGTCGAGGAGTGTAAGGCAGGTTGGAAGGTCCGTTTCAGCCAGGAGAGCTTCGGGCATAAGCCGAGCCAGCAAGAGCTGATCGACGTCTACAAGCCGCGTCTCGCCTACGAGCTCGAAACCCTCAAGAAGCTGTCATTCGCGGGCTACTTCCTGCTTGTGCAGGACGTGGTGCAGTTCTCCAAACAAAACGGCATTCTCGTCGGACCTGGTCGCGGCTCTGTCGGTGGCTCGCTCGTCGCTTATCTCATGGGTATCACTGACTGCGATCCGATCCGCTTTGGCCTGCTGTTCGAACGCTTTATCAACCCCGAACGTCTCGACTTGCCAGACGCCGACTTGGACTTCATGTCCACGCGCCGGCACGAGGTCGTCGAATACCTCATTCAGAAATACGGCGAGAAGCGCGTCGCCGGCGTGTCGAACTTCGGCACCCTTGCGGCTGCATCCTCGATCCGCGACGTCGGGCGCACCTTCGGCATTCCCGAGAAGGAATATGCCATCTCCAAGCTCGTGCCGAAAAAGCACGGCGCGAACGTTCCCCTGCCCGAATGCCGCATTGAAGTCGGCGAAATTGACGAGTTCGCTCACAAGTATCCGGCGCACTGGGACATCATGGAGCGCATCGAAGGCACGATCCGCAATATGAGCCAGCACGCAGCCGGCATCGTTGTTAGTGAGTGCGATCTGGTCGAGCGCGCGGTCATTGAGCGTCGAAAAGGCGACTCCGCGGTCGTGTGCTGGGACAAGCGCATCGTTGAGGATCAAGGCCTGGTCAAAATGGACATTCTGGGTCTGTCGACCCTGGATCTGATCGCCCTCGTCCAGCAATACATCTTCGAGCGCCACGCCAAGAAGATCAATCTGATGAAGGTGCCGCTGGACGATGAAGCGGTGCTGAAGAACTTTGCCGCGGGTCTGACGACAGGCGTGTTCCAGTTCGAAAGCTCCGGTATGCGCAAACTGCTGCGCGAGCTCGGCGCGGACGGCTGCATCACCTTCGATGATATCACCGCAGCGACCGCTCTCTACCGACCTGGCCCGATGGAGTCAGGCATGATGGACAGCTATTACAAGCGCAAGCAGGGCAACGAGACGGTCGACTACGACCATCCGCTGATGGAAGACGTGCTGCGCGAAACATACGGCGTCATCGTCTACCAGGAGCAGGTCATGAAGACCTCGCAAGTCGTATCGGGCTACTCCGGTGCCGACGCTGACAAGCTCCGCAAGATCATGGGTAAGAAATTGCCCGAAGAGATGAAGAAGGAGCGCGGCAAGTTCGTCGATGGTGCGGTCAAGACGATCGGCTGCACAGAGGAGTGGGCCGGCGCCCTGTTCGACAAGATCGAAGGCTTCGCCGGCTACGGCTTCAACAAGAGCCACTCGGTCGAATATTCGCTGATCTCCTGGCAATCCATGTGGCTGAAGACGCACTATCCGGTCGAGTTCTTTGCCGCTGCGCTGACGCTGATGGACGAGGACAAGCTCCCTGCCCTTCTGCGCGACGCAAGCCGTTTCGGCATCGACGTGAACATGCCCGATATCAACATTTCGACCGAGAGGTTTGAGATCGTGACCGACGTGCGCATGGTCATGCCGTTCCAGCGCATCAAGGGCGTGTCTTCGAACACCACGAAAGCCATCCTCGACGCGAGGAACGCGGTCGATCCCACGACGGGCCACCCTATCGGCAAGTTCAAGAGCAAGGCTGACTTCCTCGAGCGCGTGAACAAGACCAAATGCAACAAGCGGCATCAGGAGAATCTCGATCTCGTCGGAGCGTTCTCACGCATCGAGATGAGCCAGGCGCCGGCCAATGATCCGAGCCGCATTCGTGACCAGCTCGAGCTTCTGCCAGGCCTTGTGACGGCGACGGTGCCGGTCGCGCGCTCGATGGAGCGTGATAAGGCGACGAAGGACGCGATCGCGCAGGTGATCGAGGACTACAAGGGCGAGCTTTCCGAGGATGGCATCATGGTCATGCCTCACTTCGGCAAGAGCGCCGAGTTCATGATCATCACGGACGCGCCCAACAACCCGGAAGAGCAGGAAGGCATGATGTCGATCGGCAAGGCGTCGGCGCCGGTCATCGACGCGCTGATGGTGCATGAGCTCGATCGCAAGACCTTCTACTGGACGGCCATGCTGAAGCGACCGAAGTCCGGCAAGATGATCTCGATGGATGAGATCCGCATGTATCTGCCCTACCTCGAGCGCGAGATCGATATCCTCAAGCCTCCGATCATCGTGCTGCTCGGCTCGACGATCGTCCGGCACTTCCTGCCTGACTTCAAGGGCAAGGCGTCCGATGTCGCCGGCAAGATCGTCTACCACAAGGAGCTCGATGCGAATCTGGTGATCGGCTTCAATCCCGGCGAAATCTACTATGCACCAGAGAAACAGGAGTTGATGGAAACCGTCTTTGCGTCGGTCGTCGATCTCCTCGACTAGCCACCCGAACCCCGCGCGTCGAAGCGCTATTCTATAAACGCGATCAAAGGAGTTGATCATGAGTGACGATACAGAAGCAGAAAAGAAGGCGGTCGCCAAAATCACGGTGCGGAACTACGTCGACACGGCTGAGCTGAAGAAGGATCTCGGCTACACACTTGTCGATATCTCCGGCGCCCAGGCCGAGCAGGCGCAATTGTTCGCCCACTACGGCGTCCAGGCAGCCAAAGCCGCGCGCCAGGTGGATAATATCAAGCTGCTGCTGGAGAACGCCGAGGCGGCTGTCTATCGCGTATTGCGCGACAAGATGGTTGCGGCCGGCGAGAAGGTGACAGAGGCGCTGCTCGACAAGTTGGTGACGCGCCACGAGCGTGTGACTGCGGTCAAGAAGGCGCTCAATGAGGCCAAGCAGATCGAGGCGATCGCAAAGACCGCGGTTGAGGCGTTCCGGCATCGAAAGGACATGCTTGTGCAGCATGGCGCAACCGAGCGCGAGGAGATGAAGGGCGAGCTTGTGACGAAGCTGCGCTCGAGCCGTGAAGAGGATCTGACGAACCTCAAGGAAGGCTACCTGAAGCGCGTCGCGCAAAACGCCGCATAAATTTTACGCAATCCGTCTGTTTTTCAGCTATTCAACAGTCAGTCAATATTGACTGACTGGAACACACAGGAACCCCAGATGAGCAAGTTTCTCCAGAAATTCCGCACCATTTTCCGCCGCGACCGTTCGGTTGACACGATCCTCAAGCCGCTGACCAAGATCTCCAACGATCTCGCCCAGCACGAGCAGGAGCAGCTTCGCCGCGCCGACGCCAAGCGCGTCGCTGCCAACAAGGCTCTGTCCGCTGAAAACGACGCACGCGACGCCGCTGTCCGCGCTGCCGAAAAGCGCGCCAAGCTCTCGGTTTTCGCCTGAAATAATCCTCGAGATTTTTCGCGCAACCCGATGAAAAGCTGACTATTCTATTCTTAGCGATTTAGCGAAATCGCTAAGTCGAAAAGTAGCAAAGCACCAACCTACCAGCCTACGAAAAGGAAAAATCGATATGGCACTCTCTCCCGCACTGCAGAAGCTCGTTTCCCAAGGCGCAAACAAGTATTCGCGCTCCACTGGCGAGCGGATCAAGCCGAAGGAAGGTATCAACCGATACCGCGTCCTCGTGCCTGATGTGAATGCCCAGTTCTGGGCCGACCTCGGCGTCCACTGGATCAAGCCCGAAGTCGAAGGCAAGGCCAAGCCCATCGCCGTCGTCGGTTGCCCCGACGTTTGCTTCCAGCAGCCGTGCGAAATCGACACCGCGATCAACGAGGCGATCTCGTCCGCGATCGACGAAGATTCCAAGAAGCTCTACGAGTCCTGGCGCGCTCGCAAGACCGTTCTCCTGAATGTCCTCGATCGCTCGAAGGGCTCGACTGATGTCGACAAGGTCCAGATCCTCGAGATCACGACCGGCACCTTCGGCTCCATCCTGAATATCATTCAGCAGTATGCCGAAGAAGGCGAAGACATTCTCGACGCAGCAGGCGGCATGGATATCGCGATCACCCGCACCGGCAAGGGTCTCCAGACCGAATACGCCGTCAATATCGCGCCTGGCGCTTCCAAGCCGGTCACGAAGCAGCATCTCACCGACTGCCACAACCTGACTGACCACATCAACAAGGAGTTCTTCAAGGGCGACGAGAAGAAGGCCTTGAACTTCATCAGCCAGGTGGCTCAGGTTTCGCTCCCGCGTCTCGCCTCGAAGACGCCGACCGCAGCGCTGACCTCGCGTGCGGCCCAGGTCGACCCGGAAGTCGATGCTGACGCACTCGCTGACGCGCTCGATCTCGAAGAGGCGCCGGCTGAAGAAGCGCCGGCTCCCGTCAAGACTGCTGCTGCAACCACTTCGTCCGCTGCCCCGGCTGAAGAAGTCGAAGTCGCCCTCGACGACAACGACCTCGAAGACGTTCTGGCAGACCTGGACAACATCTAAGTCGTCACTGCGCCGCGCGTTAGAGCGCAGTGATCTCGTGCCTGGCAAGTCGCGCTGCCAGGCACGTTCGTCAGGAGGCCGTGTTTCTGTCTCCTCGTTCCGCTTGCGGCCTCCTGACGCTCCTATTCTCCAAAATTCAAAGGTTTGAAATGTCCAGGTATCTGCTGATCGACGGCATGAATATTGCTCATGCGGCCAACAACTCGAAGATCCTCACGGTTGGCAACACGCAGGTTCAGGCAATCTACCACTTCATCAAGATCGTCCGAAAGCTCGTCGCAGCCTACCCGACCGCAAAGCCCGCGGTGCTCTGGGATGGCGCGTCCTGGCGCTACATGGACTATCCGGACTACAAGTCCAACCGCAAGAAGGAAGACACCCCGTCCGCGATCAAGGCTGCAGAAGCGAAGAAGGCCGCTGAAAGCCAGATCCCGGCGATCAAGAAGGCAATGCAGCTCATTGGCATGCCCCAGGTGCGCGCTTCGAATATGGAAGCTGACGACCTGGCCGGCATCATGGGTGATCGCTACGCCGGCAAGGGCGCAAAGGTCATTCTCGTCTCGGGCGACAAGGACTGGGTGCAGCTCGTCAATCAGAACATCATCTGGTTCGATCCGATCCGCGACCGCAAGATCATGAAGCCGGCCGACATGCTCGACGCGCTCGGCTACGATCTCGAAAGCTTCGAAGCATTCCTCGAAATGAAGTGCCTGATGGGTGACACCGGCGATGGTATCGGTGGCGTCGGTGGCATTGGTGACAAGGGTGCGATCGAGTTCCTCAAGGCGTATGGCTCGACAGTCAACTTCTCCAACATGCTGCTCGACAAGACGCTTGATCCGAAGAAGGTGCCGAAGAAATATCGCGACTTCGCTGAGAGCGAGGACAAGCAGATTATCTTCCGGCGCAATCGCAAGCTGATGGATCTGCGCACGCCGCTGCGTCCCGAGCCCGTCAATCTGAGGGTTGATAGCGGCGAGCCCGACATCGAGCGCTTCCGCACCTTCTGCAACCGACTGATGTTCCGCTCGATCACAAAGGATCTCGAGAGCTGGGTATCGGTGTTCCCCGCATTCCATCACCTACAGGAGGAGCTCGCAGCCGCATGATGTATCTCGCTGCATTTGGTTCCGTGTGCATCTACGTCGCAATGACGGTGTTCACGGTCCATCTACTCACTACCCGCTTCGAAGGGGTTCGAACTGAGCGCGTCGCGCTCGCCTCAGCCCTTTGGTTCGTGTTCTGGCCCTACGTGGTCTTCAGCACATTCTTTGAATACTTCCGGAGGCGTCTGCAATATGTCCGATGATAGCAAGAAAGCCCTCGAGACAGCGATCGGTAAGGTCGCAAGGGCTTATGCTGATCTGATCAAGGTGGCTGAGAAGCACGGCGACGATATCAGCAAGGAAGACTACGAAAAGGCTCGTTTCTTCCTGGGTTCAACTCTCGATCAAATCTGGCAGAAGGTCGACATCGTGCGCTCGATCGCAAAGGCAACGACCGGTGAGTTTTCGCTCGATAGCGTTGAGGTGCCGCTTGATCTGAAGGTTTCGTGGTATGCAAACTTCCCCGACCCTATTCGCCCACACTCGACGCTGAACGGCCGACCCGATCCGGCAGCTCGCCTTCAACCGCATGAGACCGTCATCGAGGGTGGCGCAGTGCCGATTGGCACGCAGATCGTAATGCAGCCGCGTATCGTCGTTCCGCCCGGCACCCCTATCGATGCCTCGCAGATGGACGGCAAGTCCCTGGCGCGGGCAATTGGCGGTCGTCTTTCGAAGGCCGCTCAGCGCGAAGCTCCACGTCCAGAGCAGTCAGTCAATAATGATTTAGGCGGCGAGGACGGTAGCGACGACGACATTGATTTTATCGACGAGTAACCAAGGAGACTGAAAATGGCATCAGCAGCAGATATCGCAAAGAGCCTCGCCGGCGCGATCGGAGCCAACGACGAGGAAGTGACTGTCTCGCAGTTCCTCCCCTCGGGGTTCCCGCCTCTCGACCACGCATCCAATTCGAGCTGGGATCTCGGCGCCTTCCCGGTCGGCCGCATGATTGAGATCGCCGGCCCTCCCTCCTCCGGCAAGACCGCGCTCGCAACGGCAGGCATGGCCGGCGCACAGAAGATGGGCGGAATCGCAGGCTTCATGGATCATGAACGCTCATTCTCACTGCGCCTGGCGCCGCGCCTCGGCCTCGACACCACGCCTGGTCGGTTCATCTTCAAGACGCCGAAGACCTTCGAGGAAAGCCTTCAGATTTGCGTCGTCGCGGCCAATCACGTTCGCAAGAACAAGTTGATCGCGAAGGATGCTCCGATTTGCTGGGTGTTCGACAGTCTGGCTGCGATGGTGCCGCAGTCGGCTTACTACGAAATGAAGGCGGGTAAGGTCGTCGGTGTAAAGTCGCTCGAGGACCGCAACATGAACGACAATACGGCGCTCGCGCGTGCGACGTCGAACGCCTTCCCGGCCTTCGCTCAACACTGCGAGGATCTCGGCATCTGCGCCATCTTCCTCAACCAGATGCGCACCGACCTTAACGTCAAGTTCGGCGATCCGCGCAAGACGACCGGTGGTAACGCGCCCGAGTTCTACTTCTCGCAGCGCCTCTGGCTGTCGGCATCGCAGATCAAGAAGGGCACCGACATTATCGGCATGGAAGTGACCGGCAAATACAAGAAGAACAAGATTGCGCGTCCGTTCCAGGAGGCGAGCTGGCGCTTCGAGTTCCAGGAAGACGGCACTGGCAAGTTCAACCGCTTCCGCTCGCTGATCGAGTTTCTCGAGGGGCTCGACCTGATCAAGAAGGGCAAGCAGACCGGCACGGTCGAATGGGATGGCAAGACCTACCCGAAGGCCACGCTCTCCAACACCCTCGAGGCCGAAGGTGACAAGGGCTTTGCCAAGCTGACGGCATTGCTGCCGGCGAACTACGAGCCGCCTGTTGTCGCCGAGATCGACGCTGAGATCGACGAGGACGCGGCTATCGCGGCGTAATTTCGCGATTTAGCGTTTTCGCTAGCGTCTCCGATGAAAATCAGTCTATTCAAGATCAAATCATCGGAGACGCATCATGAAGGTAATTTCAGTTTGGCAGCCGTGGTCGACACTTCTCGTCTACGGCTACAAAAGGTTTGAGACACGAACCTGGGCGCCGCCCAAATCAGTGATCGGTCAGCGCATTGGTATCGCTGCGACGAAAAGCGTCCTGTCCAAGCAGGTCGCGGCCTTCAACGATCCGGAGTTCCAGCTTTTCTGGAACATGCTCGACGAGGATTGGGAGTTTAACACGCTGCCGAAGGGCTATCTCCTCGGCACGGTCATTCTCGATAGCGTCGAACTGATCGATGAGGAGTTCCTCGACGATATCACCCGCGAAGAGAAGGCATATGGCTGGTATCAGTTGGGCGGTTACGCCTGGCGCATGCGTGAGCCGGAACGCCTCGAGCACCCGATCCCGATCCGCGGCGCGCAAGGTCTTTACGAATGGAAGGGCTTTGAGAATGGCGCGCAAGCAGAAGGTGTCGACAACAGTCGTCCGGCGCGGTCGTCGGATATACGGCCACATCTATCACTTTGCGAATAGGGACGTTTACCTCGCCGCCCGGAAGATCGACCAGATTTTCCGGTTCGGCGAGAAGAACAATTCGGACGCGGTTCGAAAAGACCTCGCGGCCTGGGCGCTGGACGAGGAGACCATCACTAACCTGCGCCTGCAAAAGATCGTTTGGGTCGGCGTTCGCGTAAAGCAGAACAACGATATCTATATTACCCGGATCGAGAACTTCTTCGACAGGAAGAAGACCAAGCACCTGAATTACGAGCGCCGAGGCGGCGCCGCTCAGCGCTACCTCCCCTTGCAGTATTTTCACCACATTCCAGGCAGTGTGAGAATTAAGTGAGCCAGTATTTGTTGATGAAAAACGAGGCAATCTGTAAGGGTTATCTGGCAACTCCTCGAGTAAAAATTGCCGACCAACCCTCAATCGAAAGCACCAATATGTCAAATAAGAATCCACCCGTATCCCGCCCTAACGTAATTACAGAACAAAAGGGCTATCTGGCGACTCCGAAGATTCAGCCTTCTACCCCCGCGCCGACACAAGGCAGCTCCTCGAGCTCGAGCCCCTCTTCTACCAAGAAATGAACAATCCGCTTTGCCTACTAGGCATTCTTTCGGACGAAGCCGTGTGTCAGACCGCTCGAGCATGGCTTCGCCCGGATCAGACCTATTTGGATTTTCTGTCGGGTCTTGGCTCGATAGGCACATTGGCCGCGCTAGTATTTGCCGGGTTGTCGGTTCGACAGGCGGCGCAGTCTCGGAATTTAACAGCGACCATAGAGCTTTCTCGGCAAATCACTGCGGAAAGAGACCGCGCCCAATCGCTCAACCTCTTCGGTATGAGCGATCGCGAGTTTCACGCCTTCCAGATGCTCCAATTGGTCGAGCAGGCCTGCTTTATCGTCAATCACGGCATGATCACAGGCCGCGCATCGGAGTTCATGTGCGACTGGCTTGAGGGCGAAATTCGATCAATCGAAACGCAGGAGATTTACCGGGCGTTTTTGCGAAATTTGGAGCCGGGACAGCTTACCGAATATGTGAGTTTTCGCAGAAAAAGCTTACATTGGCACAAGGTGCTCGACGCCGATTTCGGTCCGCAAAAGTCCGCGCTAAAACACGAAATCTCTCATCTAAAAGCTCTCGCGAGTCAGTAAATACTGATTGCGTCCCTTCGGCCGATCGTTATAAACAAATCAGTCAGTCAATATTGACTTAGGAGACGCAACGAATGACAACGATGAAAACGTTGAACGACGGTAGCGAGATATCGCAAGACGCGTTCGGCTCAATCTTCGGCGGTGGGCTGAAGAAGGCACTCGACACGCAGCGCAAGCTCAAGATCGCCGGTGAGGATTTCTTCTTCACCATCCGCGACATGTCGCTACTGCAGAACGTAATCGACACTCTCGTGACCGAGAGCGCTACCGCGCGCAGCGAAGCCAATCGGCTGATGGAAGAAAACGCCACGCTGAAGGCTCGCGTTCGTTTCCTCGAGCGCCAGGACAAGCTCAGCCGCGGCAAGCGCCCTGTCGGTCGCCCGCGCAAGTCCGAAACGGACGACGCAAATGTCGTTGCGATGAAGCCCAAGGTCCGCGTGCAGGCCGGTTCGCATCGGATGGCAGCATGAGCTACGTCATCGTTTCCGATATCCACGGCCACAAGTGGTCAACGTTTTCGAACTTCACTGCGAACGGCGTCAACGGTCGTCTGCAGATCACCCTCGACGAACTGACCCGCGCCGCGCGTTACGCCAAGTCGATCGGCGCGAATTTCATCGTGTGCGCCGGCGACGTTCTGCACGTTCGCGGCTCGATCGACCCCGAAGTGCTCAATCCACTCCAGGACACCATCCGCGAGATCCTCGACATGGGTCTCGATATCTACGCCATCCCAGGCAATCACGACCTGGCCGGCAAGGATACAACTGCTCTCGGCAATGCGATCAACACGCTGGCTGAGACCAAGAGCGATTACGGCACATTCTACGTTTACAACGAGCCGCGTGGCGTCACGCGCGACGGGCACAAGATCGGGATGGTTCCATATCGGATGACCATCCCGTTGCTCCTCGCCGATCTGGCCGAGCTGGCGAAGCATCCGGACAAGGCAGAGATGGACGTCTTCATCCATGCCGGTATCGACGGTGTGCTGTTCGGAACGCCGGATCATGGCCTGACCGGTGAAATGCTGGCTGACTTCGGCTTCCGCAACGTCTTTGCCGGCGATTATCACAATCACAAGCAGGTTGTGCCTGGCGTCTGGTCGATCGGCGCAACCACGCATCAGCGCTGGAACGACGTCGGCACCAAGGCGGGTTTCATGTCCGTCATGGATGACGGTGCGGTTTCCTTCCACGCGACCCATGCGCCGCGCTTTGTCGATGTTAGCGGTCTGGACGAGAGCGACATGGCTCTTGCGGCCGACGGCAACTACGTGCGCTTCTCCGGCCCGGAAATGACCAGCTCCGAGATTGCCGAGCTGCGCAAGTTCCTCGAGGACTCCGGCGCGCAAGGCGTTGTCATCATGGCGCCGAAGAAGACCGCAGCAACCGCCCGCACCACGTCAGTCAAGGCGGGCACCGTCACTCTCGATGAGTCCGTTTCCGCCTACGTCGACGATGCGAAGGATATCTCGACGCTGGTCGATCGCGAGCGCCTCAAGCGTGACTGCGCCGACGTGCTCAACGCTGCCAGGTCGGTGGTCGAAGACGCCTGATAGCAACCCGCTCTTGATACGCTATTCTGTATCAAGTCACTGATTTTATGCAGGAAAACGCATCATGCAGCTTTACAGTATCACCTATGACCAGCTCACGTTGATCTCGGTCTTCGACGACAAAGGCAACAGAACCGGCGAGCGCGAGGAGCGCGTGCGCGTCTCGATGCACGATCTGCCGCTTCAGACGGCGCAGATGTATCGCGGCAAGATGACCGGTCTGAACTTCGAGATGACCGCGCAGACGGCAGTTTCGAACGAGCAGCCGCGCACCAGCAAGCGCGATCGCCGAGTGCACGAGGATACGTCTGTGCAGCGCGCAGCGGCTCGTCCCGCGCAACCCACCAAACAACAGCAGATCAACCAGGCTGCCGCGACCGGCGATATGACTGCTGCCATCAACAACAGGAGCAAGTGAGCGCCATGAAACTGTTCTTTACGGGGTGCACGCACTTCGCGCACGCCAACATTATTCGCCTGGCGAACCGGCCCTTCGTCAATGTCGATGAAATGAATGAGGCGCTCGTCGAGCGCTGGAACGCGAAGGTCGGCAAGAACGATCGTGTTTACCACCTTGGCGATGTCGGCTGGAACTCGGTCACGCCCTGGATGGAGCGTCTGAACGGCGAGAAAGTGATCATCACCGGAAATCATGACGATCCCGCTGAGATGCGGAAGCTCGGCCATTGGTGCGGCGTCAAGGAGATCACGAATTATCTAGAGATCGCGGTTGGTGGCGGGCGCCTTGTGTTGTTCCACTATCCGATTGACGACTGGAATGGCCGCTGGAAGGGCTCGATCCATCTGCACTGCCATACGCACTCGCCCAACTTCCGGAACGCGAATCTGCCTCGTGTCGACGACTCGGCTCTGTCCCTGCCGGATAATTTCCCGCCTGATATTCACTGCAACCGCTTCAACGTCGGTGTTGATGCGAACGGTTTCGAGCCCGTGGCGCTCGAGGAGATCATCGACGCGGCCATCAGCAAGGGTGATCGATGAGCCAGGCGGTAGTCACCATCAACGAAGAGGCGGATGAAGAACTGTCCGTTTCGCTGGGCGAAATGCTCGATCGCGAAAAGCTTTGGCAATTCTGCCAGGCCTTCATCGACAAGCAAAATATCCACTGCGCCGAGACGATCTGCCAGACCGATCGCGTGATCGAGAACGCCTACGAGTTCATCGATGGCGTCTGCAAGATCGTCGGCTTCAAGAAGGACGAAGACGAAGAATGAAATTCACCAAAATCACCATTGAGAACTTCATGGCGATCTCGCAGGCCGAGTTCGTTCTGAATGACCGCGGTTTGATCCTCATTCAGGGCGTCAACCTGGACGACACAAGCGCCAAGTCGAACGGCGCCGGCAAGTCCTCGATCTTCGACGCGCTTTGCTGGGCGCTCTATGGCGTGACGGCGCGCAACGAGGCTGGCGACGCCATCATCAACGACAAGGCCGGCAAGGGCACGCGCGTTGCTGTCGAGATCGTGGATAGCGGCCATATCTACCTGGTCGCGCGCCATCGCAAGCACAAGCAGCACAAGAACGCCTTGATCGTGAATCACCTGCCGGCGACGCTCGGCGCCACCTGGGGCGATCTGACGAAGGGCACGGATAAGCTCACGCAGGAAGTCGTCGACAAAGTCCTCGGCTGCTCACTCGACGTGTTTGTCGGCTCGATCTACGCCGGCCAGGAGCGAATGCCTGATCTTCCCGGCATGACCGACAAGCAGCTCAAGCTCCTGATCGAAGAGGCGTCCGGTGTGACCGTCCTTGAGGAGGCTTACGGCGAGGCTCGATCGCGCTCGCAGAAGGCCAAGATGGACGCGCAGAGCGTCATCCAAAGCTTCGACACCACCATGAATGGCAGGATCGCTACTGAGCAAAACCTTCAGATCGCCGAGCAGCAGCACAAGGACTGGGAAGTCGCGCGCATCGACCGTGCCAACACCGAGACGCAGTTCGCTCGAAACTACGTCAACCAGGTCAAGGACATTGAGAAGGTGATCCTCAGTCTGCCGACCAAGGCAGAGCTCGAGGTGCGGATCAAGGATCTCGACGATAAGATCGCAGCCGTCGGTCACGAGCAGCAAGAGCTCGCCGATCTCAATACGTCCGTCGCCCGAAAGGACGCCGAGGCGCGCAGTATGTCCAACGAGCTGTCCCGGCTCGCCAGTGACTACAGGGTCAAGAAGGATGCGGTCGAGAAGATCGATCACGTCGTCGGCTGCCCCTGTGACGGCTGTGGCCGCGAAATGACGGCAACAGAAGTGGCGCCGGCGCGCGCGTCTGCCATCAAAGCGGCCAAAGTCGTCGCTGCTGATCACAAGACGCTGAAATCGACGCTCGAAGCGACTCTGGCAGACGCACAGAAGCTCACAGAAGAGCGGGACGCGTTCAAAGCGTCAATGACAGACGTCTCGCAAGCCACAGCGCTCAGAAGCGATCTACAAGCGAAACTGAACGAGGTGAATCAGCAGCTTCGCGAAAAGGAAAATACGACCATTCGAGCGCGCCAGCACGCAGAGCGGGCGAAGGCGATCAAGATCGAGACCAATCCGCACGACGCAAGCATCGACCGCTTCAAGGCGCAGATCGAGGAGCTCGACCAGCGGATCAAGGATCTGAGCGCCGACAAGGTGAAGTCAGACACGGACGTTGCACACGCCGAAGCAGTCGTGAAGGTGTTCTCGCCGGCAGGAGTCCGCGCGCACATCATGGATGAGGTGACGCCGTTCCTCAATCAGCGCACGGCGCATTACCTCGGCACGCTCTCCGACGGCAACATCACTGCGACTTGGTCGACGCTTGTTGCGAACGCCAAGGGCGAGCTGAAGGAGAAGTTCTCGATCGAGGTCGAGAACATGACGGGTGGTAAGCGGTTCGGGCTGCAGTCGGGTGGTGAGAAGCGCAAGGTCCGGATCGCATGTGCGCTTGCACTGCAGGATCTCGTGGCGACCCGCGCGACAAAGCCGATCGAACTCTTCCTCGGCGACGAGATTGACGATGCGCTCGACGAGGCGGGTCTGGAGCGCCTGATGCAGGTGCTCGAGGAGAAGGCCAAGGAGCGCGGCTCGGTCTTCGTGATCTCCCATAACAGTCTCAGGGATTGGATCCCCCAGGTTATCGAGATCGAGAAACAGAATGGAGAAACGACCGTCAGAGAGGTGGCAGCGTGATTGTAGATGACGAGAGGCACCGGATCTCTGTCGTGAAGGTGAAGAAGGGTATTAAAATCAGCCATCCCAATCTGGGGTGGTTTATCCTCGATCAGAAAAACGCCATTGCCCTTAAAGAGCAGCTTGGTAGCAAGATCGGCATTCCCTTCCGTTTCGAGAGGGAAAAGGCATGAGCGAGACGAAACTTCTTGAACTTGCGCGACTTACCGCGGCCGCGCATGAGGACATGTTCGCTCAGTGCTGCTCCAATCCAATCACGAACGCCTGGGGCGGGCAGGTTAGTGTCGCAAAGCTGAACGATGCCGGCGCTCTTGCGAAGAATATCCTGCGTGATCACGCCGACGCCCTATCCACGCCAGCAGTAGACGGCAAGGGCAACCGAGTTCCGCCCGAGGTCTGGGTGACGCATTGGAACACGGATATGGGGTATCTCCATTTGAACAGCGTCAATGACAAGCCGTGGGACGCAGACTACGACGCTCCTGTCACCAAGCATGCCAGCAACACACGCTACGTCCCTGCCGCCCTCTCCTCCCGCTCCGCTGAAGCAGGCAAGCCGGTGGTGACTGCGAACTGCTGCCATTGCGGGCGGATTATCGACACGCGGGAAGTTTCGGAAGGTGGAGACGCATTCGGAGCTGAGATGTCCGATGGTCGCTGGACGTGCAGTTTCGAATGTAACGACGCTGTTCTTGGTCTCGCCGCCCCGGTTGCCGACATTGAGCCGGTGAGCGTGCCGGATGGGTGGCAGTTGGTTCCGAAAGAACCGACCGAGGAAATGGAGTTTGCGGCCTTTTCAAGTGGCGCAATTGCAGGAGGCAACTCTCCCAAGCGCGCCTACCGCGCCATGCTCGCTGCCGCTCCTCATCCCACCAAGACAGAGGGAGAAGCCAATGCTTAAGTTGTCGATGGAAAACAAGAACTTCGATCTGCCCGATCTCAACAGCTTTCGGATCGGTGACGAAGTGGTCGTCGATGCCTCTGAAGTCAATGACCGCTTCGAAGGTGTGATCATCGGTGTCGAGCTGCGGCGCGTATACGCTTCAAGCCATCTACAGCCGTGTATTACCCTTCTACACGACGGCTGTATCACAGATGAATTCAAACCCGCTGATGTGCGCAAGATCGCCGCTCAATCCGAGGCGATCGATATCGACGCCCTCGCCTATCGCTTCTGGTCGGTGCATCCCAAGGAAATTGACGAGTGGGAGAAGACTGCGCCCAAGATGCCTGAAGACTACAAGGGCGGCATGCGCGCCTGGTTCTTCGCCTGCGAGATGCGCGAGCTGATCTCCACGTAAAATTTCGCAAACACCAAGCCCGAACTGACTATTTAGCAGTCAGTAAAAACTGACTGACGAGGAATGAATGGCAAGCAAGAAAGAGAAACAGACCGTAACCGAGGAAGAAAAGGCGTTCGCGGAGCGCGCCGGTCGCGTCATCCTCGAGAAGCTGAAGGCGCTCGACGAGGTTTACTCGGTTGAAGGCATGCATAGTCGCTCGGTCATGAAGATCGAGAATGGAAAGTCCGTCGGCTATCGCACCAAGGCGCTGCAGCCGGAGAGCGACCACCTGATCAACGACTTCTTTGTCGGCGCCAAGGGGCAGCTCGTCTTCAAGGCGTATCCCGCCGACAGCACCGAATACGAATGGGCTGATGTCGACGAAGCCTCGATGGACAAGGTTTTCCCCCTGGTCGGCGCGTCCCTGGCAGATGCCCTCGATATTAAGGAATGCGAGGACTTTTCGATGGTCGTGCGCACCGTGAAGGAGCGCCTGGCGCAAGAGGATCTCGAAGCCGCGGACGCCGCGGCCGAGGAGAAGAAACAGGCCGACAAGGCCTATGAGACCAATCCCAACTTCGGAAGGTTCTGAAATGAAGATCAAGATCGCTGGCCTCGATGGCTCGCTGCGAAACTTTGGCATCGCAAAGATGCTCTACGATCTCGACACCGGCACGCTCGAGGTCGACGACTTTCTCCTGATCCAGACGGAGAAAGAGCAGACCAAGAAGATGCGCGCGTCCTCTGACACCTATGAGCGTGCCAAGAAGCTCGCAGAGGAAGCCAATGAGTTCACCAAGGATTGCGTCGTTACATTCGCCGAAGTTCCGTTCGGTGGGAAGTCCTACGACGCCGTGCTCGGCTTCGGCATTGTCATCGGCATCTACGCCTCGCTCAGTGTGCGGCCTGAAGAGGTCGCGCCGGCACAGACGAAGCTCGCTGCTGTCGGCACGCGCACCGCGTCCAAGGAAGAAATGATCCATTGGGCCTTCAACCTCTACCCGAACGCGCCGTGGCTGCTGCATCAGAAGAACGGCAAGGGCTACAAGAAGGGCGATCCGACGAACGCCAATGAGCACCTGGCCGACGGCTGCGGCGTCTGCCACGCCGGTATCAAGCTTCCGAGCTTCAAGCAGGCAGTCCAGCTTCTCAAGGCGAGCCAGAAGCTCGCGGCATAAACGGCGCAAAATTCAAGCCTATGCAGTCAATCAATATTGATTTAGCATAGGCACCCTTTCGAAATCAGGAGTAAATTATGATTCAGCACGCCGTTGCGAAGGAATACTTCGCCGGAATGGGTCAGGCTGTCGCCGATCGCACCATCAACCGCAAAATCACCAATCCGGACGGCACGACACGCGTCGAAACCTGGGCTGACGTTTCCCGCCGTGTCGCCATGGGTAACGCGCTGCTGATGCCCGGCGCCTACGAGAGCTTCCACAACGACGGTCACACCAATGACGAGTGGGCTGCCAACCCGCCTGCCTTCGCGGTCGAGTTCGACCGGATGCATCACCACCTGAAGCAGGCCTCGCTCCTGATGTCCGGTCGGCACCTGCAGCACGGCGACGAAACCCAGCCGACCCGCAACCAGGAAGTCTTTACCAACTGCTCGACCGCAGCCGCGACCTTCCTGCTGTTCTATCTGCTCCTCAACGGCTCTGGCGTCGGCCGCGCCTACGACGACGCGATGATCAAGGCAAACTACAATTTCATGCCGATCGTCGTTCCGACGATCGACTGGTCGCACCAGGACGTGCAACGCGGCCTTATCTCGGGTTACAAGACGCGCCGCGATGCCGAACACCTCTATGCCGGCCGCAAGATCACCGTCTATGAAGTGCCCGACAGCCGCGAAGGCTGGGCAAAAGCGGTCGAAGTCATCGAGCGCATGACGTTCGAAAGACGCCGCGACGAAGTTCTGATCCTCGAGTTCTCCGGCGTTCGTCACAACGGCGCCCCGATCAAGGGCATGCAGGGTCGCCCGGCGTCCGGACCTGGTCCGCTTATGTCGGCGATCGCCAATGTTGCGCTGCTGCGTGACGCAGGTATGGAGCCATGGCGCGCTGCCATGTATGCCGACCACTACTTCGCCGAATGCGTTCTCGTCGGTGGCGCACGCCGCGCGGCCCGCATGGCGACGAAGCACTGGAAGGACCGGACGATCTTCGGCTTCATCAATCTGAAGCGCGGTGGTTTCCTCTGGTCCTCGAACAACTCGGTCACGATCGATGACGAGTTCCGCACCGCCTGTAAGCGGGTCCGCAATCAGCTTGGCGACGGCGATCTGACGAACTCGGTTGAACGTCTGGTCTTCCTGCGCGCCATCAATGCGATCACCGAGACCGAAGCGCATGCCTGGAAGGTGCTCATGGAGCTCGCCAAGGCATCCTACTTTGACGGCACTGGCGAACCGGGCATCATCAATCAGGACAAGCTCACGCAGGTCAACGATGGCGTCGAGGATTACGTCGATGGTCTCTACGCCGGCTCCTCGCGCTTCCAGGTCGATGCTGAGACCGTGCCGCTGATGGCTGCGCTCGCAAAGGTCGTCATCGGCGTCAAATACACGATGATTACCAACCCCTGCGGCGAGATCACGCTGCTGATGCTCGGCGCCTACTGCGTCATCGCTGACGTGGTGCCTTTCCACGCGCAGAACGACGATGATGCAGAAGATGCCTTCCGCACGGCTGTCCGCGCCCTCATGCGGACGAACACGATGGATTGCCTCTATCGGCGCGAGGTCAATCGCACGAACCGCATCGGCGTCGGTATTACCGGCTTTCACGAGTGGGTCTACAGCCGCTTCAAGTTCACCTGGCACGATATCGTCGATGAGGCGAAGTCGAAGGAAATGTGGATGATGCTGTCGCGCTTCAAGCGTGCCATCGTCGACGAAGCGGAGCAGTTCGCGAAGGTGCTCGGCGTTGTCGTCCCGCACACGAACACCACGTTCAAGCCTGCCGGCACGACCTCGAAGCTGTTCGGCCTCACTGAAGGCGCTCACCTGCCCTCGATGCGCGAGTTCATCCGCTGGGTGCAGTTCCGCAACGACGATCCGCTCGTCGCTGACTACGAGGCTATGGGTTATCCGGTGAAGCGTCTGAAGACCTACGAAGGCACGACCGTCGTTGGCTTCCCGACCAAGCCGCGGATTTGCGAGCTCGACGGTGGCGCCTGGGTGGTGACGGCTGCCGAAGCCACGCCGGAGGAACAGTATGAGTTCCTGCGCCTGCTGGAGAAGTATTGGATCCATGGCGTCGACGCGAACGGCGAGTCCCTGGCTGAAGAAACGGGCAACCAGGTCAGCTACACGCTGAAATATGACCCGAAGGTTGTTACCTTCGAACACTTCCTGCACACGCTGATCGACGGCCAGTTCTCGATCCGTTGCTGCTCTGTGATGCCGCAGACCGATACCTCGGCCTATGAGTATCAGCCCGAGCAACCGGTGACGAAGCAGCAGTTCGAAATGATCGCGGCTGCGATCGAGAATGACAACGTGAAGGAAGACATCGGCTTCGAGCATGTGGATTGCGGCGCCGGCGCCTGCCCGATCGACTTCTCCGAAGGTCAGAAGGAGGCTGCGTAATGGGCTGGAAGATCGTTAGCCGCCCTGATTGCAAGTGGTGCACCCGCGCCAAAGCTCACCTGGCCGTCCGTGGCATCGACTTTGAAGAAGAGCACCTCGACACGCTCGAGGCGCAGCTCGCCTTCAAGGAGAGCACTGGTCACGACACCTTCCCACAGATTTGGGATGGTGATCAGCACGTCGGTGGCTTCTCACAACTGAGGATCCATCTGGCATAGTGCATAATCTGCATTTTGTCGCTTGAGTCCCATCGCTGCGCTTGCTAGTAAGTCATTATTGATTGATCACAGATCAAGCGCAGCAACACAAACAGCGAGGTGCCGATGAAGAAGTAAGTGGCCGTCGGATTAAGTCCAAATTGATTGACCAAGACGAGCCGGGATCGTCAGAAAATAAGCCCGGCCCTTATGCGAACGGATCGGATGACAGTTAGAGCGTAATCGCTGCTGAAAGCCGGTTCGCCCCGGTCGATCCGTTCTCATAAGGGAGTTGGTGCCGGAATTGGTTACGGGGCGGATTGCAAATCCGTTCATGCGGGTTCGAGTCCCGTCCAGCTCTCCAGAATTTCGCTCGAAAGGGCAACGAGACACCGGCCGCGAATTGACGCTGGCGAGTAATGATAGCGCGGAGAAAGTCTTCGACAATCTGCGCTGTTGAGAATGGACGGGTTGGCTGCCTGTCCCGGTGGAAAGCTTTGTCGAAGGCAATAAATCAACATTGATTGAGGAAGCGCAATGTCTGCCACTATCCTTGAATTTATACCGCGACCGAAGCCCGAGCCGACGCCGGCCAAGCCCGAGATCACCGACGCCGAGTGTCATCTGCTCGACCGCGTGAAGGTCGTCACCGACCGTGCGCTCGACGTGATTAACTCCGGCAAGACGGTCGTTCGAGGCTTCCTCCAAGGCAAGCAGACGATCGCGACCACGTTCACCCATAACGGTCGCGAATACCGCGCCAATGTCTTCCTTGAGGAAGTCAACGACGGCCCGAGGATCGCTTGATGGGTCTGTCGACGAACGGCAAGCCAATCACGCCTTACGTCGGCTCCTGGGCCTGGGAAATGGAGCAGCGCCGTAAGCTTGGCGCTCTCCGCGAGGAAGCAACCGCCCTCTTCGTTCACGGCAGACACGCCGAGTTCATCGAACGCTCTGATGAAGCCGCAAATCTCGAAAGGAGACTAAAACGTGACCGATCGTAGGATCACAAACAATCAGCCGGAGAAGACCGAGGATCGGTTGAAGCATCTCGCCGGCCTGATCCAGAAACTCACCTACTCCGAGATGAACGAGCTGGCGAAGCTCATTCACCAGGACGTCGACAACGACGCGGCGAACCTCGTTCCGGTCGGCTTGCTGAAGGTCTCCGAACGCATCCTCGCTGGCGGAAAGTCCGCTTCGAATAGCTTCGATGCCGGCGTTTGAAGCATCAACTCCCTCATCGCGAGCCATCAGGGCTTTGCGGGCTCGAGCCAAGAAGCACAATGATCCGTATTTGGATTTTGTCGCTGACGAGTTCGAGCGAACCTACACCCTAATGCTTCAAGCGAGACGTGCGCTCATCCTTATGGAGAAGGCGGTGAAGTTTGGTTTGAAGCTCCCCGAAGAGAAAGTAGAGAAAGCACCTTGACCCTCCAACTCAAACAGCGCGTGACCAAGATCACCGGCGACTACAGCTTCGACGGCGCCATTGTCGCGGCATTCGACAAGCAGGATGGCAAGCAGCGCTTCGTCGTCGAGGATGATCGCGGCGCACTGCACATCTACAGCGAGAGCAATCTGCGACCGATCGGCAACATGGCTGATCACCAGTATCTCCGCGTCCTGAAGAAGCTCCTGGAGACCGGCGTCTACCGCGAAGGTCGCAACGGTGGCACCTATGGCCTGTTCGGCGAGCAGATGCGCTTCGACCTGTCCGAAGGCTTTCCGCTGCTGACGACTAAGAAGGTCCATTTCCATTCGATCGCGGTCGAGCTGCTGTGGTTCCTGCGCGGTGACACCAACATCAAATACCTGCACGATCACAAGGTCTCGATCTGGGACGAATGGGCTGATGAGAACGGCGAGCTGGGGCCGGTCTATGGCTCGCAGTGGCGCTCATGGAAGACGAACCGTCTCGAGTCACACGGCGAGTTTGGCGATTGGATCGAGATCGACCAAATCAAGAACGTTATCGACGGCATCAAGCGTGATCCGCACGGTCGCCGGCACATCGTCTCGGCCTGGAACCCGGCTGAAGTTGATCAGATGGCGCTCCCGCCCTGTCACACCATGTTCCAGTTCCATGTCGCCAACGGCAAGCTGGGCTGCCAGCTCTACCAGCGGAGCGCAGATTGGTTCTTGGGTGTTCCCTTCAACATCGCCTCATACGCGCTGCTGACGCACTTGATCGCTCGCGAAGTGGGTCTCCAGGTCGGCGATTTCGTCCACACCTTCGGCGATCTGCATCTCTACGCCAACCACGTCGAGCAGGCGAAGGAGCAGTTGGGCCGCACGCCGAATAAGCTGCCGAAGCTCCTCATTAATCCGGACTTCGAAAAGCACCTCTTCGACCTCGAGCCGGGCGACTTCGCCATCGTCGACTACGACGCGCACCCTGCCATCAAGGCGCCTGTTTCCAAATAGGCGTCTACTCATCAATCAATCCTCACTTAGGAGAAATCACTTGTCCACACTCAAGATCATCGGCTTCAGCCTCGCAGGTCTCGCCGGCCTTGCCACCCTCTCGCTCGCAACAGGCGCATTCCAGTATGTCACTGCTCCGTTCTTCGGGCGCGTCCAGGCCGAGCGACAGATCGAGAGCGGCGCATCCCGCACCGCGCTCTACAACGAGTTCTTCGACCTGTGTGCCGGCGTCCAGGCGATCGAAGGGCAGATCGATGCCCAGACTGGCGTGCAGAGTGCCAACACCCAAATCAACCTCGCCGGCCTGCAATCGCGCCGCAGCCAGGTGATCGCGCAATACAACGCCAACGCCTCGAAGAGCTACACCTCGGCGCGCTTCCACGACGCCAAGCTTCCCTATCAGCTCGTCGCGGGCACCTACACCGGTCAGAACAAGACCGCCTGCGCCCAGTAACCCATCCATCAAGCCAACAAGGAGATCCCAGCTTGAAATTCCTCTCTCGTATCGCGGCGTTCGTCGCCATCGGCCTCTCGGCCATCATCCTTTCGGCCTGTGAGCCGAGTTCGGCCAGCGACGCGCGCCAGGCAGCAGCCCGCGCCGAAACTGCCAACCGTGCGGCTCAGGATAACGTCATGGCGTCGGCAACCGCCAAGATCCCGGTCCCGGTGACGAAGAACTTCCTCGCCCGCAAGAACCTCGCCGAATACATGAAGCGCATGGATGATCCGGCGAAGACCTGGTATGTTTATATCCTGGCCGACAACGGCGCCAAGCTCGGCTATTACGTCGCGTCGACCTACCCGCAGTCCTCTTGCTCATTCATGACGCCGCCCGAGCAGGTCAAGGAAGTGTCAGTGGGCGGTCAGGGCTCCAATCCCATCGCGATCACGTCTGCACCTTCGTTGATGGGCGTCTATTACAAGGGCGGTGGATGCGACAACACGTTCTTCTTCGATGCCAATTCCAGCGCGTTGATCATCCTCACCGGCGTCAATACCTGGGCCTCTGACGTGCCTCTGAATATCGACGCTCCCCTGATCACGGTCGCGAAAACCCAGTAGTAACCCGCAATTTTTGTCGCTAGAGTGCTCAGTAAATATTGATTGAGCACTCTTTTTGTTTTAGGAGCTTGGCATGGCAGACAACGAAAAGATCGACATTCACATTGACCACTATGTCGCCCAGCCAGGCGGCGTTGGTTACTACTACGCGGTCATGCCCTCACCCGAGCTCTTTGGTCCCTTCGACACGCCCGCCGACGCCAAAACGGCCGCTCTTGCAGCAGTCGAGCAATCCGTCGCCCAGGCTCTCGCCTCAGCCCTCTTTGGAGAATGACATGAGAATTGGATTCAAAGCCCTCCACCCCGACGCAGTTATGCCGAAATACGCCAACGACCAGGCTGCCGGCGCCGATCTCGTCGCCAACATCAAGCTGACGCTCAACAACGAGCGTTTCACCGAGTTCACGCTCGATCCCGGCGAGCGCAAGCTGATCAAGACTGGCGTTGCGCTCGAGATGCCACCTGGCATCTGGGCTGAGGTCCGCGGTCGCTCTGGTCTCGCCTATAACCAAGGCATCGCCATCCTCGGTGGCACGATCGACAGCGACTACCGCGGCGACATCGGCGTGATCATGCTCAACACCGGTGACGAGCCGTTTGTCGTCAAGCATGGCGAGCGCATCGCCCAGCTCGTCGTCGAGACCTATGTCCGCGGGCATTTCGTTGAAAAGGCAGAGCTGCGCGAGACGGCCCGCGGCGAAGGTGGTTTCGGTTCGACCGGGATGGCAGCCTGATGCTCTATGGCGTTTGCGGAACTCATAGGTCGGGGAAAACCTCGACCGCAAAGCTTCTCGCCGAACAGCTTGGGGTCGAGTTTCTCGACTCCTCGTTCGATGTAGCCAAGAAGTTTGGCTACAATCCGGTCGGCAAGATGACGCTCGGCGAGCGCGTTGCGATGCAGGAGCTCGTTCTTGAGGACCATCTGGACAAGCTCAAGCACTCCCCTCGCCCGCTGATCACCGATCGCACGCCGCTCGACTACTTCGCCTATACGATGGCGCAGTTCGGCATGACCTCACACCTGGAGTGCGGCCAGGTCGTTCTCGAGGCGGCGCACAGGTTCGCAAAGCGCTGCCTGGAAGAGACGAAAGCCTACTACGACATGGTTTTCATCATGGATCCACTCGTCGTCTATGAGGTCGATCCCTCGAAGGCCACGCCAGCGGCGAATCCCGCTTTCCAACTGCACATTCACGCCCTCATTCACGGCGCGGTGTCGCAGATCCATCGCGATATCAACTATGCAATGGTGCCGGTAATGCCGGTTCAGGATCGCGTCGACTTCATCGCTCAGGAGATCATCGAGCGCATGAACGATATCGACGACCTCAAGCAAAAAGCGGGAATGCACTGATCACCTGACAATGCCGCGCGCATCCCATGTGCGCGCGTGCTATTCAGTAAATATTGATTGATCGAACAACGATCGACGCACGAAAGGAAACGCAATGCAGGTATCGCAGATTAAGGAGCTCGACACGCACGCTGTCATCGGCGGTGGCAAAGCTCGATCGTTCTCGATGGCAGACTCCGCCGAGTTCTTCCAGGTTTTGTCCTCGACCCTCTACCGCGACAAGAAGCGCGCCATGATCCGCGAGGTTATCTGCAATGGCTGGGATGCGCACATCATCAGCGGCCGCACGGATCAGCCGCTCGAGATTACCCTCAACGATAACGAGATCGTCTTCCGCGATTTCGGTCCTGGCATTCCGGACGAGCTGATCGTTCCGATCTATTGCGTCTACGGCGCGTCGACCAAGGTCAAGAGCGAGAAGGAGACGGGCGGTTTCGGCCTCGGCTCCAAGTCACCCTTCGCCTATTCCGACCATTTCACTGTCACGAGCTGCCACAACGGCATCAAGAACGTCTACGCGCTGAGCCGAGGTGGTGTGGCGACTGACGGTCGACCCGAGATCCGCACGATCGTCAGCGTGCCGACGACCGAAACCGGCATTACCGTCACTGTTCCGCTGCACGATAAGGACGACAGAGCCGAGTTCTCGCGCCATATCTCGATTGTCACCTACCAAGGCGGCATGAAGGTCAAGCTGAACGACACGGCGCTGCGCACGCTCGACTACGATCCCGCGCGCAAGCAGGGCTTCTGCACCGTCGATGACTGGTTCGGCGCGATGCACGAAGCACCAGTCTATTTGCTTTACGGCACGGTTCTCTACCCGGTCTCGACGACAGACACGGAAGTCTACAAGGCGGTGCGCGATGCCGGCGAGCTGATCGGTAAAAATCACAAGCTCGTGCTTGTCGCGCCTCCCAACTCGGTCGGCGTCACGCCCAGCCGCGAGTCCCTCTCGTATACGGACATGACCACCGACACGATCCTGCGCCTCTTGCGCCGGGCTCACAAATCGATCCAGGCGGCTTTGCCGGCTGCCGGCAAGCGTGTGTTCGCTGAAGCCACAAAAGACTTCACCCTCGATCACGCACGCAGTAGCGACATGCCGAGCCTCTTGGTCAGCTTCGCTGCAGGCATTCGCGTTGAACCGCTCGATATCGCCGGTTTCATCATTCAGAACGAACCAAAGCACGTTCGTGACCGGGTGAAGCTCAACTACTATTACGACGGGTTGATCAAGAACAGCCGCGACCTGCGGGCACCGCTGCGGAAGGCGCGCTGGCTTGGTCAAAAGATCGATAGCACCATCCAGCGCTATGATTTCAGCCGCTTTATCAAGCTGGCGATGAAGCTGAATCTCCTTGACGGCGCGATGATCTACGATGACGGCGAGGACTATTTCGGCAGCACGCGGCTGAAGAGCATTCGTGCCGGCATTAAGAGTTGCGGCGATATTGACCGTTGCATTTTCATTGCGCCCAATAAGCGCGAGCTTACCTCGATGATCGTCGCGCACAAAGAGGATCCGACCGAACGCACCGAAAAGCTCTACCTCGGTTTCGTCGTTGGAAAGAGGCCGTCAGAGGCATTCCTTGAGCGCATCGATGCCCTCTCCGAAAAGTTCAGGTTCTACACAGACGAATACGATTTCGCCTTCGAGAAGCCGAAGCT
Organism: Ensifer sp. LC384; assembly: GCF_001695865.1. Taxonomy (NCBI): domain Bacteria; kingdom Pseudomonadati; phylum Pseudomonadota; class Alphaproteobacteria; order Hyphomicrobiales; family Rhizobiaceae; genus Ensifer; species Ensifer sp. LC384. Next base: position 35,093 of record NZ_MBST01000018.1, read on the forward strand.
CGTTCGTGCCAAAAAGCCGACCGAGACGTTCCACAATCTCGACGACTACATGGACGATCGCAGCGTGGTCGAGGCTAAGCTCGAGTCGGCGCGATACTTCATGCGCGCCTATATCCATCACGGCACGATGAGAATCGGCATCGATGAGCCGTTCCGCTACAGGCTCGCCAAGCTGTTTCCGGGTATCGCGGTCGTCACGACGAAGGATCAAGAGGCAAAGCTGCGAAAAGCGGGCGCAATCAACGTCTTCGAGGAGATCAACAGGCGTCTGAGTAAGCTGACCAAGAACCGGGAAGTTCAATATGGCTTGATGTTGCAAGACCATGCGTTCGTCGAGGGCTGGGAAAATTACTACGCTAATGAGTGTGGCGAAGTCGCCGTCAAGCTCGCAAATAAAGACCCGGATATCGCCAAACTGATCTTCCCGGATCGCGTGAAGCTCGGCGAGACCTGGGAAGAGACCAAACGGCTCATCAGCGTCGCTCGGAACTTCCCGGTCAACGCACAGGAGTTGCCAATTGAAGTTCGCTGCGCCGATCCGATCAGCCTGATCCTGGAGAATGCACAGAAGACCTTCGGGCACCTGATCGTCAAATACGTCCACATTGAGGAAAGGCTCGGCTACCTCTCGATGCTCGTTAACTCCAATTGGGTCAACGGGAGCCTCTCCGTCAGCGCTGAACGGAAAGAGCGTTTGCTTGGCGTCATCCGCTATTTGCAGCGCTGCGATAGTAAATCAAAATTGACTTCAGACAATACCAACGACGCCATCGCCCAGAAGGAGGCAGCATGAGCAAGAACACTGTAGTGATCGTGGCCGCAATCGCCGGTCAAAAAGGCATCACCCTCTATCATGAGGATGGGCGCGAGACGAACCTCACCCTCGAGGGCTGGCGCACGAAGCAGATCATGGACAAGGTGACGCCCTATATCGCGCGTCATCAGAAGGTCGAGATCGATCTCGACAGCTTCGACGTCCATGCGCACATCGAGAAGAAGTCGGGCGGGCTGATCCGCTTCGTCAAGGAGAAGATCGCCTCTGTCCGGAGCTGGTTCAAGCCCGAGGCGGAAGATGAAGCTTCGAAGGGCGCAGAAGCGTTCGCACCGACCGCGACTGTCGATGATGGCTCCTATGGCAAGCACACCTACGGCGTGCCGAAGGCTGATCCCGAGCAAGAGACGGTCGTCGCTATCATCGGCGACACGAGAGTGCCAGGCGTCGAGGCGCTCGAGGTTCACATGGAGCGAGCCATTGAGGCTGGCGACACTGAAGGCGTCGAGAACTTCATGAAGCGTTGCGCCGCAGTCATCGACAAGCGCGGCCACTCCATCCAAGAGCTCCTCAACTTCATGAAGAAGGGTGATCTGCCAATCGCGCGTGACGGCTCGATCATCGCTTACAAGGTGCTGAAGACGCAGGGCGACATCATCGTTGACTGCCACTCCGGCGAAGTGAAGCAGAAAGTCGGCTCGCGCGTCGTGATGGATGAGAAGCTGGTCGATCCAAGCCGACGCACCGAGTGCTCCTCCGGTCTGCACATCGCGCGTCGCGGCTACCTGCGGAACTTCGGCGGCAACGTGATCATGATGGTGAAGATCGCGCCGGAAGACGTGATCGCTGTGCCGATGGGCGAGCCGGACAAGATGCGTGTCGCTGCTTACCACGTCGTCGGCAGAATCCCGGATAAGGTTCACAATCTGCTGCGCTCGAACAAGCCGATGACTGGCGACGATGAAGCGAGCAAGCTGCTTGCGGACGTCATCACTGGTAATCACGTCGGTGTGCTCGAAGAGGTTCGCATCACTGGACCAAAGGGCAGTGGGCTGAAGATTACCCAACTGGTCGACCAGGCGCCCGAGATCATTCACGGCACCTCTGGTAGGGCCAAGGCGCTCGACGACGAGGTCCAGAAGCCGTCTGTGACCGTCAAGGAGATCAAGGACGCTGCGAAAGCGGCCGCGCCCGACATCAAGCCCGAGAGCGAGATCACCAAGCAGCACGTCCAGATGATCAACGGCGATCTGCACGTCGACGGCAAGATCCTCGATATCAGCGAGGCAGCAGCGACCGGCGATATGAGCGCTGCGATCAACAATGCACCCTCGGCGGCTCCCGCGAAGAAGGCCAAGTCGATCACCAGGTCGAAGGGCGTTGCGCCTGATGCGATCGCGGTGAAAGTCAAGATGCCGGCGCTCGCTAAGAAGAAGGCGTATGACGGCCCTGAGCCCGAGAAGCCGCTGCCAGAGAAGCACACCCTCGCCCTCGTGCTGCATGCTGAAGGCAAATCCAACCGCGCGATCGAGGCGGAGCTCAAGATTTGCCGCAAGACCCTCAAGAAGCTGTTCGACAAGAACGGCCTGAAGCCCAACGGCTGATCCCAGGCACCCGAGGGTCGGCAATGGTGCCGATCCTCAATCGCAGAGGAAATCATGGCGACTTACTACCGCATCAAGAGCCGCTGCCGACGCAATCGGCAAGGCGCAGTCATTTTCATCGCCCTCGCGGTGGTCTTTCTGATCATCGACAAAATGTTCTGAGGAGAACCTAGTGATCGAAACCAAGTCTTTCGCAAACGCGCAGCCCATTCTGAACGCCGACGGCTCCATCGCCGGCATTCGACACCAGGATCCGATCTACGGTAAACTGCCGGCCGAGCCTGTCGTTTTGCCCGAGCCGACCGTGACCAACGGCCAGCCGGTTCGCGGGCGCTACATGCACACGTCGAACGGCAAGAAATACTACCCGATGGACCCGCGCCCGAGCGAAGTCCATTCCGAGGTCATCGCGCACCACCTGGCGAACCGCTGCCGCTACAACGGCGCCACCCAGCACAAGATCTACCGCTCCAAGATCTTCTATTCCGTGGCTGAGCACTCGATTCTGGTCTCGCGCTACATCGAAGAGGTGCTCGGCAAGCCCGAATACGCGCTCGAAGGTCTGCTGCACGACGGCTCCGAGGCCTACAACGGCGATCTGATCCGGCCGCTCAAATACGATCCCCTCTTCCGCGCGCCGTTCCAGGTGGTTGAGGAGAAGAACGAGTGGGCCGGCGCCCTTCGCTTCAACCTCGTCTATCCGTATCCGAAGGAGGTCAAGATCGCCGACGAGGCCGTTACCGCGGCTGAAATCGAGCAAATGATCATCAAGGATCCGAATGAAGACTGGACGAACGGCAAGCCGCATGACGACAGTCGTGTTGCGCCCTATGAGATTCAGATGCTCGATCCGTATCCGGCCAAGGAAGCGTTCCTCATGCGCCTCGAAGAACTCCTGCGGAAGCGCTCAAAATACGCTTTCATCCCAAGTTTTTGATCTCTATAGTCAGTAAATACTGATTGATTAACAAGGAAACGGTCATGCACGAGCCACACATTGCAACAGCGCCCTCCTGGCCGGTGACGATTCATATCGCCGGCGACTACCTGGATGCTCGTCGCGTCTGCCGAGAGTTCTGCGACAAGGTTGGGCTCTGCGTGACCGTTCATTCTGTCGACTACGTTTACACCGGAGACACTGAGCGGGGCGTTCGCGTCGGTCTAATCAACTATCCGCGCTTCCCAAAGACGCCGGGTCAGATCGAGGAGCAGGCTTACTTCCTCGCAATGATGTTGCGCGAGCGCCTCGGTCAGGAAAGCTTCTCCATCGAGACGCCGCAAGAGACGACCTGGTTCTCGTGGCGCGAACAGGACGTTCGCAAGTGAGCGTGTCTCCTGCAGCCGCTGAATGGCCGACGCACGTCGAGGAACTGAGCCGCAAGCTGAATGAGCAGCTTGAGCGCTACACCAAGGCGCATACCGACGGCAGGATCAGTGATCGCGAGTTCTACCTGCTGGTCAATCTCATGTGGGATTTGACCTCGGGCCTCGTCTTCGAGAGCGACAGCCGCACGCTTGAGATGGTGCACGCCGCCCTGCGCGTGACGCTGAAGGGGCAGAAGAAGCATGGCTGAGTTCGACAAGGATGCCTGGATTCTAGAGGCGATCGCCTGCCGATACATCATTCCGCGTGAAGATGGCACGGTCTGGCGCCGCAAGTGGATCTCGAAGGATCTGAAGTCGATGAGCCGCGAGGTTCATCAGATCAAGCAGCGAACACACAAGGCTGCGGGCCGGGTCTATTTCAATTTGACCTTCAAGGGGCTCACGAAATCGGTCCTCGTCAATCGCGTGATCGCCCTCGCCTTCCTGCCCAACCCGCTCAATCTGCCGCAGGTCAACCACATCGACGGCGACAAGAGCCACAACTACCTCAAGCAGCCGACGCCGGAGCTGATCGCCAAGTGGGGTGAATATCAGCTCGAATGGTCGACAGGTCGCGATAACGAGAAGCACGCGCACGCCAACGGTCTGAAGACTGGCCGTGGCTCGCAGAACTCGAACGCCAAGCTGACAGCGCCCCAGGTCCAGGAGATCCGCGCGTCCTCGGCGAGTCCCACGGCGCTAGCGAAGGAATACGGCGTCGCTCGATCTACGATCATTAACATCAAGGAAGGCAAGACATGGATACACGTCTGAAACCAAAGAGCGGACAATATCTGCTTCTTCATATGAACGTTCTCGCCCAGGCAGGAACCGTCGATGAGAGCGGCTTCAAATTCAGCGTCATCAATGGCGGGTGGAGCGGCCGCTATACGTTCGCGACCAACTCTATCTTCGTCGATGGCATCAAGGAGACCCGCGATTGCGAGATCCTCTGCGTTGATCAGCCGCCTCCGGACGTAGTGCGCGATGGTTATCACGCAATGATCCCTTGGATGCGTATCCGCGCTGGTATCGCCGATGAGCGCGACCTCCGCATGTTCGGCGGGAAAGTTCCGGAGCCGGAGTTCACCTTCACGATGACCTGCACCGAGCTTCACACCGCGACCTACACGGTCAAGGCGGCTTCGCGCGAAGAGGCGATGAAGAAGTGGGAGCAGCTCGACTGGTCTGCCGCTACCGATCGCACGCTGCAGGACAGCTCTGACATGGCACTTGAGGAGGCCGCATAATGGACCCTATTGAAGCAGGTCTCGACATCGAGACGACCGGCCTCGAATACGGCGATCACCGCATCATCGAAATCTACATCGGGCTCTATCGCGAGGATAAGCTCCTCAAGGAGCTCAATCAGCGCATCGACCCGCAGCGCTCGATCGCAAAAGAGGCGCAGGACGTCCACAAGATCTCATCCGCGGATCTCGTCGGTATGCCGATCTGGAACACGGTTGCTCCCGTCGTTCACGCATTCCTCGCCAAGGCTGACGTTCACGTCGCGCACAATTCGGGCTTCGACCTCCCGTTCATCGCCTATGAGCTGAAGCGCGTGGGTCTGGTCATGCCGGAGCGCCAGCAGATCGACACGATGCAATACACCTGGGCAACGCCTGACGGTAAGAAGCCGTCGCTGAAGGAGTTGTGCCTGGCGTGCGACGTTCCCTACGATCCGGCGCTCGCGCACGCCGCGGACTACGACGTCCATCGAATGATGGAGTCCCTCTTCAACGCGCGCCGCTTTGGCGCCGTCGAGCGTCCGTATATCGCCCCGCCGATGCAGCAAGCTGCCTGATCTATCCTACCGAGTTCCAATCAATGACGCGCTATACAGACAATGCAAGCGAAAACAACGATTTAAACGAACTCGCAAAGGAGATAGACATGAACGCATTGAACAGCACCACTGCTCTTGCCGGCGCAACCGCAAATCAGCTCGACGACCTCCTCGATGACCTCGAGCTCGACGGGCTGGACAACGAGGAGATCTCGGACGAGGTGGAAGAGACCGTCGTTCTCGAAGCCGACGCCGTAGTCGAGGAGCCGGTTGTGACGGATGAGGATCTCGAAAACGTCGACATCGACGCTCTTGAGATCAACCTCGACCGTGAGGAAGGCTACGCGAGCCAGGAAAGCGAACTGGACGTCGCAGAGAAGCCCGCTGACGCGGTTGCAGCAGCAAAGGGCACCTCGACGCCGAAGACGCCACGTGCGGCTTCTGCTCCGCGCGCCCCGCGTGACATGGCATCGCTCGACGCGAAGGTCTTCGTTCTCGAAGGCGACGCGTCGACGATGGAAGATGGCGCACTCGAGGCGAACAAGACCGATGTGATGGCCGCAATCCCGTCGCAGAAGAAGATCGCCGAGAAGTTCGAAAACCTGTTCGCCGCCCTCAACGCCGGCAAGCAGCCCTCGGTCTACGTGACCCAGGCGTTCAAGCTCCTGGACGAGAAGAAGACCATCACCGGCACGGACATCACCACGATGTTCAAGGCGAGCTACAAGCAGGGCACGGCGCAGTCGCAGTCCGGCCAGATCATGACCCTCTTCGAAGCCGTCAAGATCGCCACGCGCCAGAAGAACACGCTGGTGCTGAACGATAGCTCGGTCGTCGCCGAGCGTCTGCGTGCGATCTTCGCCGCAGCAGCCAACACCTCAACCCAGACCACGACCGCAGCAGCGGCGTAAGCCTCCCAAGGCGCAGACCAACGGGGATATTGCGTCTCCGTTGGTCAATCAATATTGACTGATTCCACGGCGCATCCCATAAGGCGCCAACGAAAGGACATGGCAATGCCCCAGATGATTAATGGCCGGGAATTTCCGGCAGCCGGCGATGAGCTCGTCTTCCTCAACGAGAATGGCTACGACAGCCAGCTCGAGGAGGCGCGCAGGCACTTCGTCAAGGACCAGGTCCTCAAGGTGAAGAATATCGACATTGGCGACTGGTCGAGCTCGATTGAGTTCGAGGAAAAGCCGGGTCAGCGCTTTAACAGCGTGATGTTCGAACCGCTCGGCGCCGACGTAGCGCCTGAAGTGCAGGAGCCAGCGCGGCGCGCGTATGAGCTGAGCGACCAGGAGCACTCGATGGTGCTCGCCGCGCTGCGGCTCTGGATCGACGTCGTGAACGACGGTGGCGAATACATCAACGAGATGCTCCTGGATATCGCTACCAATGGCGAGGATCACGCTACCAATGGCGAGGATCACGCTCTGATGGATGACAAGGCGATCGACGCCCTCTGCGAGCGCATCAATGTCTGACGTCACGAACGCCGACCGCGCAGCCTGGGCCGCGATCGCTCTGGGCGCCTTCAAGGCGAGCCATCAGTGCGATGGCGACGATGTGGCGAACATCAAGGATCTGATGACCGATCTGCTGCACCTGGCACGCCGGGAGTTCGGCGTGCGCGATGTTTATCAGCTCGCCCACTCGGCCGCGAACATGAATTTCTTCGAGCAGACCGAAGATAAGGAGGAATAGCCATGTGGATCAACCTCGATGACGCCCAGGTCCGAGCGATCGAAAACGCGCTCGCCTACACCAACAGCGACGTCAAGGAGATGATCAGCGATCTGATGGATGGCAACCAGGCGCTCAATCAGAAGCACATCGACGCGCTCGAGGCTCGGCAGAAGGAGCGTCAGGCGGTCCTCGACTATTTCCACGAGGAGCGCGCTGCTCACAACCCGGCTGATCCCTATCGCGCATATCTTCAGACCCAGGCCGATGACGACATGGGAGTCGACGATGACGCCATCGTCTCGCTCGGCGACGATCCAGGTGCCTTTGTTCACGCGTGGATCTGGGTTCCGAACGGCAAGGCCGGCGTTGCAGACGAGAATGCGGACGACTGCTCCGAAAGCGCCGACGAGGACAAGTGCTCCGAATGCGGCACCCCTCTCGATGATGCTGGCGACGGCTATGACGGCATGTGCCCTGACTGCGCTGATCTCGCCGCGGCAAAAGACACCTATCCCGAAAACTGGACAAAGGACGACGGCTAATGACCAAGATTTTCGTATTTGGCTCGAACCTGGCCGGCATTCATGGCGCCGGCGCTGCGCTCTACGCGGTTCGACATCACGGCGCGATCCGGGGTCAGGGTGAAGGCCTGCAGGGCACCTCCTACGGCATCCCGACAAAGGACGAATGGATCCGCACACGCGGCCTCGTCGAGGTCGAGAAGTCGGTCATGGTGTTCATGGACTTCGCCCGCGAGCATCCGGAGCTGAGCTTTTACGTCACGCCGATTGGCTGCGGGCTCGCTGGTTACAAGCGTGAGCAGATCAAGCCGATGTTCGCGGACATGCCGGCCAACTGCCACTTCGCCGAGACCTGGGAGGATCCAGACTGATGAGCACGACCTATCCGACTGACGAGCGCATTCTCTCCTACGAGACCCTCGATCTCGCCGTGAAGACCGAGGCTGCACTCATCTACAACGCGCCCGACGGCGATTTCTGCGCCAAGACCGTCATTCTCGACCGACGTAATTTCGAAGCTGCCGGCCAACCCATTCCCGAAACCATCATCGTGTCCGTCTCATTCGACGGCCTGAAATAAGGAGAAAACATGACCGAGACTATCAGCGGCAAGACCCTTAAGACCTGGGGCCTCGAGCCCGGCGCCTGGTTCAAGAACGCCATCCCGCTCGCCAACGAGATGAAGGCGGAAGGCAAGACCGATCGCCAGATCATCGACCACCTCTTCACGCTGCGCGTCATGCCGAGCGTGACTGAAGGCATCCCGCTGCGCACGAACAATATTCCTTTCGAGCGCTTCATCGAGCCGGAGACCGCCGACGAGATCCAGAACGTTGCGTCCGTCGTCGCACATATGGATGCGCTGCTGCGCACGCCGACGATCGAGCGCGGCGCTGTTATGCCCGACGCCTGCCCTTCCGGCAGCCAGATGGGCACGATCCCTGTAGGCGGCGTTGTGGCGACCCGAGACGCGATTCATCCGGGCTTCCACTCCGCAGATATCTGCTGCTCGGTCGCAATGTCGGTCTTCAAGCGCAACGACGATACGGCCAAGGTGCTCAGCGCTGCGATGAAGGCGACGCACTTCGGACCAGGCGCTCGCCCGAACGACAAGGAGATTCCCTCGGCGTTCACGCCGATCCTCGGCCAGATCATCGCCAAGTTTGGCGCCAATCCGTTCCTGAAGGGTCTCGAGGACGTGGCGATCGAACACTTCATGACCCAGGGCGACGGCAATCACTTCCTCTACGTCGGCGAGGTCGAGAGCTCCGGTCAGATGGCTGTTGTCACGCATCACGGTTCGCGTGGCCTCGGCGCGCAGCTCTACAAGCGCGGCAAGAAGGCTGCTGAGCGCCACACGCGCATCGTCGCGCCGCGCGTCCCACTGCACAACGCCTGGATTGACGCCAACAGTGAAGATGGCATTGCCTACTGGGAAGCGCTGCAGGTGATCCGCCTGTGGACAAAGTTCAACCACTTCGCCATTCATCATCTGCTGTCGCACTACCTCGGCAATGCGATTGTCGATCAGATGTGGAACGAACACAATTTCGTGTTCAAGCGTGATGATGGCCTGTTCTACCACGCGAAAGGCGCAACCCCGACCTTTGACGGGTTCGCGGCCGACGATCAGGGCTATACGCTGATCCCGCTGAACATGGCGCAACCCATCCTGATCTCCGAGCACGTCAACAACGAAGCGGCCCTCGGCTTTGCCCCGCACGGTGCCGGCCGCAATCTGTCGCGCACAGCGCATATGAAGCGCCTGGCTGCTGAATATGGCGCCGACGACCGCGGCCTCAGCCCGCGCGACAAGGCAATCCAGATGGGTAAGGAGACGAAGGGGCTCGACGTCCGCTTCTACACCGGGTCCGTCGATCCGTCCGAGCTACCCTCGGCCTACAAGAACGCCGACCAGGTGCAGGCGCAGATCGAGAAGTTCGGCCTGGCTAAGATTGCTGATCGCGTCATGCCGCGTGGCTCCATCATGGCCGGAGAGATGAAGTGGCACCGCAACCCTAAGAAGCCGAAGAAGGCTGCTGAAACAGCGACTGCTTAAACGATAAACCAAGGCGGCGCGTCCCATGCGCCGCCTTTTGGCGGGTATAGGGCAACCGCTAGTCTCCGAGCCAGCATCTTGGCTCACATGCCCGCTGTTAACCAGCCGACAGTCAAGTATTAAAATGCGATGTTCGCGATGTTATACAACATCAGAGAGCGAACATGGCGATTATATACGATGAGAGCGTCCGCAGTGGTCCGAGTAACATTTCGATAGACCGTATGGACGGAACAAAGGCTTACCTGCGCCACTTCGAAAATAAGCTGTTCCTTATGTTTATTGCAACCCACGGCACCCGAACAGAGAAGTGGCAGGCGGAGAAGGAGCTCACCATATGCGAGCGAAAGCTGAGCTTTTGGGAGAAGCATCCGAGGTTCGTAGGTGACCTGGCTCGGAAGGGAATGGAGGAGTTAAAGAAGAACTGGCGAGCGGGGCGCGGAGCCTAGTTTTCCACTAGGCTCGGCACGCGGCAGTCATCGATTTCCGGCGAGGCCGCGTCGCCGTCTGCCGGAAACAGACCAGCGCCGAAAAACAGCATTTCACGAGCTGAGTCCTTGAGATCAAAGGAAGATTGGGCGTCGTAGGCAGCCAGGTCGAGCGGCACATTCATTTTTCGAAGGAAGTCGCCGGCACGGTCACGGAGTGCGGCGTTGAGGGATTCCAGAATGTCGTCGAAGCCTCGCGGGTTCATTGTTGGCGTTTCCTTTTCCGGGGATTTCGCTTCCGGAACCGATCCCGAAAGCGGCGATTGATCAGGCAGCCACTAAATGAGTTACCCGATTGTTAACGCCGCAAAGGGCGCTGACGCCAAATAGCGTATGGCGAATCTGTGTTCAAGTCGAACCACGAAATTTCTTATGCACCCCAATGTCTAACTGACTATCTAGACTTAGCGACTAAACAACAATTCGCGTAATATTAACCGCGTTGAAAATATGAGGAGCCCCTAAAATGATGACAAACGCGCTCAAAATCGTTAACGACGCAATCTCGGAAAACCCCGATAGCTCGAATTTTCGAATTAACGATGGAGACTGCGGCTTGATTATTCGCAAGGATGGACAAATCGAATTGTTCCAACAACGAATTGACACGGCTGCATTGCAAAAACCGCATAGCTCCTTGTCTGACTGCGACAAGCAGTCACTTTTGAATGGGCAGACGCTCATGGCGCTTTCGATCCTTGCCAACATGCCGGAGCTCCAGCAGACCATCCTGTCCGTGGCGATCAACGAGGGGGCAGTTACCATTCCGACTGCGAACAGCAATGCCGCATAGGAAGCGCCTCAAGGACTATCTCGCCGAGCTCTCGATCGAGGAGCGCACACCGGAACGGATCATCGAGTGCTTGACCATCTGTCTGAGCAAGCGGCCAGAGCTGATCGAGGATCTCAGTCCCGGCAAGACCCTGGTCCGTCGCAAGATGACCGTCGCCGAACGCATTCAGACCGCTTCCAAGGCGTCTGGTGCGGCGTCGAAGGCTGCGGCTGACGAACGCTACGAGCAGATTCTACCGGTGATCGAGGGCGTTCTGCTCGAAAATCCAGAGGCCTCGCTTGCTGAGATCAAGCGGGCGCTGGATAATAGCGGTCTCACCCCAGTTCGCGCGGCCAAATGGAACCGCGCGAGCGTCAATTACATTCTGCAAAGGGCCGGCATTCGTGCAAAAGATCAGCCGTAAACGCCTCGAGTTCGCGAGCCAGGCGTTCTTGACCGCGATGGTCAGGCAATTCTTCGCTCTGAACCCGGACGCTGAGGAGTGCCCGATCAAGACGCTCACCGACTACCCCGAGGATCAGCGCAGTGCGCTCATGCGAGGCATCGGTGCTGCGATCAAAAGCACCGGCGCTGAGGATGACGCCTCGTTCAATACGTGGGTCGCGCAACAAACACCGCAAGCAGCATGAAATGAGCCCGGCATCGACCGGGCTTCATTTTGTCGTGCACAGTCAATAAATATTGATTGATCATCGCCGCGCGGCACGCTAACAGCAAATCAACAACGGAGATCGAAATGTCCGACCTCAACAACTTCCAGAAACAAATGCTTTCGTCCGTGGACGCATACATTAGCAAGTTCGGCCACCTGCACTACTCGCTGCCCAGGCGCCACGGCAAGTCCCGCAGCGCCCAGATAACGACCGCGAACGCGACTTTGAGAGGGGTCTCGGCTGAAAACAGTATTCAGATTCTTCTCGACGACCTCGGCTGGAGCCCGCCTGTGCCGAGAAAGCCGGCGCTTGGACCAGAGCACGTTTTTGATAACCCGCAGTGGCCGGGCAGCCGCATCGAGGTGTGGCGCCTGGATAAGACCAAACGAGACCCGCGCCATCCCAATCCGGCTGCCGGCACGATCACGCAGTATGAGATCCGCGACGAGAACGGAAAGCTCGAGACCGTCAGTGGCCTCAACCTGGCAGTAGCCCGCGCCGAGCACCTGCATGAGCTGGCGATCGCCGAGGCGCAGGAGAAGATGCGCCAGCTCAACCCGAACTTCGGCCGCTTCTAACCACAACGCTCCTACCGCAATCCTTGACGTCTTATGCGATAAATAAACATTGATTGATCAAGAGGAGATCAGCATGAGCTATTCTGCTTATGGCACTGAAATGATCGCGCGAGCCGAGGCTTTCGCGACTGCTGCGCACGAAGCCGTCGGTCAGACGCGCAACTATTCCGGCGAGTCCTACATCGTTCATCCGCGTGCTGTCGCCAAGATCATTCAGGCGCTGCCCGATCACACCTGGCAGCAGGTCTGCATGGCTTGGCTGCACGATACGGTCGAGGACACCGGCGTCAGGCTCGAGACGATCCGCGCCCATTTCGACGAGGAGATCAAAGAGGGTCTCTACTATCTCACCAACGTGGAGCGTGAGGCCGGCAATCGCCGCGAACGCCACGCCATGAATATCGAGCGCCTGGCCTTGGCGCCGGCCCGCGTCCAGACCGTCAAGCTCGCCGACATCAAGGACAATACCAAGAACGTCGCACAGCTCGCGCCGAGCTTCGCACCGCTCTTCCTGAAGGAGAAGGACGACGTGATGGCAGTCTTGAAGCGCGGCGACCCGGTGCTGTGGTCGCTGACGATGGACCAGATCGAACAGCAGAAGAAGGAGCTCGCCCTTGAAGCCTAATCTGAAGAAGGTCCGCGCCTATCTGCGCTGCGACGAGTGCGGTCATGTTACGGCTACCTCTTTCGGCATCATCAGCCTGGTGAAGCCGAACCGGTCGCTCGACTGCGGCTGCAAGAAATACCGCGCGACGGCCATTTCCGAGACCGAGGGTGTCGATGCACTCGCGCGCCAGCACGTCGAGGCCGCAGCATGAAGAAGAAACAGCACCGACAGCGCCCGAACCAGAAGAAAGCGCGCGAGAAACAGCCACAGCGAGTCGCCAGCGCGCTTTCGAGCGACAAATGGGCTGCGCGTCAGCGTAGCACCGATGCGCTCCACCACGCTTCTATGGCCGCAGCACTCGGCTCGGCAATGGCAGCGGCGTCAATGATGAGGAGATTTGACCGGTGACAAGATGGACCTCGAATAATCAGCACGAGCGCTTCACCCACGATGCCTGGTGGCAGGCCCAGAAGGAGGGGCTCGAGCTCTCCTATCACGACTGGGTGGTCGCTCAGCTCGACGAATGGACCGGCGACGTCCGGGCGCTGAACGACAAGCTGCGCCGTGGCGAAGCTGAAGGCAAAATTCACATCGTCGGTGGTCTGGCACAGGCTGATCACAGCGAGATCGCCGCGGCCGTGGAGCAAGTGTGCACCTATGCGGCCTTCGATCCGAAGGATGACCCCTATGGCGAGCACGACTTCGGCGCCTTCACGATCGGCGATCAGAAGTTCATGTGGAAGATCGACTACTACGCTCCCGATATGGAGAGCGGGTCGGAGAATCCGGCCGATCCCAAGGTCACGCGGCGCGTGCTGACGATCTTCTACGCCGAGGACTACTGATGTTCCAGGAGGCGGTGCTCGAGACCCGAGAGTGCGACCGCTACTTCGGCTTCCTGGTTGAGACTCAGGAATACGAATTACCTCGCAGTCTTGACGACCAGTGGGATGAAATATGCGTCGGTCGCGAGTTCCTCTGGCGCGTGACCGATCGGATCACCGGTGTTTCTATCGAAGGCCCGATCATGGATGCTCCTTATGAGGACATTCTGCAGGCCTTCGAGGAAACCTGGGAGACTTACGCCCAGTCTAAACCGGTCGCAGCGCCGCCCAATCCATACGCCGATCATCCCAACTACGGGCGGTTCTGACTACCGAACGCTCCCGAACGCTCCCGAGCGCTTTCCGAATGAGCGCGTGCGATAACAGCATAGATACAACAGCTTAGAGGAATGCATGAACGCGTTGAACTGTCTACCGAAGAAGACCCGCAAGACCCTCGAGGATATCGGCAACTGCTGGCGCCTTGAGGTGGGCTCCAAGCATATCCGCATCATCGTCAACGAGACGATGGCGGGTATCGTGCCGAAGAGGGTTCGAGGCGACGGTTCCGGGCTGCCCGGCCGGCAGGAGCTCAACGTGATCAGCCAGATTCGCCGTGCGGCGCGCGGCGCGGCCAGCAACCGCCGCCTCGCTGTTGCCGTCTAAAACCACCCGCAATCCACGATTCACTGTGCGACAGTGAATCAATCAATAATGATTGAGGAGATAGCGAATGCCAAAAGCAGCACGCATACCCAAGACCACGATCGTCATCGATCTGAACAAACAGCGCCCGGATGGCGAATGGGAACACGCCGGCTACACCATGCGGGAAGCCGCCCAGGTCGCTGTCGACGATGGCAGCGATGACGCCTGGGAATGGTTCAAGGCCTGGTTCAAGGGCAACCTGACCCGCTCCGACACAAAGCCGGGTAATTGGTGATGGAGATCGCCATTGTCGTAGCTGCGGGCAGCGCAGCAGCCATTCTCGTTCCGCTGGGGCTCGCCATCGTTGGTGCCGCACAGCGGCTCTCCCGACGTGCGCTCGAGCGCCGTGGCATCATTTCAAGGAAACTCTAATGTATTGGCACGTCCAACACGACGATCACGTCTATTCCGGCGATCGATATGTTCTGCTCGCCAATGATGGGGAGAGCGCCGAAGAGATCGTGCGCAAGCACAACGCCGAGCTCGATCAGCTCGCCGGCGCGATCCGGCAATTGCGCGCTTCCTACCAGTCGAGGTCCATGCTCGACGTCGGCCGGCGTCAGCTCCTCGATCACTTCGAGGGGTTCCTGCAGCGCAAGCGCACCGAGCAGCAGGATCTTCAGTCCGCGGCTGACTGTCTGACGTCCTGGCTGCTCGATCATACCGAGACCGTCTTCTGCGAGGAGCCGGACATCGACGAGGCGCGCCAGGTGATCCTCGACAAGATCACTGAGATGGAAACGAAGGAGAAGGCCTGATGGGCGCGCTTGGTAGACTGACGCGGAAGGTAAAGAAGATCGAACGGCAGGCGCAGTTCGACGCCAAATTCCCCACGATTAGCCGACGCAGCGAGGCGCGGCCGCTCATCGGCTTCTTGGATGGACTTACGCCCGAACAGCGCACAAGAGCGCTTGCTGTCGGCGATGACGTGGTTGTTTTCCCAATGGAGATGACCGTCCGGGAGGTCGAGGAGCGCTGCACGATCGGCGAGATCCAGCCCTCGCACCCGATGCGCTACGAGAGCCACGGTCAGGAGTTTAAGGGTCGTGTCTTCAATGGCGAGTGCAATCGCGCTGCCTGCAACAGCCGCGGCGCCATCTACTACAACCGTGGCACCTTTTCCTATTACTGCCCGCCCTGCGCGCACGCCGGCAACCACGCCAACCGCGACATGCGCAAGCCGCTCTACATCGCTGTCGATGCCAACCTGACGCACGAGCGCATGGATGAGCTCTGTCGCGAGCAATACGAATGAGCGAGCCCATTATCTTCAAAGATCCGGAGCGCGAGGGTGTTCTCTGGCGCTACCGAGACGACCAAACCATGACCCAGATCCTCAAGCACGCCTACCGCGTGCAGGATGTGGTCAACGCGGACATTCTCTCGTGGAAGCAACCCTCTAGCGGCAATGTTGACGAGGTGATGGCCTGGCTGGTCGACCGTAATCCGTTGGCTGGACAGTCACACCCTATGGGTTTCAACTGTCAGCCAACGCCATACGACTATCGTAGGCACGCCCGCGCGCTCGCGGTGAGGCTGCTATTTCGCATCGCCGATCCTTACTGGACCGACCTCGATTTCATCAGCTCCTTCATCCTTGGTGATCGTTGGTCCAAAGACGAGCGAATTGATTATTGGCGATCCATCGCGATCTGCTCATCCGTTTGGGAGGAGACGCGATGATCGCGCGCCAGGTTCCGATCGACATGCTCTGCGATCTGCACGCTGCGCTGTCCTCGGGCGGCTCCCGCGGCGACATAAGGAACGCACGTTGGATGCTGACCTGGCGCACGCACGATCGCCGCATAGAGCACAAGGTGCGCGCCGGCGTTCTCACCATTCACAACATAGAGCTGCGCGCGAAACATCGCGGGCGCGGCTATCTGACCGAGCTACTGCGCCATCTGGACGAGGTGCCGGAGATCGCCGACCGACGCTTCGAGTGGATCTATTTCGAGCAGGTCAACTTCCGGCTCTCAAATCACCTGCTGCGCGAACTGAATTACCGATCCGAGGCTGGCCTGGTCATTGACTGCTGGCGCCGCGTGACCGGTCAACTGGAGATGAAACTGTGAGAGAGCCGGAATACGACGTGGGTCTTGTTACTCTCCTGATCCACAAGGGCCTGTATGCGCTGTTTGCAAGCCGTGTGCTTTCGAGCCAAGGCAGTATCAGCAAATATGTCGAGGGTGACTGGGAGTTCTACGACTCAGGCGATCTTGACGACATGAGAACGAAGTTCGATCGCCTCACTGCGCTGGATCAGTTCGGCGTCAACCTTGATACCTTCGATAAGGCATACCCTCACGATCGGTGGGAGGAGATCGACGGTTTCACCGGGCCTATGGAGATCTCCTACACGCTTTGGAAAGAGCGCACGCGCTCGATCGATCCACGCGCTTTCACCTCGACCGCATCCAAGGAGGGCGAAGAGATCCATTGGCGGATCGTCGACCAAGGCAAATTGAGCGCAGTTAAAGAGGTTTTCGCTCGCTCCAGGTTTGCGCTCGAGGTGAAGGACGACATTCCGATCCCGGCGCCGATCAACGAATACGCCGCTCACCCGAACTTCGGGCGGTTCTAATGGATGAGGACGTATTTCGCGATCTCCTCGACGAAGGCTGCACATGCCCAACCGGTCATCCGCCGTGCTCGTTCTGCACCTCCCTCGATGAGGAAGAATACGAGGCTTACCGATCAGGAGGTGCTCCCGCTGTGCGCGCCATGCGTGACGCCCTGGAGAACGGCGAGCCCTGGCCTCCCCTTCCAGAATACCACGACCACCCCAACTTCGGGCGGTTCTGACTATCTATTTCTGCAGTGAAAACAACCGCTTACTGCCTACCGTAAACCGCGATTTCGCTTGCTATGATTGATCATAGTCAACGAAAGGAAAGCACATGAAGACGCTCTCGGCACTGTTAAAGCACTGCGCATCCATCGGCTGCACGTTCGTCTGCTACTACGACGATCAAGATGACGCCGACTACAAGGGGCCGAGCCAGAAAGAGGCCAAGGAAGCGCTCGAGGCGTGCGACGTCATGAACCTAATTGTCCTCGATGCCGAGGGTAAGCGCTGGGGCTGGGTGCTGATCATCAACGAGGCTGGACAAGATCCGGAAGAGCAGATGGCCGACTACACGGTTAACGACCCGGTGAACATCTGGATGGAAGAAGGAAAAGCTGCATGAGCACGGTTAAACTGCGATTTATCAACGAAGACGCCACGCCTAAAGAGGTCGCGTTCGATGTCTCGAAGGATGGCGTCGCTCCGATCTTGTCCTGGTATGGCGGATATCACTCTGGCGACGATTACGTCGTCTATGTCGATGGCGTCAAAGCTGCGATTGATTTGAATGGCGAACTGATCGCGGGGTTGGCATGAGAACTGACGAGCAGATCGTCATGGAGACGAACGACCTGGCGCGGCATCTGCTGGCCGAGGTGATTGGCACTGGCTACCAGGTGCCCGAGGATCACAAGTTCTGGAAGGCGGAAGACCCGCGCTCGCAGAAGGCTTGGCAGCACGCCGTCAAGATCATGGAGATGACGACCAAGACCGAGGTCGAGGACGCGCTCAATAATTTCCTCGCCGAGAATGACAATCCGATCCGGCGCTACCGAGCTCCGACTGGCGCGATGATCATCGGCACTGCCGAGACCGTGCCGGCCTGCGCCCTCATCAACGGTATCGCGGCCGACGGAACGCCGGACTTTGCTGGCGAAACCAAGTGCTATTGGGACGGTCAGCTCACGAACCGCGGAGCAGAAGGCAAGCCGATGTTCCAGTGCGATGATGGACAAGAATGGACCTTCGACCAGCTCACGCCGATCGAGGAGGAAGTCGAATGAGGGTGAAGCTTGAGCTCATTCCTATCACTGATGACGCTGATACCGAGGATATGAAGATCTTCGACTTCACGTCGCCCGAGAACGTCCTGATCGAGGTCGTGATGCACGACCCGGCTGGTCCCACGGATAAGTGGACCAACTTCAGCATCGAGTCGACCACGGTCATTTCGGGCAAGGAGGGCGTGACCGGTGCCGCGGAATACGAGCGCTGCTATGGCGCCGGTCTCGACTACACCATTCAGCAGATCATCGATCCGCCTGGCGAAGGCTGGTTCGTGATCGTCGGTATGACCGGTCACTACAGCCGCGGTGACGGCTGGATGACTGACGACGACATGGAGTTCTACCACGAGGCCGTGCGGCCGGCGATAGAAGAGGAGATCAAACTCGCATGAACCTGAAATTCGAAACCACCCAGCGCGGCTTTGCCGTCGCCACCTTTACCGATCGCTACGGCGAGGAGTGCAGTCTTCAGGCATCATCCCTCGCTACCGAGGCTGCGATCTGGTTCGGGATCGACAATCCGAAGGTGCAGGTCTGCGTTCCTGGTGAGGGTTGGAAGGACGTCCCGGTGCCGCATGGTTCGGTAATCTCGAGTCGAATGCATCTGACCCAGGATCAGGTGAAGGCGCTGTTGCCGGCGCTCACCTTGTTCGCTGAGACGGGCGATCTTCCCAGTGAGTAAATACGACCCGAATTGCCCATCCTGCGAGGGAACCGGCCTGCGTGACTCAGGCGGCACTCATCCGTGGGGAGAACCTATCTCCCTACCCTGCGACTGCGACCAACCCTCGCCGGCCGATCCCACCGACTTTGCCAGGCGCCTTCTCATCGAGGACGCTGTGATCATGGAGCATCTCAAGAAATGAAACAGGTCGACAACAACCTCGCTGTCTTCCGGCTCGCCCTGGCGCTAAAGCGCTATGACGACTCCAACCCCGACGTGGGCATGGGGTCGAGCCTTAACCACTTTATCGATCAGGCCGGCAGGGAGCTTCGCCTGGAGCCGTCGGACTACGACGCCAAGCATGTGTTTGACCTGATGCGGGCGGATCGCTGATGGGCGTTTGGCGATATTGCGGGTGCGGCCAGGGCACCTCCTTCCCCGACGCGGAGGAGCATATCCAGGGATTTCAGAGCTGCGCCAACTGCGGCAAAGAGGTGCCCGTGCATGAGGACGAACGGCGACGGTTCTTCCTCGAAATGCATGAGCGCCTCGTCGAGGTCGAGCGCCAGATGAAACTCTTGGTCGAGATCACCAAGAAAGTGGCGCGGAAAACCTACCCCAAGATCGGTTCGACCTGATGAGCAAGCCACTCGATCAGGTGACAGACGAGGATCTCGCCCGCAACGGTCTGGCTGACTTCTCGATCAATCCGCGGCCAATCATGCCGTGGCGCACAGAGAACGAACGCTTGACCGGCGTAGCACCGACACCCGAGGAGTGGTCCGCAATCGTCCAGGCTGCCGACAATCCAGTCGAGAAACACGAATTGACGCCTGCCTGGCCTGCAGATTGGCAATGGCACGAGGGTATGTCGACCAACGGCGATATCTACGTCATGTCGCGCAAAGAGACGGGCGAAGTCGCGATCTGGATTTGGGCTGCCGGTATGCCGCAGTGGGCGATCCTCGAGCGCTTCGGCTTCATCATGCTCGCCAATCGGCGCCTGAACGAGATCAGAGAAGCTGTTCGCCGCGGTGAAACCACGATCATAGAGCTTACCCAGGAGCTCCGATCCCGCTTTGACCATCCCAACTACGGAAGATTCTAAGGAGACAACATGGAACAGCAGATGATTGACTGGATTGAGGCGAACACAACGCTGCATCGCACCGTCGAATTTCTCTACGTGGTGGATGGCTACGAATGCACGGTGTGCCACGATGATCACCCTATTGCCGGACCGTTCAAGGGTGAAACCCTTCGCGAAGCGGTAGCGAAGGCGATGGTTGGCGTCATCTCAGCTTAACTATCGATACTTGAAAGTTATCGATAGTGAAGGGTCTGCGAAACCGACCGTCCGGCTGACGGAAGTTAAGATTCCGCCCACTTCCGTTTACGACACATTAACCATGGTTATCAATGGTTTGTTAACGTGGCGCTCGCCGCATGATCCACTGGTTTGAGCCTTTGTTGCCGCACTTGCGACAGCGCAGCAGTGGCCGGAGCTGCGAGATATAGCTCCTGGCGCCGTAGCGTCGCTGAAGCTCCCAGCGATCGACCCACCCTTCACGCTCACACTTCGAACACCTGCCGCCCAGTTCGACATATTCGGCCAAGGAATCGAAGGTCGGCAGCGCCTGGTGCGGCAGCTCGTAGGTGATCAGGTCAATTCCTCGGCGGTGCTTCATGTTCTCATTTTGTTCACCTGCCCTGCCAGAGTCAACCGTGCGCTGCCTACCGCAATCCGCAATCGAACGTGCGATAAACAATCATCAACAGCAAACGAGAGCGAAACGACATGAATGAGGCGCACTGCAAATGACTTGGCATTAGATCAGAGGGTGGCTACCTCGACTACAAATAGCCCGGCGACGAAGATAGCGCCGTCACGCTCATACGGTAGGCAGACCGCTACAATAGGAGATGGGCAGCGCAAAAGAGCCCTACCTCCCGGCTGCTGAGTCCGAAAGTCGCCCCACCATTTCGGTTAGCCTGGGTGAAAACAGCTCAACCCTCATGCCTTGATTATCCGGCCCGCCTTTGTAGTAGGCCTCGTGCCGGCCGTCCGGAGATCATTGTCGAGGAATTTGCTTGAGTGCTCACGATCCGCTCCCACGTCAGCCTAAGAACCGTCAGTAGTCGGAGACGGTCTGAAACCGGAGCGAGATCAATGAACACTCGGAGATCAAAATGACCTTTTCCGAACTTATCGCGCAGAATATCAAAGTCGAATACGCGGACGACGCTAGCTGTGATGCCGTCATGACGGTGATGGACCTGCTCAACGCCCTCGGCGCGTCCGATGCGGCCGAGGTGATCGATGTGCTTATGAGCCACCAGTCGTTCGTCGTGGATGAACCTGTCAGCCGCTTCACCTATTCGTTGACGGATGACCCGGTTACTCCGGTCTCTACCGGCTACAAGCCGACGTCCGTTCTGGTCGACGGACGTGTTTTTCCGATCAAATACTGACGCAGCCTGATATAACGCAGAGATTCGAGGGCGAAAGCAGCGTGCGTCGAGCCAGCCGGCGCGTCGGTGAGGATGGGCCACACCGACACAGGCGAGTGCCTCGCCCTCGATTACGGAGGTGATCTATGTGGTTTCTACCATTTAGCATCACGCTGACGTTAAGGAAAACCCGCACGAGCTGGCAAGCGACCGTGCGGGTTCAATTCTTTAGCTAAGCAGTAAAGCGGCAGGTGGGGTTCGCGCTCCACCTGTCACTCCGGTTAACATAGCCCGGCGCCCCTTGGTTTTCAATACCGCGCGCTGCCTGCCGCAATCCTCGTTCTGTCGTGCGAAAACAAATCATCGAAACGCAAGCGAGAGAGCGACACGATGATACAGCAGAGCGAACTCAAGATCTCCATTCACAACGAGTGCGTCTACGCAGGCTCGGAATACTTTCACATTCGCACCATGCTGCCGCAGACGCTGAACGACGCGCTCGTTCACGCAATGAAGAACACGCGCACCTGCGGCTTTGACCAGATGGCAAAGCTCGGTGACATGGACATAAACGTCTACGACGGCGACGAGGAAGATGGCGAACTGATCTGGTTTTCCTTCAGGCTCGGCAACGTCGGCATG
This sequence comes from Ensifer sp. LC384, assembly GCF_001695865.1. Taxonomy (NCBI): domain Bacteria; kingdom Pseudomonadati; phylum Pseudomonadota; class Alphaproteobacteria; order Hyphomicrobiales; family Rhizobiaceae; genus Ensifer; species Ensifer sp. LC384. Next base: position 57,155 of record NZ_MBST01000018.1, read on the forward strand.
AACTTCTCGGCGCGGCAGGAAGGCTTGCAGCTCGACATGAGCTGCGAAAAGCACGCACACGGCGACGACGCGCTCGACTGGACGGCATGGCGCGAGCAATGCGCAGGCAAGCTGCCGGACGACTTCTGGATTGAGCCTGCGGCGATCCTGCGCAAACTCCTGGCGCTCGCAGCAACGCAGCACTAAAAGGCAGTCAGGCGCTCATCGGCGCCTTTCTGGCCGGCCGATCCCATGGATATCCGCTTGCACGCCCTACACACGGCCTCTATTTGCTTCTCAACAGCAACCGAGGCCAATTATGAAGCACATCATTGCAACCGCACTCCTGATCCTCTCCAGCGCGCCAGCCATGGCGACAGAGATCACAGATGACACGCCGGCCCGGCCGATCACCATCGCCAAGGAAGAAGGCGACCTTAATCGCGTCGTCATCACCAACAACGTTCTGCCCATGGCGAAATGCAAAGAGATGCTCGAGGCAAATGCCGAGGAGCTCAAGGCATCCGCGGTGATGATCCTGTGCGTGCCGGCAGACCTGACCGATGCCAAGGATCTGTTTATTGGCGATCTGCCGCTTATCGATCTCACCAAGTAACGCCGCGCGCATCCAGATTTCTATCCGCGAACGGTCGTGCGATAAGAGATCATCGAAACATGAGAGCACGACGAGGTCGATGCATGAACGAAACTGCCGAGGGCTTGAAGGTCCGTTTGTTGCCACGCGAGCTGGACGATGAAGGCATCTTCTGGACGAAGCGACACGAAGACACGGCGAACCTCATGATTAGCTTGGCACAACATCACGAGGCGCCGGTTCTCACCATCACCCAGGTCAAGCGCCGCTCCGCGCACAATGCCTTGCCGGTCATTGGCACGATCTACGATCAGCCGGCGCCTAGCAGACACCGCTCCAAGCGGTTGTGGAAGAAGCTGCGGCGCAAAACGGTAAGACCGCTCTATGGCGAGCCCTTGCAGATCATCCTGGACTACGACCGCTTCAAGCATCTGTTCAAGGAGAATGCATGACCCACGTTATCAGAGTGCCCTCGGTGTATGACCGCCCTGGTCATGCCTGCTGGGTGGTTAAGCATCCGGATCCGACCTACTGCGCTGAATGGTTCGCCATCTACAACCACGAGACCGACCAGTTTAAGCTGGATCGCGACGGTAAGATCAAGCGCTACTGGCAGGGCGGTCTAAGCCTTGCCGGTTACGACATGGACAACGACAGTGTCTGGCTCAAAGAGCTGCCGGACAGAGCCGATCATCTGAAATACGGTCCCTTCGACGCCGAGGCGCGCAACAAGGAGATCGACGCCGAGCTCCGCGCTCAAGGTATCAAAATCCCAGGAGAAGAGAATTGACCTACCAGGTATCCATCACCACCAACGTCAAGGCTGACGACGACAAGCACGCCGCGCTCGAAGCCTACAAGGCAATCATGAGCACGCATGAGCGCAAGACCATTACCCTGGCCGTGCGCAACGCCGCGGGTATCGTCAAGGACGTCACACTCGACATCGAGGAGGCAGACGACTACGCCGGCTTCACACCGCCGACCGGCTGCATGGGCTAATCACCTACAGGAGAGGCCTTACCACCCTCTCCTGCCGCGCAGCGGGCGGTCGTGGCAGCGTGAAACAACACCCGCAGGCCAGAGACAAGGATCCGCATTCCACCTTGTTGATCTGCCACAGGAACTTCCGGAGCGTCACTGCAATGGCGCCTCGGTAGAAGTAGGGCGGCATCTACCCGCCTTTTCCTGTGGCAGCAACACGCCATGGCTGATCGCTCGACAAGCCCACACCGCCCGGCTAGGCTCCGCTCGTCAACCAACCAGCGAGCAAACCATGACCAGCCGCAATGAGCTCTACAAATACCTCGCCAAATCCCTGATCAAGAACGGCGCACTGAACAAAGGCGAAGTCGGCCTGAGCAGCAACGGATCCATGTTCATCCGGATCGCCGACCAGGTGTTCAAGGTCGAGGTCGAGGAGATCACCCAGATCGCCCAGCATCCGAACGCCGAGGTCGAGGCAAAACGCTTCATGAGCACCCTGCCCCACCCAGTCACCGAGTAGCGCGCTCGACAAGATTCCACCTATGCGCTAGGTCTCACGTATCCATGAACGCAAGGGGAACAGCCATGATCCGTCAACCAAAGCAACTCACACCCTATGCCGATCGTGACCTCGACTGCCAGCAAGCGCTCCAGTCCACCTTCAACCAGGCGCTACACCTCGCCGAGCAATACGGCTGGACCAGGCAAGAGGCAGCAGCCGCTCTCCAGGAGCTCGCCTACGCACATCTCGCCATAGAGGAAGAGAGCCGCCTCACCACGCTCACGCTAGAGCAGACCAGCCATGCTCGTCACTAATTACCAGCTTCCACCCGAAGTCGCCGCAAGGATCATCCGGATCGACGCCGAGATCCATCGCATCGTCTATAGCCGTGACCAGCTCCTCGCTCGTGACGGCGCACCCTCTCCGGAAATGTCCAGCCTCATCGAATACTACACGGACCGGATAGGCGAGCTACTCACAGAGAAGGACAACGCTCTCGAGATCCTCGATCCGGATCTGCTGTAAGGCACGGTCCACTCTCTACGAGGCCGGTCCATCAACACACCGGCCTCCTCATACCTGGTTGACAGCGGTTGACACGAAAACAGCCATATTTGTCTAGTGAGCATCTCATTTAGGCGTCTTCCGTTGACGTAAGTTTACGCCAGGTTGACAAACGCCCTCCCAAATTAAAATTTTCCCTCTGTCAACCAAATCGCAGCTCATCTCCAGCGAACACCAAAACGCTCAGAGAAGCGCACAGACTCGCTCCAGAAGCGTAAGCGATCAGAGAGACGCAACAACTCACCCAACACACTCAGCAAGCAATCTCGTCAACGCTACACGCTAGACCAACGCACAGAGCGCAACACTCGGCCAGACAACGCGCGAAAGACAGAAAGCAGACACACCACGGCTCACTAGAGAGACAGCACACCTAGAGAGCACGCATGAGCCTATAGAGCAGATCATGGTGTATGTGAGAGACAGCACCGGTGTGTAGGTGAGTAGTAGAGAGCGCAGATGCGTGTGGAGTGTGTAGATCGTAGAGAAGATAGGAATCGTAGCGAGTGGGTGGGTGTGCCGCGCCATGCCTTCTACTCCTCTTACAATCCTACACCGCCCTACCCTTCCTCACCACGCCAGCATGAGCCGCGCTCAGCCGTCTTCAACCCCAACAACTCAGCGTTATCTTCAATTTTACGCAAATCACACGCGTAGCAGGCGATCGTCCGTCGTTCTGTTGGTTACATGCAGCGTGATCGCCAGCGACAGCGGTCCTTCTCTAAGGCGGGTCATGACGACTCGCCTTTCTTTTTGTCCTCGAAAATCCAGGAACCAGGCGCGTCCGCTCCATAAGACGGAAACCGTGAACCAATACCGATCGAGCGGCCGAGCCATGGAGAAACCGTGCCAGGCCGGAGGAGATCCATGGAGAGCCGCGGAAGACCATGGGTGCGCCGTGGCTAGCCGGGAGCCGTCGACCATGGCGAGAGGAGTCTTCACGCCGGAGAGTGAGCAATCCGGTCCGTCTCCCTTCTTAGTTTATATTCTCTATTACAGTAGTATCTATACATAGAAGGGAGACGGCACGGAACGTGTCAGAATTGTGATCTCTCCGGCTTGAAGCGTGCCGACCTTCGCCTGCCCTATCCAGATTCTCTGCCTACTGAAGACGTGAGACTGTCTGTTCATCGAAAGCGAACGACTTTCCGATCAACGTCAACAGGAGACAGACAATGGCGAAGCAGTCCACCAACGCACCGGCCGGCAAGCAGTCCAACACGAACGAGGCCGCCTACATATTCACGGACGCACTCAAGGCACACGGCGACGACGAGGCGAAAGTCTTTGCTCTGAAGATCGGTGCCGCCTTCGATGAGCGCGTCCAGTTCGAGATCAGCCGCAAGGCAAGCGGCTCGGCCGACATGCCGAAGGTGAAGAAGCTCAACAGCTACCGTGGCAAACTGGCGCTGCCGAGCATGGCGAAAGTGCTGATGGAGCTCAAGATCTCCGAGATGTTCATCAACACGCGCCAGGGCAAGGAGACGGACGGCGATCGCTTCAACATCTACGCCATCGACAAGGTGATCGACTTCGTCCGGGCGCTCGCCGGACAGCAGAAGCTCTCCAACGCGCACAACGTCGCCATTGCGAAGTCCATGCTGATCTTCGAGGAGAACGGCAAGACATTCACCGGCGAGATGGCGATGTGTGCCGCGTCCGACAAGATCCGCAGCCAGAACCCGGATGCAAAGCTCTTGCGGCGCCACAACGTCGACAAGTCCACTGCCGGCACGCAGGCATCATCCACGCTCAATGCACTGATGGCGCTCGGCCTGGTGAAGAACACCGGCACGAAGCGTGCTGCGACCTACGTCTTTGCCAACACCAACCAGGCGAAAGCCTTCAAGGAGCTGCTGCAGGCTGTCTGAGGAGCAGCGCACCAGGTAAGGCGAGAGGGCGGAGTTTAGGCTCCGCTCTTTCATTTGGGTGTGGGCTGTCCATGGGGAACCAAGGCGAGTGCAGGTGAAGGTTGGGGAACCGGTGGGGTCCAAGGGACCGGGCGACCGTGAAACCATGGCGTTCCTGTCCGCACCATGGCAAATCCATGGACCGGTCCGTCCTCCTTCAGGCCATGGCGGGTCCACGCTTCGCCAGGCCGGTGTGCATGCCAGTCAATTCCTATTGATCGCCGTAGCGAAATCGCTAAATTGCTATTTATCGAAACAGCGAGAGACGCACATGACGATCATAGCCTACGCAGACGCCACAAAGATCACGCTCGAGGAAGAGGCAGCTCGCTGGCGCGCATTTGAGGCGTGCACTGAAGATGGTGAGCACGTGACGGATCTCGCCGCGCTCGAGGCACTGATCCGCGGACAGAGCGTTGTCATGGAGAAGGTGGCGCAAGTCAGTCACGGAGGTCTTCCTTACGTGGAGTTGCTCGGCATCACGCCTGTCGACAGTCCAAACAAAGCCTTCCTCTGGATCTCGCTGTGCAAAGGCGTCGATTGGATGGAGTGCTGCATGGCGCAAGAGTTCGGCGCCGCGGACTTCCTGGATCAGCAGACTTACAATGCCAGATAGCGCCAGATTGCGCGATTTCGCTAAATCGCTAAACTCGAAAGCGTCAACAACGAACGAAGCGAGTTCAACATGCACACCATCATTCCGGCGCCGACGACCGTCATTCGCATCAAAGAGATGACGCCGCGGCAGTCACACCTGGCGCAGCAGACGCTAGCGCTCGCCAAAGACACGTGCGCCTTCATTGCGATGATCGTCTTCGTCTGCGCCGTCATCGCGCTCTGCATCATGATCAAGACCAGCTAGCAAAGGAGGATCTCGAACGAGCCGGCGCGTCGTGCGCCGGCTTTTTCGTGTGCGCTTGCGATCCATGGCGCCCCTCGGCGCCCCTCGTCTACAATTTTAGGAACCGAGGCGAATGACGCCATATAGTGCCATCCTCCGGCGAGTCCCTCAGCGCGCCTCCTGACGTTCGCCTGTTAGCATCTGCTACATCACGTCGCACTACATTAGTGCACGCTTACACAGTGCGCACTGCATTAGCAGACACGCAAAAGCGCGCTATCTCTAGCGCGCTCATATTAGCGATTTAGCGATTTCTTCTATTCGCTATAGCTTTCGTTCTGACGCATATTCAGCATTTCGAATATGTCGCTTTGCTGATAATCGAAGCGACGATCTAGCAGCTCAAAATGAGCACTCTCTAATACGCGCTTCGCTTCGCGTCGTTTCTGTCTGTCACGCATTTCGCGCTGTGTGAGTGATACGCGCATAGTCGAGTAACTCTTGCTCATGTCTCTAGCTTTCACTTGTAACGTGCTACAAATCGACGACGTTCGTCTCTGACGCGCTTCGAGCGCATGCGCTTAGTCTGACGCTCACGCAAAGCGCGCTGCAGTGAGCGATTAGCGTCGCGCGAATTTGTGAGTGCTGCATACATGCGAAGAATGAAAATAAGCATCGTCTTAAACTCTCGTCTGTTGATACTGCTAGCGCGCAAGATACGCGCTAGCTAAATCAATGTTGATTGACTGTATTACGCAGTCAAACGCGCTTCGATTTTCTGCATGATCTCGTTATCGTTGACAGTATACTTGTCTTTTGAAACAGACTTCAAAAGATTGAGTGCAACAAGAGCACGCATATTCATAGATGCGTGACGCTTTGCAGATGAGAAGACGTCTTTGCGACGAAAATACAAGTGTTGACGCTCTTTCGCGACTTTAATATTCTTGTCGAGCGCGATTTCAATGTCGCTTGCGCTGAATTGTTCGTTCGCTTTCTTGAAATTAACGAGCGTGCGCAACGTTTCTTCAACGTTTGACTTCAGCTTGTCGACGTTGCGTCGATCGACTGCAAATTCGAGAATATGAGCGCAATTCTCAAGTGCTTTCATGCAAAACGCGCTGTTAGCTTGAACACTGTCTTGCGCGAAGTCTGTCTTTACTTCACATTTCTTCAGCATTTCAGCAACTGCGTCTTGCTTGACAACAAGAGCGCACTTAGCAATGAAGTTTAACGAGTTAGTAGACTTCTCGTTCTTCAGTTCTGCGTCGTAGCGTGCAGAGAGAGAAAGAGCGTAAGCGTTGATTACTACTTCAGTCATAACGTGTCTCACTTTCGTTTAGTTGTTTCGTTGTCGTTGTTGACATGATCACTAAACACTAGTTCGAAACGTCTGACAATAGCTAAATCGCTAAATCGCGAATTATTTTTGAGCAATGCATAAGTCATTGCTGATTTGCTCATAGCAGCACGTAGAGCGTCACTGACACGCATAGACGCGTTTGCGCTGTCACTTAAGCGCGCATGTCATGCGATCGATCCCTCGTCGATCTGTGAGCGACTGTGAGCGTGTTTCGATTGAGAGAAGCGAAGTCTTAGAAAATTTGACGTAGTGCGAACATGATGCCCACTGCTGCCCGAGCAATTCCCGGCCTGGACTACCTCTCCTCGTGCCTCACCGGGACGGACAAGTTGACCTGGGTAGTTCCCGTTCCCGGCGCCCCCTCTCCCCTGCCCCGCAGCCCGGATTCCCTTGCTCAAAACTACCCATCCCAACGGTAAATCAATATTGACTGACTGTGCCGAGCCGGATAGTGTGCTGGCATTCCAACAAATCCAAGGATCCAAGTTCATGCAGATCAATTTCCCCGAGCGCGGCGAAGTTCTTTACGCACGCGGCTCTGACGAGCGCGTGCGTTTCATCACCGCGCCGCTTCAGGCTGAGTTCGCGCTTGCAGCAGGACCGCTCGCGATCTCGATCGGTCAGCCCTACGCGTTGCGCGACCAAGGTGGCACCGAGCTCCTCTACCGTCTGCATGAGGTCTATCTGCCGTGCGACGCTCCTGCTCGTGGACGGGGCGAACTGATCAGCATCAGCCATTTCGAGCCGAACGTCATCTCGACTGTCGAACACGACGCCAAGATCTCCGTTGCCATCGACACCGCCTTCGAGGCTGGTCGTCAGGTTGCCGCACAGGAAGCTGATGAGGCTGAAGTGGAGCGGATCGAGGCTCTGGCTGACGCCATTGACTACTTCGACGAGCCTGCCGACGTGGTCATCACCTTCGCCGACGGTGACGAGTTCATCATCGAGGGCGCTCTGGGCGTGATCGAGGAAGACGGCAATCTCGCTGTCATCAACGCAGACGACCAGTTCGTCGGTATCAACCCCTCCTGGCGCGGCTTTACCGTAGCAGAGATCGCCGAGGACGATGACGTCGAGTTGTGCCCGGTCGAAGAGGCCGTTGCTACTGCTGATGACAGCGCTGCCAAGGGTGAAGCCGCTGACTGCGATTGCGGCGTCTGTGAAGCTGCCCGCGAAGACGTGAGCCCGACTGCCGGCTTCGTGCCGACGCATCTCGTCTTCATGGTTCGTTAAGTCGCGAAATCGCTAAAGCAAGGTATCGCTAAATGTCAAACAAGACCTATCCCTACGGCCTTCCCCTGGAAGGCATACCACTGGCCGGCGCGATCGGCGAGCTCAAGGCGGAGAAGATTCCGGCAGGTTCCATCCTGCCGGGCGTCGCTCCCCTGCCCGAGACCCACTGGACGGCGCTAACCGACGGCGCCGGCACGACTACTCTCACCATCGATCCGTCCAAGCTTGTCGCGCACAGGATCCAAGGGCTGCCCGTCGCCGGCTATGAGCCGGAGGTCGACGCCTGGAAGGTTGAGATGGTCAACGAGAACAAGATCCTCGAAGAGCGGGTTCTGCGTCGCGTCGATGAGCACGTTCGTAACCGCGACAGCCAGGAGATCGACCAGGCCTCGGTGCAGATCGCCCGTCGGCACGTCGAGGATGCTTTCTATCGCCTCAACCGAGCCATTATGCATCCCAAGCGCATCGCTCTGCCGGAGGACGCAGCATGAGCGTCGTCGTCTATCACCGCGGTCAGATGGCCGCTGACACGCGCGCCTATAGCGGCAATTCGCACCCGGCCGGCAACAAGATGAAGATCCATCGTCTGAATGACGGCTCTCTGGTCGGCATCGTGTCGAACCAGATCGGCACGCCGGAGGCTTTCGTCGAATGGCTGAACTCTGGCGCATCGCGTGATGATCTCATGCCCAGCGATCCATCCTTCTCGGCGATCCAGGTCAAGGCGGATGGATCGGTCTATCTCTACGACGATGGCTACACACCGGCTGGGCCGCTCGTTGGCGAGACCTTCACGATCGGTTCTGGTCGCAAGTATGCCCTCGGCGCAATCAAGATGGGCGCAACGATCATCCAGGCGGTCGAGGTGGCGATTGAGCTCGACGTCTGGTGTGGCGGGCCGGTCGCCGCGCTTGCGCTCCACGAGCAAGCTGTGGCCGACGGCGACGCGATGGATGGCGAGCACGCTTCTCCCGCGTTCGACCCTTCGGGCTTCTCCACGAGCGCTGTCATGACCAACGAGCCCGCCCCGAACGAGCCGCGCGCTCCCGAAACCGTCTGAGGATCACATGAAAGCTTTTATGTTCGGCTTCAAGGAAGGCATCCACCTGTTCTTCCGCTTCGTGCGCCATGTCGTCGCCTTCCTTCTGCGCCTGGTCGTCTTCCTGCTTTGCGTCGGTGCTGCAGCCGTCATCGCCGCGGGTTTCTTTTCGATCGGTATTCCGCTGCTTCTGCTGGTCGCGCTTGCCTTCGGACTCTCGACGCTCGGCTCGCGTATCGATCCGCGGCGCCGCATTTAGCGATATCGCTAAAGCACGAAATAGGGAAAGGGCGGTTTAGAGCCGCCCTTTTCGTTATCTCGGTGCCTGTCTCGACTGGATCCAAGCGTGGAAGGCCTCCTCGAGCAGATCCTTCATCGATAAGCCGGCTGCCGCGGCTGTCATCTTGAACCGGGCGTGAAACTCCGGATCGACCTTGAAATTCAGGTCGCGCAGAGTCTTTTCATCCATGTTGTTGGCAGTAAACGTCGGTTGCTCAGTCAGCGCGCCCAGGAATTTCATGGCCTGTGGCTTTTTGCGCACTGCTGCCTTGGTCGGCGCGCCGGTTGCCTTAGCCGGTTCTGCGGCTGTCTCTACGGCATTCGTGGTTTCTGGCTCTTTCATGCTGCTTCCTCAGACAAGGCGTTGAGCTTGTCGACGATCTCGGCCGCAAGCGTGTCGGCGCGGTCGTTGAGCGTCGGGTATTTTGTCTCGGCGATCGACAGGCCGATATTCTGCGCCATCTGGTAGCCGGTCTTGGTCGCAAGATCCGTCTCGGCCACCTGGAAGCCCTGGGTGCGCAGGAACGCCATTGCTTCGCGGGTCGCTACCTCGCTCTCGGTCGTCTTATTGAGAACGAAGAGGATCTTGTTACGTGCCACGCCTTTGACGATCAGCTCGTTGCCGAAGCCAGCCTGCGGCTTCAGATCGTCAACGGTCAGACCGGTCGGTATAACCACGAGATCGGCTATTCTGGCAGCCTCGAGGGAAGCCTGGTCAGAATCAGGCGCTCCGTCGATCACCAGGAGGTCGTAGGGCTCGCTCTTGAGCTTCTTGACCGAGGACATGGGCTGCGCGTCGATCGCCGGCTCTATGCCGTTCTGCATGCGCAGAGCGACCCAATCGACTGATGTGAGCTGCCGGGTGTTGAAGTCGCAGATCTTCACCGACCAATCGACCGAAGCGAAAGTGCGCGCCAGAAGCCGGGCTAACGTCGATTTTCCGACGCCGCCTTTCTGGGACAGACATGCGATGATGGTGCTCATTCGCGAAACCTCTATCTCGTTAATTCGCTAAATCGTTAGCGCCTAATGGTTAACGAAATTTTACGAGTCGGGGAAGAGGGAGGCGACGCGGCCCATTTGCGTCAACAACGAACCGACACAACCTAACGGAAGCGATTTCTAGGGCCGCGCCAGACCCGTAGATAGGCCTTCGGCGCGACCAGGGCAAGATCAGCCGGGAATGAACTCTGGCTTATCGAAGAGATATTCGTATTGGTCGATATCCGTGATGCTGACCATCGGCCAGGAGACGCGAACGGCATCCTGGTGCGCCTCATGCTCGACGAGACAATGGTTCAGATCGACGCCGAACATGTGCTTTACGTGCTGCTCGAGCGTCCAGCCGCTCTTCATGAGATCGACCTTGTTGACCACGTTGCTGCGGCGATTTAGCGAAAAGAAGATTTCGCGAATGGTGCCACCGATGGTTTCGATCTCCGTGAACACGAGATGCTGGCGCTGACTGGAAGGGCTGATGTTCAGCCAGCCCTTCCTTTTGCTGTGAAACCAGACCTCGATCACCGCGGCGACCCAATGATCTCAACGATCTTCGCGGTCAGGTCGAGACGAGCGACTTCCGGGCTCAGACCTCGCGCCAGGCCGTCGTTGAGGATCTGATGATGGCAGTAGGCGTTGTTGAAGGTGTCGAACTCGAACTTGGACGGGCCGGCGAGGGGATTGACGATCTCCACGACGAGTGCGCCCTGGTCGCGCCAGTATTTGCCCTGCTCACGGCGCACTGAGCCGAAAACGGACCACGCGCTCTTCGGCCGGGCGTTGTGACTCATGATCGGGATGATGTCGCCACCGAACTTTTCCTCGAAAGCATTGCCGATCTCGCCGAGAATCTCGCGGACCTGCCAGTCGCGGCCGTTGATGGTGACGGTCTCGAGCTTGCCTTCCTGAGTGAAGACCTGGTTCGGCGTCAGGCCGAGATAGTCCATGGCGATTTTGCGAAGGGGAAGACCGTCGTCAGCGAGCTCGTGGCCGTAAAGCTCATTGATGATTTCGGCTGCGGTCGATTTGCCGGAAGTCGGGTTGCCACAAAGGGCGATAATTTGGGGAAGAGATTGAAGATTCATGCAGCTACTCCTGTGTAGTCAATCAATATTTACTTACTGCACAGGAGCGATTTATGGAAGGAGCGAATTAGCGTTTTCGCTAATTCTCCGGGCCCAGAAGCCCGCGAACCTTGGCGCGTTCGACCAGGCGCTCGAGCCGCTCGTTCTCCTTGCGGAGATCTTCGATAACCTCGAGATAGAAGCTCTCGGTCATTGCCGAGAGCCCGCAGGTGTTGAAGAAGTGGATTGCGATCTCGCGTTCTTTCTCGGTCATGCTGCCTTCCTTTGGGCTGCGAAAATGTGCCAGGGGAAGTCCTGGTTCGCCGGCAGGATATTCTCCCTGAAGCCCGGCGTGGACTTCACCACATTGCGCCGGCTGTTCGTGTGATCGGCAAGCGCAATGTTGTTGGAGCATGAATAGTCAGCAATGAACGCGTAGTTCGGCATATTTTTCTTGGCGCGCAGACCACGGCCGATCCGCTGACGCAGAGCGACTTCCGCCTTACCGCCTCCGGCGAGCTGCACCAGGCCGATGCCTGGCACGTCAACGCCGACATCAACGATGGTTGAGCCAATGATCGCATCGATTTCACCCAGCTCGAGCTGGGCGAGGGCGGCTTCGCGCTCATCCTGCTTGTTCTCGCCGCGCAGGAACACCACCCGCAGACCGACGTGCTTGAACTTCTTGAACAAGATCTCACCATGATCCATGCGCTGAATCAGCGTCAGGATCGGAAGGCCGTAGCGCTTCGCCATCAGCGCGTCACGCACGATGTCCTTGTGCATGAAGCCATTCTCGATGTAGCCGAATTGGTAGGCGCGCTGCCAAGGCGACGACCGGAACAGCTTCGGATGCGGGTCGGACGTCACGTATTTGAAGATCGGCTTGGCAAGAACGCCGGACTCGATGAGCTGCTCCTCGGTGATCCGGATCAGCACCGAGCCGAACGCTGCCATCAGGCGCATGTTGTCTTCCGCAGAGTCCCGCATGAACGGGGTCGCGGTCAGGGCAACACGGATCGTAGCGTTCTTGCAGTGCTTCAGGATCTCGTAATAGCTGTTGCCGCCCGCCTCGTGCGCTTCCTCGCCGATCACGACATCGATCAGCTCAAGGAACTTCAGATAGCGATTTCGCTTTTTCGTCTTTTCGTCAAATCGCTCCTGAGCGAGCCGGCGCACCTCCTCCTTCGAGATGTCGGCGTTCTTCTTCTTGGAGCGGTGATGGCTCTTGGTGACGGCGAGGATCTCCTTCTGCAGGTTCGGCTCCTCGAGAGCTTCGACGAGCGTCTGCACCATGCCAAGGTTCACACCTTTGACCATCTTCTCGTTGCCGTCGCCGATGACGCCGGTGTTCAAGCCGAGGTCATCGAGCTGCTTCTTCATTTGGTAGAGCAGAACCTTGCGCGTCGTCAGGAAGAGGGTAGGGCGCCGGTAGCGCATCATGATCATCTTGGCGATCTTCGACTTACCACCGCCTGTTGCGACTTGGATGATGCCACGGCCGAACTTCTCGACGCGCTTGAGACTATCCGGCTGGTGGGTGTAGCGCGGATCATCGTTGCCAAAGGCGTCGACAATCGGGTTCTCCGGGCCGAGCGGCTCCGCGTGCGGCTTGCGGAAGAGCTGAACCTTGTAGCCAAGCCGCATCAGCTCCTTGTGCACCATGAAGGCAAAGCCAGCCGGGAAGGAGTGCGTCTTGTATTCGTAGAAGGATGACTTGCCATCCCAGGTGCCCTGGTTGAAGGCGAAGCTCTGCTCGGCGCCCTGGACCAGATAGGAGAGGAGGTCGGAAACAACGTCGGCAACCTTCTCCGGTGGGTCCAAAAGTCGGGCGTTCACTGCGTTAAATGCCAATTTGATGACGGTCATAAAAATCTCGCGTTGCCTATTGCCTTGTTCGGCGCGTATGATAAATCAATATTTACTGACTGCCACCCTCTATTGGACAAGGCCTGAATGACATATCCGATGATGTTGGAGCTCGATCCGAAGCTCCTGACGCCAAACCCCTGGAACACCAACATCGTGACGCCCGAGAACGAGGCGAAGCTGGAGGAGTCCATTCGGCGCCTTGGTTTCTTTCGTCCGGCCGTGGTTCGCGAAATCGCTAATTCTGGCAATAGCGAAAACGCTATTCTCTACGAAATCTTGGGTGGCGAACATCGCGCTCAAGTCGCTGCAAAGCTTGGTCTTTCGACCATCCCGGTGGTGAATCTCGGTCCGATCGATGATCTGAAGGCAAAGGAAATTGGCATTGCCGACAACTCGCGCTACGGCATGGACGACCAATTCGCCTTTGCAGACCTCATCAAGGGGATGGGCAATGCGGATCAACTGAAGGACTTCCTCCCATACACCGAGCACGACTTCGCAGACCTGTTCACAACTTCAGAGATAGACATCGATTCACTGGGTCTCGATGAAAATTTCGAAAAGGAACCGGAAAACGAGCCAGACGGTGAAGATATCGCGCCGACGAAGGCCCCAAAGACCCACACGATCATCCGATACAAGGTCGCCAATCGCGACGCCGAGGACATCACCGCTCTGATCGAGCGCACGATGAAGGACAATGGTTTCACGTCATCCGACGATCTAACCAACGCCGGCGACGCCCTGGTCCATCTCCTGTTTGCCAGCCGCAACAAGCAGCAGGCCGATGCCGAGCTCGATGACCTCAGCGATCTCGATGATCTCGACGGGGCGACCGACTGATGTTCGTTCGCCCGAAATTCGACGACTGCAAGTCCTGCGTCTTCTTCCTGCGCAACCGGGTCAATCCGGTCTGCGGTGCGTGCGATTCCGGCGAGTTCTACGAACAGAAGATCCGCGTCCGCGAGAAGACCAATAACGAACTCATGGAACTTTACGGGGAATACCACGATGACGAATAAAGCCGTCGCGCTGATCGCTGTTGCCGACCTGAAGCCATACGAGAACAACGCCAAGAAGCATTCAGACGATCAGGTCGAGAAGCTTTCGGCGCTCATCAACAAATACGGCTGGACCTCGCCAATCGTCACGGACGGCGACCTAGTGATTATCGCCGGTCACGGTCGGCGCCTGGCAGCGCTCAATCTTGGCCTCGAGAAGGTGCCGGTGATCGTCCGCGACGATCTCAGCAAGGATGAGGCCAATGCGCTGCGCCTGGCTGACAACCGCGTCGCCTCGACCGATTACGATCTGGAGCTGGAGCAGGCCGAGCTGGCGCTTTTGGCTGAAGTCGAGGGCATCGATCTCTCCATCCTCGGCTATTCCGAGCACGAGCTGAACTTCGCGACGTCCGATCTCCTCGAGATGGAAGATACGATCTTTGTCGAGGACGTCGGTGCTGCCGTCGAAAAGCAGAAGAGCGAGAACGAGGCCAAAACCAGCGAAGTCGATGACGTGGCTGCCCCTGTGGCAGATGCCCTGGGCTTCAAGCGGGTCACGATCGCTGAGAGCCGCACGATCCGCGATCTCATGAGCCGGATGGAGAAGTCGACCGGCCTGAAAGGTCCGGATGCGCTGATCACCTTCATCTCTGACGCGCTGGACGTTGCTGCATGAGCGACGAGCGCAGGGTCATCGATCTCAAGTCGCGCAAGCCCTTTGCGCAAGCGCGGGCCGAAGAGACGAAGCGCAGGCGGGCTGCGACCCGCAAGGCCAAGAAGGAAACGGCTGACGCGATCATGGAGCATCGCGAGGCTGTGATCGAAACGCTCGAAGGCATGATCAAGATGGTCAGGGCAGGGGAGCTCGAGGGTCTGGTCTGCGTCATGCGCAATCCGGCGAGCAAGCTCTTCATGACCGACGTTGTGATGGACGACCGGATCATCCCGCCAAACGATCTGCACGCCTATGTCGGCGTGATCGAGACGCTGAAGCTCGAACTGGCTGACAGCGCGGCCGCAAATGCGCCGGCGCTGCTCATCGGTGGCGAGGTGGTCGACCCGACAATGCAGCCCGCCGACGAAGAATGGGAATACGAATGACCATCTACACCATCAATTGCTCGTTCAGCTCGTCCGTCGAGCGCACGTCGCGCGTGCTTGAGATCGCAGAAGGCTTCGGCCTGGGACTGACCGAGAAGCGCTTCACCATCTACGACAACCTGCAGCTCGATCTGCGCGCCGACGATGTGGTCTACATCAACGGTCAGTCCGGCTCGGGCAAGTCGCTGCTCTTGCGCGAGCTTGTGCGCCAGATGCGCGCCGAGGGCAGGGTGGTCGCGGATCTCAATGAGATCGAGCTCGATGACCGCCCGGTGATCGACCAGCTCGGCAAGAACACCAATGAGGCGCTGTATCTGTTGGCCCGCGCCGGCATCTCTGACGCCTGGATCTATATTCGCAAACCCTCGGAACTCTCCGACGGCCAGCGTTATCGCCTGAAGCTGGCAAAGGTCATGGAGACCGATGCTGACGTCTGGGCTGCCGACGAGTTCGGCGCCGTCCTCGACCGCGTGACAGCCAAGGCTATCGCAATGAGCGTCCAGAAGGTCGCTCGTGAACGGGGCAAGAGCCTCATCGTTGCAACCACCCACACCGACCTCGAGGCAGAGCTGGCGCCCAACATCGCCATCTACAAGCGCTTCAAGGAGAAGGTCGATATCACTCAAGGAGAAGCAGCATGATGAATTTCGGAAATGCGATCGAGCACGTGAAGCGCGGCGGGCGAGCAGCTCGCATGGGCTGGAACGGCCAAAACATGTTCGTCTACCTCAACCGTGGCTCGATGCCCGTCACGGCAGCTTTCCCGGTAAACGGCGTGGCGCCAAATCTCTTCGACGCCGGATCGCCTGATACCATTCCGCGGATGCCGAACTTCAATCTGAAGACGCCCGACGGCATGACTGTCACCGGCTGGGTCGCGTCCCAGGTCGACATGCTGGCTGACGACTGGTTCATCTGCTGATGACCGAGCTCTACCGCACCACACGCGAAATCGTCATTCCGGCCGGCACTGAAGTCGGCCCTGGTCCGCGCAGATCCGAATATCACACGCCACACGGCGATATCGTGATCGGGTTCGACAAGGACACAACCGGCTCGCTGCGCTTTGATCTGGAAGAGGCAATCACCCTCGGTCTGATCGAGCCGGTGAAATGACCAAGCGGGGCTACCTCTATTCGGTCTGTTGCGCCCTCGGCATCCTCGTCAACGCGGTTTGCGGTGGCGAGGCAAAACAGACGCTCTGTGCCCGCGGTGCTCTGGCGCAACGCTCCGGCAAGCGCTGGGGCTGCGTGCTGTGTCAGATCGCCGAGCGCCTCGATCCGGGTCATTGCTCGCGATCACTTTCAAGCTGGCTGAAAAGGAAGTCCTGATATGGCGAAGTCGCTAATTCTCTCTTTCGCTATTTCGCTACTGGTGAGCGCTTGCACTGCGAGCGCTCCCGTATACGCAAAACTTGACGGAGCGCGCTGTGAGCGAACCTGAGCTGATTGTGCAGCGTTTTGAAAGCCCTCGAGCACGTTTCACGCTGGCCGAAGATATGTTCGTCGAGCGAGGCACGGCAGCCGACTGGGAATTGCTGCACGACCTTCACTACAAGGCCGAGGCTTTGCCGTTTGCGCCGAAGTTCTGGCGCCTGGTCATCGGCCGCGACACGATCGGCGTGCTCGTCACCGGAGCACCCAAGGGAATGCTGCGCGAGCGGCACGACGTCTTTCCGAACCTGAAGCCGAC
The DNA here is from genome assembly GCF_001695865.1 of Ensifer sp. LC384. NCBI lineage: Bacteria > Pseudomonadati > Pseudomonadota > Alphaproteobacteria > Hyphomicrobiales > Rhizobiaceae > Ensifer > Ensifer sp. LC384. Next base: position 74,179 of record NZ_MBST01000018.1, read on the forward strand.
CGGCCAGGAGACGAAGATGACCAACACCAACCGGTTCAAGTTCCTCAACAAGAACTTCCGCGTGGTTTCGCGCTTTGTCGTGGACACTATGTATCGCGGGATCGGCGCCGGCTACCGGATGATGAACCTCGTCTCGCGCATGGAAGCTTCGGACCCGGCAAAGCCGCTGAAGGTCATCGAGATCCAGTCGTCCATGTCGAAATTCAACATCTTCGGCCAGAAGGCGGGCTTCAAGTTCGCCGCGCCGAAGAACGCCAATAAATACGACGCCGGGATGAAGTTCTTCCGCTCGCACTTCGAGGCTACACCCCAGGACTTCGAGGCGGTCGTCGCCGAGATCGAAGCCTCGAGCAATCCGGAGCGCCTGGCGCAGGCCTGCCGCGACTTCTATCTGCGCAACTCCGCTATGGAGAACACCGGGTCAGCCCGCGATCGCGCCCAGGCCAAGGTCGCCGCTATGAGCGTGCGCGACCTGGTGAAGGGCATTCAGCAGGTTAGTCTGGCCTCGCCGATGTATGGCGTCTGGAAGGCAGTGGATGCGCCGGGCACGGTTCCCGATCGTCTGCCGCTCCTGGCCTTCGACTGTCAGGGTCCGTCTGAGCCTTTGAGGTGGAAGCCGTGAGTATGATCCGCAGAGGCGAGAAGCATGCTGAGATCGCCGGCATCATTCTTACAGCCGCAGATGATGGTAAGTTTCTCACTCTAACCGAGATCCACGAAAACCTTTCTTACGGATGCGCCTACGGCTCGCTCCGGAAGATCATCAAGTTATTCGAAGAAAGAAATTGGATAACCAAGGAACGCGCCGGAATGTCTGTTTTGGTAAAGCCTAACAAGCTTCTCTATGAATGGTTCCGGTGACGTTCCGGTCCGTCTCTCATCTATATGTATTATACTCTTATATTCTTTATACAGTATAAGATACTTAGAAGGGAGTTGGACCGGATTGTCTGCGCGTGTTACGATAAGTAAATACTGATTGACTGGTTCCGGTGAATGACTGAGGAAAATACCACTCCGGCTAGCGAAGATGATGTCGACGCAAAAGCCAAGCGAATGCCTGACGCGGACTACGCCGAGGCAAAGGAGCTCTATGAGCTGGGCAAGATGCGTCTGTCCGACCTGGCCGAGCGCTTCAATGTCTCCCGACAGGGGCTTTGGAAGAAGTTCAAGAAGGATGGCGTCGTATACGGCTCCAGAGCGGCAGAGGTGAGCGCCGCGGTGTCGGCTGGTGTGAAGCAGGCGGTGACGTCGACTGTCGGCCAGCAAGTCTCTCAGGCGCTCGAGCGCTACAACGACAAGCGCGCCGAGTGGATCGAGGAAACTCGCACCTCCGGCTACAAGTCGCTGAAGCAAGCCGACATGCTGGCGAAGAAGATCGTCGCCGACGCGGTGAAGAACTCCGCCTCGATGCGCACGACCGACGACGACCTGAAGGCTGTCGCTCGTTTCCAGAAGATCCTCGTCGAGAACACGCTCACCCGGCTCGATATCCTGCGCGCCAACGACATGATCGATGAAGATGACCTGCCGGAGATCCACTTCGAGGATCTGACCGATGAGGACATTCTCAAGCATCACCGTGAGAACGGCCTGATCGAGGAGGGCGAGGATCCAGATGCGATCCTTGCCGAGCTCAACAACGTGGAGATCGACGATTGAGCTCCACCTCCTGCATTCTGAAGGCGCACCGCGGTCAGAAGATCGTCATCAAGGACAAGCGTCGCTTCAAGGTCATCGTCGCCGGCCGACGCTGGGGCAAGACGCAGATCTCCAAGATCGCGTTGATCAAGGCTGCCGTGTCGAAAAAGAACCAGCTCTGCTGGTATGTGGCGCCGACCTACCAGATGGCTCGGCAGATCCTTTGGGACGATCTCAAGCGCTCGATCCCAAAGGCGCTCATCGTCTATAACGGCATCAATGAGACTCGGATGACCATCCGGCTTGTCAACGGCTCCAAGATCGAGCTGAAGGGCGCCGATAATCCGGATACGCTGCGCGGCGTTGGCATCAACTTCCTGGTGCTCGACGAAGCCCAGGACATGAAGGAAGACACCTGGAAGACGGTTCTGCGCCCGACGCTCGCCTCGACGGGCGGTCAGGTGATCTTCATCGGCACGCCGAAGGCCTTCAACTGGCTCTACGACATGTATGTGCTTGGTCAGCGTGGCGACACATACCGTGACGACAAGGGCAAGGTCGTCGTTAACCAGTGGAAGAGCTGGCAGTTCCCGACGATCATGTCGCCGTTCATCCCGCGCTCGGAAATCGAGACGGCACGCCGCGAAATGGACCCAAAGAGCTTCCGGCAGGAGTTCGAGGCGTCTTTCGAGGCAATGTCCGGCCGCGTCTACTATCCGTTCGACCGGCGCACTCATGTCGGCGACTACCCGTTCAATCCGCGGCTGCCGATCATCATCGGTCAGGACTTTAACATCGACCCGATGTCGTCCGTCATTATGCAGGTGCAGGAGAACGGTGAGATCTGGGTGGTCGACGAAGCAATCCTGTTTGGCTCCAATACCCAGGAGACAGCAGACGAGATCGGTCGACGCTATCATCGCTACATCAACGGCATCACTTTCTATCCTGACCCTGCCGGCAACAATCGAACGCACGCCCGCGGCGAGTCCTCGCTCGAGATCCTGCGCGACGCCGGCTTCAAGCGGATCAAGTTTAAGCGGAAGCACCCGCCTGTCGACGACCGCGTGAACTCGGTCAACCGACTGTTGATGGATGCCGAGGGGACGATCAGACTGAGGTTCGACCGCAAGTGTCACAAGACGATCGATGCGATGGAGCAGACGATCTACAAGGCTGGCACGCGCGACGTGGATAAGAAGGCTGGCGTCGAACACCCCGCTGACGCGGTCGGCTACTTCGCGGAATTTGAGTATCCTGTCCGCAAGGTCAATATTCTCGGCGTATCTCTGTAAGATTGACGGTCAATCGATATTGACTTACCATAAGGTTTCAATCTCAAGGACGTGCCATGAACCAGGACTTGCTCAGGAACTTCTTCAATCGCCGGCATCCGGACTACGCCCGGTCGCTCGTGCATTGGCTTTTCCTGCAGAAGACCTACGAAGGCGGTCGCGCCTGGTTCGACGAGAACATCTTCCGCTACCACAAGGAAGGCAACAAGGAGTTCAAGGCGCGCGTGGGTCGCGCCTATCGCTTCAATCATACGCGCGAAGCCGTCGATCTCGTCCAGAAGTATCTGTTCAAGGGTCAGATCACCCGCGACACCGACAATGCCTCTGAAGCCATCAAGGAGTTCTGGAAGAACACCACGCTTCAGAACTTCCGCATCGACCAGTTGATGCGCTCGGCCGGCGCTTCCTCGTCGGTCAAGGGTCGCGTGGCGATCGTCGTTGATACCAATGCGCGCCAGGGCGCCATTTCGGTTGCCGAGGCCAAGAAGTCCAAGCGCAAGATCTACGCCTACCTGGTCGATGCGATCGACTTGCTCGACTACGCCTATGACGAAGAGGGCGACGGTGGTCTGCTCTGGGTCAAAGTGCGTGAGTATTTCCGCAACGACGCTGACCCGATCAATGGCACCGGCGAGGTTACGACCCGCGTTCGCCTGTGGACCCGCACCGACTGGACACTCTACGAGGAGCAGGAAGAGGCCAACGCCGATATCAGGAATCGCAAGGAGATTGCGACCAAGATCGTCGAGCTCGGCACTGGCACGCACGACCTCGGTCGCGTGCCGATCGTCTTTCTCGACCACATCATCACCGACAATCCGTATCGCACGCCTGGTCTGATCGACGATATCGCCTATCTCGACCGCGCTGCTGCCAACTATCTGTCGAACCTGGATGCGATCATCCAGGATCAGACCTTCTCGCAGCTCACCATCCCGGCGCAGAACCTCATGCCGGGCGAGGACGGTTACGACAAGATCGTCGAGATGGGCACGAAGCGGATCTTCACCTATGACGCCGGGCTTGGCAGTGGCAAGCCGGAGTTCATTTCGCCCGATCCGAAGCAGGCGAACGTGATCCTGACGGTGATCAACAAGATCATCAACGAGATCTACCACACGATCGGTCTCGCTGGCGAACGCACGAAGGAAGACAATGCTGTTGGCATCGACAACTCCTCTGGCGTTGCGAAGGCCTACGACTTCGAGCGCGTCAACTCGCTGCTGACGTCAAAGGGGCAGTCCTGCGAGAAGGTTGAGAACGAGCTGGTCGAGCTGGTCTGCCTCTGGACTGGCGAAGACGCCCCCAAGGAGAAGCTCGTCAAGTATCCCGAAACCTATGACGTCATGCGTCTGATGGACGACCTTGCGGTCGCCGAGCAGCTCGCAACGATCCAGGCGCCTGCCGAGGTTCGTCGCGAACAGCTCCGCATTCTCGTCAACAAGCTCTTCCCGCGTCTGAAGGCCGACATCAAGGCCAAGATTGAGAAGGACATCAACAAATGGCTGGAAGGCGTGGATCTTCTGGCTGTTCCCGCAACCTTCGGCACCAAGTCGCCGGCTGCTCCCTCCAGACAGGGACAGGTGACCAAGGATTCCCCGAAGAAACAGGGCGCCACGGCTCAAAAGTAACGGTCGAGATACTGACCAATCAGACTACCGATCGGCCAAGTGACCGGCCAATTCAACACCGAGAGCCCGAGAGAATGGGCAAGGATGGAAATGATGACTAAGCTTCTGACCAAGTATTCCCGCGCTGCTTCGTTTGGCGCGTTCGCAGCACGCCCGATGTATCCGGGTGCACCGCGCATCGCATTCGCACCCGAGAATGAAGGTGGTAATGACGGTGGTGGATCCGACGATGGCGCCGGCACTGGCGACGACAAGTCGGGTGACGACAAGTCTGGCGATGACAAGACCGGCTCTGAAGACAAGGGCAAGTCTGGTGACGACAAGACCGGCGATGACAAAAACAAGACCGGCGACGGTGACAAGACCCTGCTGCGCGAGGTCATGGAAAAGAAGAACCGGATCAAGGATCTCGAGTCCGATCTCAAGCGCTTCGAGGGTATCGACCCGGACGCCGTTCGCGCGCTGCTTGAGGAAAAGCGCGCCGCTGAGCTGAAAGCGGAGGAAGAGAAGGGCAACTTTGCCCGCGTCAAGGAAATGATGGTGATCGAACAGGACAAGGCGCTCAAGAGCCTCAACGATCAGATCGCCGATCTCCAGGCGCAACTCGGCCAGAAGGACAGCACCATCAATGAGCTGACCGTCGGCCGTTCGTTCTCCGAGTCGAAGTTCATCGGCGAAGATCTGGTGCTGACCCGCGGCAAGGCTCGCGCGCTCTACTCCAGTCATTTCGAGGTCGTCGACGGCAGAATCGTCGGCTACGACAAGCCGGTTGGCGCGAAGGACCGCACGGAGATCGTCGGAGCAGACGGCAAGCCGGTCTCGTTCGAAGATGCCATCAAGCGCATCGTCGATGCTGATCCGGACAAGGAGTCGCTCTACCGCGACAAGTCCAAGCCGGGCGCCGGCTCCTCTTCGACCAAGGTTGATCTGCCGAAGACCAAGGAACAGGACAAGGGTCTTTACGGTGCTGGACGTATTCTTGCAGGTCTGAATGCAGGCAAATAGTCCTTTATAGGACGAGTTGCGGCAGTAAATCAATATTGATTTACTTTTTTCCTTGAACAAAGCGTTGCCGTCGGGTTAGACTATGGTCAATCAATTTTGACTTAGTTTCCGACGGCCACGTAGAGGAGAAATTACAATGCCGCTGCTGATTACCGAAGCCGAGAAGCTGTCCCAGGAGGACAAGGCTCGCGGTGTTATCGAAGAGATCATCGATACCGAATCTCTCTTTGCGCTGATGCCGTTCCAGCACGTGAACGACAAGACCTTCACGTATGTCCGCGAGGGCACGCTGTCTGAAGGCGAGTTCCTGGACGCCTACGAGGCCGTCCCGGAAGGCGCAGCCACGTTCGATGAAGTTACCGCCAAGCTCAAAGTGCTTGCTGGTGACGTCGACATCGACAAGTTCACGGCTGCCGTCCAGTCGCACCTCAACCCGCAGATCGCAATTCAGCTCGCTGCCAAGGCCAAGGGTCTCGGTCGCAAGTTCAAGCGCACGATCGTCAACGGTGACAGCGCGGTCAATCCGAAGTCCTTCGACGGCATCAAGAAGCTTACTCCCGCCGCTCAGACCCTCGTTGCCGGCACCAACGGCGCTGCCGTTTCGGCCGAAATGCTCGACGAGCTGCTCGATGCCGTCAAGCTCGGCGCTGACGTGCTGATGATGCGCCGTGGCACCTGGCGCGCAATCCGCGCAATCATGCGCTCGTTCGGTGGTAACACCGGCGACATGATCCAGATCGCCAACTTCGGCAAGCCGGTCCCGGCCTACGATGGCATCCCGGTCATCATCAACGACTTCATCACCGCTGATGAAGTGCAGGGTTCGGCCAACGAGACCACCTCTATCTACGCTCTGCGTCTGAACGAGGCTGATGGTTTCCACGGCATCTTCGGTGGTCCTTCGGCTGGCATCCAGTTCGAAGACATCGGCACCATCCAGAACAAGGATGCGAGCCGCTACCGTGTGAAGTGGTATGCAGCCACCGCGCTGAAGGCCACCCACTCGGTTGCTCGCCTCAAGGGCATCCTCAACATTTAATCTGGTCAGTAAATCAATATTGACTTACAATAGGGGCAGGATTTTCCTGCCCCTTTCGCATTCATGGAGATAGTTATGGCTCGTGTAAGACTGACCGCTCCCGGTTACTCAAGCTATACCGGCACGATCGGCAAAGTTTCTTTTGCCGCTGGCGTTTCGGCCGAAATCACCGAGGCCCAGGCTGACGTGGTTGGCGCGGCAATCGATTCCAACATTGTCGGTTCGAACGGCACGACCGTGATCCGCAAGGCTGGTCCGACCGTTCGCATGCACCTCAATCCGATTGTCGCGGTCGCCGAACCACCTGTTCGCCAAGCGTCGGCGCCGAGATTACCGTTCCGGCCGACCTCGGTGACGGCTTCTATTGCGCTCTGCGCCAGGGCGGGGAGGCGCAGATCGTAGTCAGCCCAGCCCCTGACGTAGTCGTCGAGGAGATCGATGATCGCCTGAGCTCCGCGAAACGTCTCGCCATACTTCATCTCGCCCGCTTTCCGAATGGCGATTTTCAGCTCACCGGAAGGACATCGGCCTGATGCGTCATTCCCTTCTTGCGCGCTTTGCTGGTTGCGACTTCGCGCGTCCGGGCGGTTCGCTCCCCATGCAGGTGGTTGGTTTTCGTGGCGAGTTGAATACGGTCGAAGGCGCCGCCGTCACCACGGCCAATCTGCGTCAGGTCGGTCGCTCGTATCAAATGATCGGCACGCAGGACGTGACCGAGCTTCGTGTGGCGTTTAACGGCTTCTTTGTGGAGGATGCGACCGTCGGCAATGGCCACACATGCGCCGAAGTTGATGCGTCGAACAGCTACTACATTCAGGCCGCGGTCGAATACAACGATGTCACCAAGCGCGTCACGTTCGAGGGTCAGAATGAAGGTCTCGTATTGGCCGGCGCGGAACTTTATGTTTCGGACCCACTTCTGCCGTCCGAGTTCGGTCTCGAAGTCTTCCCGGCTAATGCTAAGTTCTGGATTCGCACCGAGCGCCGTCTCGAGGTTGGTCAGAAGGGCTTGTTTCATCAGAACGCATTGAACAGTCCGGTGATCGCCGGCGAAGCTCACTATGTCGGTTCGGCTGGGTCGACCAGTCGCCTACTCGACACTGGCGGTCTTTCGACCGAGGGTGGCTGGTCGCAACAGTCTCACGTCTGGCTGCCTTATGCGGTGCTCGGGGTTCCTGCGGCTAAGATGTTCGCGGCTGCCGTGTTCGGCGGCTCGATTGAAAGCGGCGTGAATGACGGACGAGGCAATGGCCGTAACAATTCAGGCGGCTATATGCGCCGCGCGCTTGCGAATGTCGACGGTAACAAGGTCGCCGCGCGCATGCTCCTGGCAAGGTCAGGTGAGACGGCGAAGTCTTTCGTTAACAACTCGGCCAAACGCCGGCAGATGCTCGCTTATGTCAATCACGTTCTGTCCGGTCACGGTGGCGAAGACTACTCCGTCGGCGAGACTCTGGCGAATACCAAGGATCGATGGGCGCAGATCTGGCAGATGTGCAAGGCTGGCGCCGTGGTTCACCTCGAGCACTATGCACTGTCGCCCAAGACGGACTCGACCGACTGGCTGACGCTCGAAGGACAGACGCCGCGCGCGGGCTTTGAGGTTGGCGGTGCCTGGCGTGACGCGGGTAACGCCTGGTGCGCCGCCCAGGTTGGCGCTGACCTCAATCTCGACGGGTTTGTCGATTTGGGTTCCGACCAGACCGATCCGACCGCTCGCGATAAGTGGCGCGTGGATCTCGGCAAGCCGACCACCGACGGGACACACCCGGCAGCCGTGATGGCTGAGACGATGGCAGAGGTCAATTCGGTTCATATGGAATTGCTGCGAGCAGCCTACGAGGATTGATAATAAATCAATCTTGACTTACCATAAGGGCGGGCATTCCCGCCCTTTTTCTATTCAAGCACAAAGATTGGTGGTCGATGCACTATCTCAAAATCGTCTCGCGTGGCTGGCACGGCTATACAGGCCAGCTCAACATCATCTCCTTCAAGAATGGTGTCTCGACTGAGCCCGTTCCTCCGCGCATTGCCGATCGCATTGCAGCCTCCGTCCAGGTCGTCCAGTGCGACGCCGAGGGCAGGGAGGGCACCGATGCGATCAATGTTGGTCCGCAGCACCGCCTGCTTACCGAAGGCACCGTTCGCGCGGAGATCGCCGGCCCGCTCGCCGTTCAATCCGAAGCCGACAAGGTGATGGAAGCAAAGCTCGACGCCGCCCGCTCGCTGACTGCGCCGATTGAAAGCCTCTACACTCGCGACGATCTCGAGCGTGTGGCTGACGAGAGCGGCATCAAGGGTCTGCGCGACATCGCCGACAAGTGGACCGTCAAGGGCCGCGGCATTCCGGAGATCATCGAGAAGATCCTGACGGCCCAGGCAGCGTTCCTCCAGCTCCGCAACCAGAAGATCGAAAATGCTGGTGGTTCGGTTCTGAAGGCAACCACGCTCGCAACTGAGGCTGACCTCGAGGCCACCGCAGCCGCGGTTGTCGAAGAAGAGCTCGTTGCTCTCGGCTACGAGGGTTTGGTTCCCGAATACGCGATCGACGGCGTCATTGTTCCTTGCACCTCGCTCGTCGAGCAGGCGCTCAAGAACTCCGGCAAGTCGCTGACCGGCTGGAATGCGCTCAACGATCCCGAGCGAAAGCGGGCTATCGACGCCGAGGTTGAGGCTCTCGAGAAGCATTACGGCGCCAAGCTTGAGCCTGTTCTCGCTGAAGAGGCGCCAGCCTCCGAAGAGCAGGAAGCGCCGGTTGATCCGGTCGAAGACACGCCGGAATACGAAAAATGGTTCGCCGCGAAGGTCATGGAAGCCATTGAGGAATTTGACGGCGTTCTCCCGCACGAGGACGCAGTTGCCCTCATTCGTGCCCAGCTCGCCGCGGCAAAGGAAGCCTAAGCCATGATCAAGCTCTACCCTGAGAACTTCGACGTTGCGATCGATATCCTCTTCACCGACTCCGACGGAGCGGCGCTGACGGTCGGTCAGGTGAATGCGGTTATCTACGACGACGAGGACGAGAAGGTGATGGACTTCGGGTCAATCACCTTTGATCCCGCCGACGGGAAGGCCACGATCACGATTCCGGCGATGCTGAACGTTCTCAGGGCTGATGAGCAGTCGGCTGCGCGCACACTTCGCGTGGTTCTTTCGACAACGAATGGTCCGGTTCGCCGGACCATTACCTACATCATCGAGCGCGAGGTTCGTCTCGAGGTGATGAACAATACCTTCATGACGCTTGGGGCGGCTGAAGTGCTGGCGCGCGACAATCCGCGACTAACGGCCTGGGCCGCTGCAAGCGCCGACACAAAGACGGCCGCGCTCATCAACGCCTATAGCCACCTTGGCCGCGTCCAGCTTCGCTACACCAAGGAGCTTGCGCCTGACGCGACAATCGCCGAGGAGGTGATCATCCGACCTGGCGCCTGGCTCGAATATACCAAGGATGATTTCCTGGCGCTGCCGGCCGAGTTCCGCAAGGCAATTCGCACGGCCCAGCTCATCGAGGCGAACGAGATCCTGGCCGACAATCCGTATGAGAGTCGCCACCGCGCCGGCGTCATCTCCGAGACCGTCGGTGAAAGCTCTGTCATGCTTCGTGGTGGTCGCCTGGAGCTGGGCATCTGCCACGAAGCTCTGCGAGCGCTCACCGGCTATGTCTACTACCGGGTGGAGATCGGCCGCGCATGATCTGTAATCATCTGTCGGATCTCGCCGACCAGGCTGCCGCTCGCTACGCAATGTTCACAGATGGCCTTCGGGCCATCTATCGCAATGCGCTCAACAGCCAGGCGCTCGACGATACCGCGTCGGCTCAAGAAGCAGCCCAGCTCGCTCTGGCGTTCCTTCGAACCGAGAATGGCCTCATCAGCACCGCTGTTGAGGAAATCGCTGAGATTGCGCGCACAGCGACGCTTGAAGAAATTGCGAGCATCGATGCAGATAATCTGTCGGACGAAGCTCTCGAGCATCTGAGCGTATCGGGCAGCTATCTTTCAGACGAACTTCTCGCGCAAGCGTCACGCGACATTGCGACGATGCGAAAATCTATTCAGCGGGTGAAGCTCGAGGTCTCCCTGGCCGCGAACTCGTCCGGTCGATCCCGCAGAGCGGCCATGATCGAATATATGGTCGGCAACAAGGCTGATCTATCGTTCTTCTTCCACGACAAGGCGTCGCGCAAGTGGGAGTCGAAGCTCTTCGTGCGCTCGGTCTGGCGGCAGACGGTTCTATCGGTCTACAACGAGATCGTTCTCTTCACGCTGGCTGACCATGGCCTCGAGCGCGCAGTCGTCGCGCATCACTCGCCAGACGCGCAGCATGATGGTTTGGTCATCGCGCTCTCCTCGAGCACGGAGCTTCCGACCTATTCGGAGATCCGCGAAACGGTCTTTCACCCCAACGCAAACGCCTGGCTCAAGATGGAGGTTTCGCATGTTCGCGCCTAATCGAATGGGTGTCTACAAGCAGAAGACGGGGCGCAACCTCGATGGCGAAGAGACCTACGGCCCGGTGCTGCCTTTGCCGCTATCCGTTGTGCGCCTGGCTGCCAGCTCGGAGAAGACTTCCGTTCGTTCTGACAGCTCGGCCTCGCGCGGCCAGGCGGATCAGATGGTCGCCGAATCGAAGATCCTGACCGGGCAATTGCTTGGGGTGGATGACCTGATCGAGCTCGTCGGTATGACGTTGCGCGTCGTCGGTATTCACCCGCGCTTCACTGTCTCCGGTGCACTCGATCACTACGAGGTATCTCTGGAGCACGTCGCGGAATGATCAAGATGAAGGTCACAGGCATCACCGAGAACGCGCTGCGCCTGCGTAATATCGGAGCGCGCGTCCACGAGAACGCCCGTAAGACAATGCACGCGGCTGCAGATCGCATCGTTGATACCGCGAAGAAGATGGCGCCGGTCGAGAAGCACAATCTCGAGGAGGCGATCGTCAAGCAGGTTGGTTACGAAGGTTCACGCCGGCGCCTGGCGATCGACGTCGTGATTTTGCCCGAAATCAACGGCGTGCGGGTCGAGGACTACGCCGCCTACATGCATGAGGGTGACTACAATTTGGGTGAGGCATCCCAGGCGAAGAACGATAGTCAGGAAGAGCAGGTTGGCCCTGGCTTCCTGACGCGTGCAGCCGCGCAGGAAGAAGACAAGCTCAACGCCCGTATGATCGGGGTCATCACGGAGACAATCAAGTGATCTGGGATATCATCGTCAAGAAGATCGTGGACGCAGGCCTCGGCGTCTCCGGCGAAACTATCTATCGCTCGACCATACCGGCTGACGCCAAGGTCGCGATCGGCCTCTTTGAACCGCTCGACGGCATTCATGTAAACCCGAGCCTGCCGGATTTCTACAAGCCTGGCCTGAAGGTCATTGTTCGTCACAACAAGATTTCCGAGGGGCGCAAGCTCGCCAATGACCTGATGAAGCTGCTGACGGTGACAGCCGAGGAGATCTACGAGGCCAATGCTGAGCGGGGCAGGGTGCACCTGAAGGTCTTCTATCCGAAAGCTCTGCCGATTCAGTTTCCGTCTGCTGTTGGCAACCTTACGGAGTGGTCGATCAACTTTCAGACCGCTTTCACAATGAAGTCGATCTGAGGCCAAACTAAATCCTCTACGCAATGCTTCGTCGTTAGTCAATCATTATTGATTGACCGATGGTCGTTGCTGCCTGTATCATATGGTCAATCAATTTTGACTTAGTTCCGACGGCACCACGTAGAGGAGAAATCTCATGCCTTCGAATACCGAAAACGTGAAGCTGGGCGTCTGCACCGCCCTGTTCGACTCTGCCGACCTTGGTTTCACCAAGGGTGGTGTTGAGGTTGAAGTTCAGACCAACACCCACGAAGTGACTGTCGACCAGATGGGCGAGACCCCGATCGACGAAATCATCACCGGCCGCACGGTTCAGGTGACGATCCCGATGGCCGAAACCACGCTCGAGAACCTTGCGCGCGTTATGCCGGGCTCGACCCTCGTCACCGACGGCGCCAAGGCGACGGGCACGGTTGTCTTCTCGACTGCGGCTCCGGTCAACGGCGACAAGATCACCATCGACGGCCTCGACTTTACCTTCAAGACCGCACCGAGCGGTTCGCGTGACATGGCTATTCCGGCAACGATCGGTGCTGCCGCTATCGCGCTTGCCGCTGCTATCAACAACGCCAGCCTTGGCATCCTCGCGACGCCGAACGCTGCGACCGTCAACCTGGAAGCCTCCAACCGCGGTGTCTCCGGCAACGTCGCGATTACCAAGACCGTCGTCACCGCGGCGAACGTCACCGTCACCGGTATGGCCGGTGGTGTCGATGCTACGAAGGCGAAGGTCGTTGTCGAAACTGGCACCAACATCTCGCTCCTGAAGCTCGCCAAGAAGCTCGTTCTGCGCCCGAAGGGTGCTGTCGACGCCCGCGACGACTTCACGATCTTCAAGGCGATGACCTCCGGCGCTATCCAGTTCGCCTACCAGACGGACCAGGAGCGCATCTTTAACGTGGTCTTCAAGGGCTACGCTGACGCCTCGGGTCGTCTTTTTGCAGTCGGTGACGAGACCGCTGCCGCTTAATCTCTTGCTTTGCCCCGCAAAGTAAATCAAAATTGACTTACTGGATTTTCGTCCAGTAAGTCTTTTTCGTTTCAGAGGATCAACTCGCACCATGGCAAATCAGTCCACCACTTATCTCGACCTGGATTCCGTCGAGGCTGATATCGACTTCACCGTGAAGCTCAACGGCAAGGATCACAAGGTGAAGGAAAGCTCTGTGAGCGACTTCCTTGCCAACGTGCGCGCAATCGAAAGCCTGGCCGTCGGCGCGTCCGTCGAAAAGGAATACGAAGTCATCATCGGCATCATCCAGCGCGCGCTTCCGACCGTATCGGCGCAGGAACTCCAGGGGCTTCGCCTGACGCAGCTCCACAAGATCCGCGATTACGTCATGACTGCGAACGGCGAGAAGGCTGAAGAAGCCGCTCCTGGTGAAGGAGCTGCCGAAGGCAAGCCGGGAAAGGCTCCGAAGGCGAGCTGAAGTCTGTCGACTTCTTCCTCGTCTACGCGAGACTGATGAAGGTCTTTCGCTTTCGGGAGAAAGACCTTCTCAAAATGCCGATCAAGAAGTTCTGGGCCTTCAATTCGGTCTGCGAGCGTCTTCAGGCAGCCGACGACCGGCGAATGCTTCACCTGTTGGGCGCTGTGACCAATCAGGAGAGCTTCACCAAGCTTAACGAGCACCTCACCGAACGAGCCGGCGAGATCTACGTCTTCCAACCTGTCGCGCGGACCCTTGTGGTCGACGACCCAGCCACACCAGATCCGGGGCTCGACCGGGAAGGTCTGGAGTCACTGAGAGCGCACATCATGCGCAACGGCAAGTAAATCAATACTGATTTAGTGAGGAATGAATGACGGCGATTAAGGTTGAACTGGAACTGGTGGATGGCTCGTTCACGACGCGCATGATGCACGCCGGCGAGACGCTGCAGCAGTTTAACCGCAACGTTGCTCGCTCCTCGCCCGCCCTGCGCAAGATGGCCGCTGATGGTCAGATGGTCGTCACGTCGATGTCGAAGGCGTCGGAAGCAAGCCAGGGCTTCCTCTCGACCCTTCGCGACGTCTCGATCGTCACCACGGCCGTCTCAATCGGCTTCAACAAGATCATCAATATTCAGGACACCTGGGTTGGCGCGGTTATTCGCACCAATGCCGAGTTCGAACGTCTGACGCACATGCTGCGCTCGATGTCCTCGGCAGCAGATCCCGTCACTGACGCGGCCGACCAGGTCAAGTATCTCGTCGACATGGCGCGCGAAGCGCCGTTTCAGCTCGACAACCTCACGGCATCTTTCACCAAGCTGAAAGCGACCGGCACTGACCCGATGAAGGGCTCGCTGCAGTCGCTCGTCGATGGCGTCTCGGCCTTCGGTGGTAACGGTGAGGCTCTGGAGCGCACCATTCTGGGTATCTCCCAGGCGTCCGGTAAGGGCGTCATCCAGATGGAAGAGATGAGGCAGCAGATCTCCGAATCCATGCCGCAGGCAATGGGTCTGATGGCCGCATCGATGGGCGTGTCGATCGCAACCCTCGTCGATCATATCGCTACCGGTCGCATGGCAGCAAAGCCCTCGCTCGAAGCCTTCTACCAGGAGCTCGATCGCTCCTTCGGCGGTTCGGCTGTTCGCATGATGCAGACCTTCTCCGGTCAGCTCTCGCGCGCCAAGACGGAACTTCAGCAGTTCGCCCGCATCATCGGTGACGTCGATCTGAAGACCGGCGATGCTAATGAGGGTGGCTTCTTCCATACCGTCGCCGAACAGCTTCGCGACTTCAACGACCTGCTGGCGTCTTCGGGCGGTCAGGTTTTCGCCAAGGAAGTCGGTCAGACACTTTCCTCGATCGCTCGAGGTTTGCAGTGGGCTGTCGAAAAGGCAATCGAGTTCCGCGCTGCGATCGGCAATCTGGCTGAGTTTGCCGCCTTCGTTGCGATTGGCAAGGTCGGGATCTCGCTCCTCGGCTCGCTGAAGACCGGCTATGCCTCGCTCAGCATCGCCCTCAACATGCTCGGCATGAACTTTGCCAAGGCCAACGCCGCAGCTCTGCTTCACCAGCGCGCACTCCAGAATACCTCGACCTCTGTCGCCAGTCTCGATCGCTTGGCGCGAGTCCAGGCTACGCGCGCATTGCAGGGCATGGTTGGCGCCATGACGGCTGTTGCACCTGCTGCCGCTATCGTCGGCCTGGCCGTATATGAGATTGCCGATGCCTTCGATATCTTCGGCAGCCGCGGTAAGGAAGCGATCGCGACCCTGCGCGAGTTCGGTGACGTTGCGCGTGACCAGCTCGGCAACGCTCAGAAGGACGTTGCGCGCCGGAAGGCCGATCTCACCAAGGATCTACAGACGATCAATCGTGCCGTGAAGAACAGCCTGTTCCTCGGTAGCGACGAGAGCAAGGCTAACCAGCGCTCGGCTCTGCGCAGCCAGCTCGAGGAAGAATACGACGTAGCCCAGCGCCAGGCGCAGATCCGCAAGGACGAGGAGCTCCTCAAGCAGGCCGAGATTAAAGCGATCGAAGACGACGCCAAGAAGGCGACGGATTTCGCCCTGCGCGAGCTTGACCGGCGTGAAGCGGCCGAGCAGCGCGCTTACCGCGATCGCCAGGCTGCCATTCAGAAGGAAATGGATGAGCGCATCGCTGCTGAATCCAAGGCCGGCCGCAGCATTGATCAGCTCGAAAAGGAGCGCACAGAGCGTCTCGCTGAGAACGCCCGCAATCTCTACGAGACGCAGCGCAAGCTCATCCAGGGTGCGCTCGATGACGTCTGGGCGAAGAACAAGAGCGATGGCCCGATGCAGCTTGCTGACCAGCTCAAGATCGACGAGCTGACGAAGAAGCTGGATGAGCTGCGCCAGAAACGCGAGGCGCTCAATATCACCGGCGAGCTTCCCTCGATCGGCGCATCCTCGACCACGGAGAGAGATCTCGAGAAGCTGGAGAAGCTCTTCGGCAAGACGCAGGACGAGGTTCACGGCCTGGAAGACAAGCTGGGTGGCGCCAATGACGAGCTGGGTGAGTTTCTCGCCAAGTTCGCGCGTGGTGCCTATGGCGACACGTCTGTCACCCAGGTGCGCGAACTCGGCGAAGAAATCGCCAATCTGATCCTGAAGAAGGCTGCCCTCGAGGAGATGAACGAGGGCGCCGAGGATCTCCAAAGCGATATCGAAAACGCGCGGATCAAGCTCATCGAAAAGCGCATGGAGCTCGAGCAGAAGGCGCTCGGTCGCGAGCTGACCGAGGGCGAAAAGATCCGCATGAAGATTGAGCAGGGCGGCTACAAGGGTCTGGGTCCAAACTCGCCCGCACTCGCAGCTCTCCAGGAGTCTGTTCGCGGTATGACCATGCAGGGCCGCGTCACGGATGCCGTCGGCGTGTCGATGGACAAGGCCTTTGGTCAGCAGACGATCGGCAAGATCACCACGATGAATGACGTGCTGCGCGAGACGATGGGTATCGTCTCTGGCATCGGCACCTCGCTCAACGGTCTTTCGTTCGATAGCCTGAGCATGATGAACAGCCCGTTCGGTGGAGGAGCTCCGCGGATCACTGCGTTCTCCGGCTCGATGCTTGATTTGATCGCCAAGGGGGAGTCGGGCGGCAACTACAATGCCACGCTTGATAACGGCGCATGGACGGGTGGCTCGCAGAACCTCGTCGGCATGTCGCTAAAGCAGGTCCGCGACCTTCAGCGCATGATGCTCGCAAACCCGGCAAACCGCGCCAAGTATGGTGACGGCAAGGGCTCGTCTGCGCTCGGCAAGTATCAGATCGTCGGTCAGACGCTCGAGGGTCTCATTCGTGAAATGGGTCTGTCGGGCGATGAGCTGTTCGACGAGAAGATGCAGGACGCCATGGCCTCGCATCTGCTTAACCGTCGTCTGACGTCGGGCGAGGGACTGGCCGGTCTGCGCAAGGAGTGGACATCGCTTGCGAACGTATCTGACGGCGCGATCAACCAGGCGCTTTCCAACGCAAGCCGCGGCCCGACGGTCGAGAAGGCTGCTGGCTTCGAGATGCCGCGCGTCAACCTCAAGCAGCCTTTCGACATCAACAATCCATTTGCCGGCCCGTCCGTCGTCGATACCAATCAGGTCTACGGCGAGGCGAATGCTTTCCTTGAGAAGCGCAACCAGCTCATCGAAGCCGGCGTTGCCGCGACGACAGAGCTGACCGACGAGGAAAATCGGCTTACCGCGGCGCAGAAGGCTCAGGCTGCCGACGACCAGAAGACCGAGATGGTTCGCAAGATCGAAGAGGCAAAGGAGAGTCTCGACGGTCTCGATAAGAACTACCGCGCCGTTTCCAAGCTGATCGCCAAGGGTGATTTCGGCGACAAGAACATGAATAGCGAGAAGAACAAGGAGCTTCTCCGGATCGCCCGCGAGCTCGACGAGGCTGAGAACAAGCGTGCCGATCGCAAGGAAGCCGCTGGCAACGTCGAAGGCGCCGAAGTTCGCATCAAGGAGCAGGAGCTTCAGCTTCAGCGCCAGATCAACGAGTTGAAGGCGAAGGCGAAAGATCCAAATGTCCGGCTTGAAAGCTCCGGCCTGGTGCAGATGCGCGAGGACATGGACAAATACGTCCGCGACCTCGAGACCGTCTATGGCAAGGACTCCGAGCAGTATCGCGCCGGCATTGAGAAGAAGCGCCAGGCGCTTGCCATGTTCGGTCAGACCGAGCTTCTGCAGGACGTCGCTAACTCCAACAGCCGGACCCGCGAGCTTCAGCGCGGGCTGATGAGCGAGAGCGCGGCTCGCCAGGCTGCGATGAACCAGGAGCTCGCCGAAGTCGACGCCAAGATGGCCTACTACAAGCAGGCCGGTCTGCTGGACGTCGAGGCGACGCGCCAGTTCGAGGCTGAAAAGGCACAGATCCGCAAGCAGTATGCCGCGCAGGATCCAATGTCGAAGCAGATGCGAGAATGGTCTGATCTCCAGGGCAATCTGCAGAAGCAGTCTACGCAGTGGATGGACACGCTCGCAGGCGGCATCACGGATCTCATCATGGGGACGGGCGACTGGAAGCAGGCGCTTCAGTCGATCGCGCGTGACATCATCAATACGTGGGTCAAGAAGATCATGAGCGGCTTCATGGGGCCGAAGCAGACCGTAGGGGCTGCCCCCGCCGCAAAGCAGGGTAAGGGCGCCAGCAGTCTGTTGACGAAGGGCAAGGGTGTTGCCGTGGGTTCGGCACACACCGGCGCCATTCTCGGCCGCGGCGTCCACCAGACCCGCATGGTCAATCCGTCGGTCTTCAAGAATGCCAAGAAGTATCACTCTGGTGCAAATCAGATCGGTGGTCAGCGCCTTCTGCCGGGTGAAATCCCGATCATCGCCAAAAAGGACGAAGGTATCTTCACCAAGGAGCAAATGGGCGCAATTGGCGCGCAGATGAACAGCGGAGGTCAGGTGAACCAAGTCTCGATCAACGCTCCGGTTACGGTCAATGCAAGCGGTGGCACGCCCGAGCAGAACACGGATCTCGCAAAGCAGATCAGCTCGCAGATCGAGGGCACGATGCGTGGCGTAGTGGTCGATGAGCTTTCCAGGCAGATGCGTCCTGGAAATCTCCTCAGTGCAGGAAAGGGTAGGTAATGGCACTTCCGACGTTCGAGCCTCCGGTCCAGCCGTCGCCTGGCACCGGTCGCAAGACCAAATTCAACCTTCTGAAGGCCGAGTTCGGCGAGGGATACACTCAGGTCACACGCGCCGGCATCAACCATCGCCGGCGCGAGTTGACGCTCGTCTGGGAGGTTCTGATCGATGATCAGGCCTGGGCTATCTCCGACTTCCTCGAGCAGAGAGGAGGCGACCGCGCCTTCTACTACACCCCGCCGCGCGAGAGCGTGCCCGTCAAGTGGACTTGCGAGGAGTTCGACGACACCGTGAACAACGATGGCACGCGAAAGATCGCAGCGACCTTTGTGCAGTCGTGGACGCACGAGGTATAATTCAAACGTTGTCAGTCAATCAATATTGATTTACCATATGGCTTCATTTCAGGAGCATTATGGTTACGATCTACCAGACGGCGCAGAGCCTCACCCCAGGTGAATACGTCTCGCTCTTTCGACTCGACGCAACGTCGGTCGGGGGCGGGATTTTTTACTTTGTGCAGGGTCGCGTCGAAGGTGGTGCCGTCGTCCATGATGGTATCGAGTATCAGCCGTGCGACGTTGAGTTCGAGGGCTTCGAGGTCTCCGGTCAGGGCGCTCTACCGACGCCGGTCATTCGTATTGCCAATTCCGACGGTCTGATCCAGTCCGCGCTCAATACCTATGGAGATCTTCTGGGTTGCGAGCTTCGGCGCGTTCGCACCTTCCGGCAGCATCTCGACGACGGCGATGATCCCGATCCGAGCGCCATCTTCGGACCTGACGTCTTCAAGATTGACCGCAAGACCTCGGAGAACTCCGTCTTCGTCGAGTGGGAGCTTTCGGCTGCCATCGATCAGGAAGGCAAGAAGCTGCCGGGTCGCCAGGTGATCCGCGACACCTGCCTGTTCCGCTACCGGGCATTCAACCGCAACTCGGGCACCTTCGATTATTCCAAGGCGCTCTGCCCGTATGGCGGCAGTCAGTATTTCGACAAGCAGGATCGCCCGACCACGATCGACAAGGATCAGCCGTCGCGCTCGGTCAACTGCTGCAAGGTTCGCTTCGGCGAGGCCAATCCGCTGCCGTTTGGCGGCTTCCCAGGTGTTGGAAGGGTTCGAGGATGATTTTCACCGACGCTGTTGTCAGCGCCGCGCAGGCGCACGCGCGTGAAGCTTACCCGCAGGAGAGCTGCGGCATTGTCGTGGGCGGGCAATACATGCGCTGCCGCAACATCGCCGAAGATCCGACGCAGGACTTCGCGATTCATCCGGCTGACTACAAGAACGCGATCCGCACCGGCAAGATGCAGGCGATCGTGCACTCGCACCCGAATGGTCCGCTCTATCCGTCCAAGATGGACATGATCGGCCAGATGAAATCGGACCTGCCCTGGGCGATCATTCCGGTCGACGAGGACCGCCTTGGTAAGCCGATCATCTGGGGTGACGACAATATTCCGCCGTTGCTTGGTCGTGAGTTCGTTTCAGGAGTGACCGATTGTTTCGCGCTCATCCGCGATGTCTTTCGGTTGGGGCGGGAAGGGTGTGCGCTTCAGGGCGTCGAGTGGCCGCACGCGCCGCACCTGATCTCCGAACAGCCGCGCGATCCCGAGTGGTTCAAGCAGGGTGAAGATCTCTACATCGACGGCATGGCCGGCGAAGGTTTCACCGAGGTTGCGACGTCCGACGTCCGACCGGGCGACGTGTTCCTTCTCAAGTGGCACTCCGACAAGTTCAATCACGGTGGCGTGCTGCTGACGCAGGACACGATCGCTCAGCATTTCCCTGGACGTCTGTCTCGGCGCGAACCTGCGGGTCTGTGGGCTCGCCAGGCCGAAATGTGGATCCGCTATACGGGAAAAGCCGATGCGTAAGATCTACCTGCACGGCGAACTGGGTAAGCGCTTCGGATACGAGATCGAGCTGGAAGTTGAGACGGCTGCCGAAGCTGTTCGCGCGCTCTGCGTCAACTTCAAGGGCTTCGAGCAGGTTATGCGCACCGGCGAATTTCACGTCGTGCGTGGCGATGACATCGACAAGGGGCGCGATCTCGACCTTGAGCTCTGCACTACCTACCGGCTCGGCCGCGCGCCGCTGCACATCGCTCCGCATGTCGCCGGTTCCAAGCGCGGTGGCCTGCTCAAGATCGTTCTTGGCGTGGCGCTCGTTGGCGCTGCCTTCCTGTTCTCGGGTGGTGCGCTCGCAACCCCGATCATGAGTGGCGCCCTGGGCGGCGCGACCTACGGCAACATGGCGATGCTCGGTGTAGCCCTCGCGGTCGCCGGCGTCAGCCAGATGCTCTCACCCGAAGAGAAGAAGGAGGAGAAGGAGGACAGCTTCCTGCTCTCCGGTCCTGGCAGCACCTACGAGCAGGGCGGGGCTCTGCCGCTTGTCTACGGCGAAGTGATTACGGGCGGCGTCGTCGCCTCGATCGGCATCGATATCGAACAGCTTGGGAACTAAGGCATGATGATTGACGGCGACGAGCTTGTTCGCGGCTCCAAGGGCGGTGGCAAGGGTAAAGGTGGTGGTAGCGGTTCGAACGCAAGCAATACGCTGCGCTCGAAGGCGCGCGCCCGCTGGGTCGAGATCGTCTCTGAAGGTCCGTGCGTCGGTCTCGTCGCTGACGGCGTGGCGCTCACCGATGCTGAAGCAGGCCGCGGCGTCTATTTCGAGCAGACGCCCGTCAAGAATGAGACCGGCGTTGAGAACTTCAAGAACGTTCTCATCACGCAGCGCAAGGGCTATCCCGACCAGGAACACCTGACCGGATTTCCGCAGGTTGAAACGCCATTCCAGGTCGACACGCAGGTCAAATACAGCACCGGCCCCGTTCTTCGCACTATCAACGAAGAGAACGCCGATGCCGTGCGCGTTGTCGTTCGACTGCCGTCACTCGTTCGTCAGGACGAAAAGAGCGGCAAGCTGAAGACGACCTCGGTCTCCTATGAAATTGAGGTGCGCGGTCATCAGGGCGAGTGGCAGTCCGCGCACGTTGAGCACCTGGTCAATCAGAAGACGACCTCGGCCGTGCAGCGCGCTCACCGGATCGAACTGCCGCTCGGTGGTTGCCCCTGGGATCTGCGTGTTCGCCGCCTGTCGCCTGACAGCACTGAAGATACGGTTGCGAACGACACCTATTTCGAGAGCTACACGGTTCTCGTCGAGGGTAAGTTCACCTATCCGCACACTGCGCTGGTCGCCATGGAAGTCAACGCCGAGGATATGGGTCAGTCCATCCCGGCGCGTAACTATCGCTACCGCGGCTTGATCATCTCGGTTCCGAAGAACTACGATCCGATCGCTCGCACCTATAACGGCCCTTGGGACGGCACTTTCAAGCAGGCGTGGACCAATAACCCGGCCTGGATCTTTTACGACCTTCTGACCAACGATCGCTATGGTTTGGGCGAGTTTGTCTCGGCGCAGATCGTCGACAAGTGGTCGCTCTACGCGATTGCCCAGTATTGCGATCAGCAGGTCAAGACGGGCTTCAAGAACTTCACGACCGGCGCTGACCTCTATGAGCCCCGCTACACCTTCAACGGCGTTCTGCGGTCGCGTGAGGATGCCTGGCGCGTGCTTCAGCAGATCTCGACGGCATGGCGCGGCATGGCCTACTGGTCGCTCGGCCAGGTCTTTGCGACTGCCGACATGCCGGAGGATCCGGTTAAGCTGTTCTCGCCGGCAAACGTCCTCGGTGCCGAGTTCAACTATTCGGGAACCTCGCAGAAGGCGCGCCACACGGTCGCGCTCGTGACCTACAACAATCCCGACGACTTCTATCGCTCCGACATCGAGCCGGTCGTCAACGACGAGGGGCTTCAGCGCTGGGGCTGGCGTGAGAAGGCTGTGCAGCTTCAGGGCTGCACCTCGCGTGCGCTCGCGCATCGCTACGGCAAGTGGATCCTCGATGTCGAGCAGAACGAGACCGAGACGGTTGATTTCGCGACCTCCTGGGACGCGACCGACGTTCGACCGGGTAACATCATTGCGATCGCCGATCCTGCAAAGGCGCAGGTGCGCATCGGTGGTCGTCTGAAGGCTGCCGAGGAAACTCAGCTCTGGCTCGATGGTCCCTTCAAGCCTACGCTCGGCGCGACCTACCAGATCTACGTCACCCTGCCGAACGGCGAGGTGAAGCTGTGCAACATCGCCTCCTTCGCAAATGAGATCTTCGAGGAAGGTGAGAGCGTCGGTTACGACCGCATTGTTCTCGCCCAGCCGCTCGACGATCTACCGCTGGTCAACTCGATGTGGATCATGCGCGGCACGGACGTGCAACCGCGCCAATACCGCGTGCTGACCATCAAGGAAGACAGCAAGAACACCTTTAAAATCACAGCGCTATTCCACGACCCGAACAAATACGCTCGCGTCGAGGATATGCGCACGCTCCAGCCGATCCAGTATACGCGCCCGAAGAATGAAAGCCTGCCGGTCGAAAATCTGCGCGTCGACGAAGTCAGCTACATCGAGAACGGTCTCCCGAAGTCGACGCTCACGCTGTCCTGGACGAACCCGCGCGATTTCCTGACCAAGGAATACGAAGTCGCGATGCTGTCGGAATCGACCGGCTATAACATCGTCGGCACGACCAAGAACAACTCGATCGACATCACCGAACTGCCGACCGGCGATTACACTTTCTACGTCTACGCGATCAGCCACTCGTCGATGCGCTCACAGCCGGCGACGATCGTCTATGAGATTGCCGGCTGGGCGATCGCTGCCGGCCCGACGGTCTCCGACCTCAAACTCGAGGGCTCGGAAAACGGCATTCACTTCTCCGGCAAGGTCGCTAACGTCACCTGGCAGAACAACTTCGCCGAAAGCACCGCGCAGAGCGCGACCGGCTCGTCCGTTGCGAACGTCCGCAGCCCGTTCTACGCCTTCAACACTGTGAAGGTCTGGGATGTGACCTCGGGCAAGCTCCTGCGCACCCAGAAGGTCGAGACGACCAACTACGGCTATACGCTGGAGATGAATGCGGCTGATGCGAAGCTTGCGGGACTGACCGGTCCTACCCGCACGCTGCGCTTCGACGTAACGGTTACGGACACGCTTCAGCGACAGAGCAACCCGGCGACGATCACTGTCTCCAACCCGGTTCCGGCTGTCTTCAATCCCGCCTTCTTCGTCGCGGTGAAGAATATTCACCTGTCCTGGCCGGCTCAGGTAGATGACGATTTCGCAGGCGTTCTGGTCTGGGTCGAGAAGAACGACACCTTCGACCCCTACACGACCGCGCCGCGCTATGATGGTAGGGGTGGCTCCTTCGTCTTTCCTGGCGAGGAGCTGACGACTTACTTTATCCGTGTTGCGGCCTATGACGCCTTCGGCAAGACCGGCCTGAATATCTCGCCGCCCTTGCAGGTCGCCACCGAGCTTGAATTTGACATGACCCCGCCTGGGGTGCCGACCGGCCTTGCCGCGACCTCGGTCGTTGCAAACGGCATCGCGCGCGTTACGGTCACTTGGGATGCCAATACCGAAGAAGACATGGCTGCCTATGACCTGCAGATTAAGCAGGGCTCGGGCAACTACGTCAGCTTCCCGGTCGCAAACGGCCCGTTCGAGTTCGACGGTATTCCGGCTGTCACATATAAGATCAAGATCCGCGCCCGCGACCGCAACACCAATGTGTCGAACTACTCCGCAGAGATCATGCATGTCGCAGCGAAGGACACGACGCCGCCTGCTGCGCCGACCGACTTCACAGTCACTCCCGGCCTGACCTCGCTGTGGCTGTCGTGGGTCAATCCGACCGACGCTGACCTGGCGATCATCGAGATCCTTGAGGGCACGACGAACGTCTCGGCCGATGCCGTTGTTATCGCAAACTCGATCGGCACGAGCTTCCCGCGCACTGGCCTCGCGCACAACACGACGCGCTACTACTGGCTGCGTGCGGTCGATACGTCTGGCAACAAGTCTGGCCTGACTGCGGTCTCGTCTGCCCAGACCGCAGTCATGCCTGATCCGAAGCGCATGACCATTGTTGGTCTGACGCTGACGCCGAACTCGCCGTCCGCAAACAAGGTCGCCTGGACGAGCTTCGACGTTTCTGTTGGTTCACAGCTCTCTGGCACGACGACCAAGACTGTCGTGGCCGGCAATGCAACTTGGACCGCTGGCTCGCTCTACCTCTACTACGTCGAGGGTGAGACGACGCTGCGCACCACGACCTCGATCTCGGCGATCTTTACGGTAGGCGGCTTCCCGGTCGGCGTTTATCGCGGTGGAACCGACGTGCAGATGGCCGATGGCAAGGTCATGCAGGATGGTAACAACATTCTGGCCGGCACCATCGGCGCTCAGCAGCTCGTTGCTAACGACGCGATCATCACTGGCTCTGTCCAGATTGGCGACGCCGTTATCACCTCGGCGAAGATCCTGTCGCTTTCCGCCGACAAGCTCCAGGCCAATACGACGATCTCCAACTCGATCATCGTCGGTGGTGGAGACACGCTCGGCACGGTTCGCGACCGCGCGTCGAACCCGGCTGCCCGCATCAACGCCGCTTCCACGCTGATTGATCCTGGCCGCGTCCGGATCTCCAACAATGGCACGATTGCCAACTGGGCGATGGGCGGTGACTCGACCGAGATCAACGGTGGTGCGATCGCTGCAAACACCCTTGCCGCGAATGCCGCGATCATCGGTATGCGCAATATCTCGCTCGATGGCGTGCAGTTCGAACACAACGCGCCGGCCCTGAACCGCGCGAGCTGGACGGCCGGCACCATCAGCTACGTCAACGACGCCGGCACGCCTACGACGCGATCGATCGCTGCTGGTTCGACGGGCGTCTGGTCGTCCGGCACCATGTATGTCTACTGGGTGAAGGACGCGACCTCACTCTCGGTTACGACCAACGTTGCGACTGCGTTCGCATCCAACTGCATCGTGCTTGCCACCTACCGCGGTGGTGACACGATGAACGCGACCTATGGTCGGACGGTCATTGACGGTGGCAATGTTAAAGTTGACAGCCTGACTGGCGACCGCCTGAAATTCAACCAGCTCAACGGCAACCACCTGCAGGCGAACTCCATCGCGAGTGTTCACGTCCAAACGCAGGCGATCGAAAGTATTCACGTCAAGGCAAAGGCAATCAACGGTGAGCATATTACCGCTGACAGGATCGATGCGCGCGTGCTCGTTCAAGACGGCTCGTTGATCACGGATCTGATCGCCAACAACGCCGTTACTCAGGGCGCGGGTATGTATGGCGGGGGCGCTATTGGCCTTTCGGTCCCCAGCGTGGATTATAGCATCGGAACCATCTCCGTTTACAACCCGACCGGTGCTCCGATCATCTTTAATGCCGACGTTATCGCGACGTGCTCTGCCAGGTCGACAAACGACGGTGGATCTGTCGGGATCGACCTCATTGTTGATGCGAGGCGAAACGGCGCAACGTTGCGCAGTCAGTCGGTTGGGGCGAACTCGTCGAGCAACACCACCTACACTGGAACTGACAAGTTCCTTCTGAGCTTCTACGACAGTGCTCCTGGCGCCGGAACGATCACCTACGAACTCATGGCTCGCATTGGCCACAGCGGCGGTAACGGAACGCGCTCGGCAAACTGCAGGGAGCGTTTTATGTCGGCCCTCTTGATTAAGAAGTGAACCAATGAGCGAAGAACAAATCGACCCGCAAATGACTGTAAATTTCACCATCTTTGATCCTGTAACGGGCAGGATTGACCGAACCGGCTTCTGTGTCTTCGCAGACGTGGAGCTTCAGAAGAGGCAGGGCGAGGGGTTGATTTTGGGCAGCGCCGACGACGTGACTCAGTATGTCCTCGATGACGTGATCACCGATCGACCTGCATTCTCAATCTCCAAGACGCAGATTGCAGCCGACGATGTGGATGAGGCGGTCATGCATGGCCTGCCGGACCCTGTTGTCGTTAAAATCGATGATGTGGAGCATGAGGTGGCGGGAGGCTCGATCTCGATCAGCTCGCCCATGCCGGCGACCTACCGCATCGAGATCGACCACTGGCCTTATTTACCCTTCAACGCGGAGATTGTTGCATCGTGAAGCTCTCTATTGCCAAGGATCTGACACCTATCCGCGATGTGGCCTATCGAACCATTGATGCGTTCGCCGGCGTTAGTCGATCGAGCTACATCACGGTCGCTCCCGGTCAGGAGATGGTCTACACCCAGAAGGAGAAGGAGGCCGAGATGATCACGGCCGATCCTTCGATCTCCCCAAGCCTGGTGCCGCACCTGGCAGCCGAAGCCATCATGAATGGCGTCAATCTGCTCGACCAGGCTGCAATCGTTTTGTCGCTGGCTCACGGCTGGCGTCAGGTCTCCGTTCTGATCGAAACCACACGGCTCGACATTAAGGCGAGGGTAGGGGTGGCAACCACGCCTGCCGCAATCGACGCCCTCGTCGGTGAGGCCAGAACGACACTATCGGCACTTAGCGCAGCCTGATCGGTTGCCAGGGGATTTCGCCGCGTCTATAATGGTAAATCAATATTGACTTACCATGTTCGCGCTCGGGATCCACTGTCATGGCCGCTATGCCCTCCTTTAAAGTGAACGGTGCGACGATCAGCTTCGTCGCGGGAATGATCGGTCTTGCGACTGTTGGTTGGAATGCTGTCGCCTACTTCAAGGGCATCGAGCAGAAGAACCAGGAACAGGACATTCGTCTCGATCGCACCGACGAGGACCGCAAGGCCACTAAGGAGCTGACGCAGAAGACCGGCGAGTTGAAAGAGGCCGTGGTCAAGCTGACGACGGTTATCGAAACGAATGGGGTCACCAAGCGCGCCGATTACATCGTGCCGAATATCCCGCGACAGACCACAGAAGAGGTGCAGTAAATGAAGCTGCACCGCGACTGGAAGAAGATTCTCAAGAACTCCTGGAACGTCCGGATTATCGCCGCTGCCGCGATCCTGTCCGGCATCGAGGCGTTCATTCCCTTTCTGCCCGCCCTGATCAGCGTGCCTCCGATTGTGATGGCGCTACTGACCCCGCTCACTCTGATGGCCGCTCTCGTTGCGCGCCTCATCGCTCAGAAGACCATCTCTGGAGATCAAGATGAAGACCAGGCTTCGTAACGTTGTCGCAGGTGCCACGGCACTAACCGCGGCCGGCGCCATGTCCGTGCAAACCGTCGGTGGGTTCGAGGGTCTGGTGCTCTACGCCTATCAGGACGTCGTGGGCATCTGGACTGCCTGCTACGGTGAGACCAAGGGTATCAAGCCCGGCATGCGCTTCTCGAAAGAGACCTGCAACAACATGCTGATCGATAGCCTGATCGAGCATGAGCAGGGCATGCGTAGATGCATGAAGGCGCCCGACAGTCTTTCTGACAAGGTCTACGTCTCGCAGCTCTCGCTCGCCTACAACGTAGGCGTTGGCGCCTACTGCAAATCCACGATGCTGAAGAAGCTCAATGCCGGCGATATCCGCGGCGCATGCGGTGAGTTTGGCAAGTGGGTGAAGGCCGGTGGTCGGACCATCAAGGGTCTCGTGACGCGCCGTGCGGCTGAAACCAAGCTTTGCCTGGCGGGTGTCTGATGCTGAAGGCGCTCATCTCCCCTTACCTCGGTTGGATCTATGGCGCGGTCGCCGTTGCGGCCGTCGCTGGAGCAATCTTCACCTACCACGCCATCTACGAACGCGGCTGGGACGCGCGTGGGGTCGTCGCAGAACAGGAAAAAGAGGCGATGCGTCAGGCCAATGACCGCGCCATCGCCGCTGCTGAGAAAGGTCTGCGCGAGGATATCGCCGGCCTGGTCCTCGAAAAGAAACGTCTGGAGAATGAAAATGCCCGTCTCGATGCTGAAGCCGATCAAGATTCTGACGCTGGTGCTTGTGGCCTCAACCGCAACAGCGTGCAGCGTCTTAACGCCGTCCGTTAAGGCTAAGATTGAGCTGCCGGCGCTGCCGATCGAGGTCAAAGACTGCGACCGCCCGGTTCTCATTCCCGATCGTCGTATTGCCCAGGCTGAAACCGAGAAGCTTTGGCGCCGGGACCGCGCCGCTTTGAAAGCGTGCGACGATCAGAACGGGATCCTCGTCGAGTATTATGACGATCTCCGGGAGAGTTTGGCTGCGACCGGAAAGTAATCCGGTCCGTCTCTCATCTATGTATCTTTTACACTAATAGAGAATATACATACTATGAATGAAGCAGGACCGGAAAAGACGCTTTCTTCTGAAGATCAGGCTTTCATCAGGGTCTACAACGATCCGGCGACTTATCCGTTCCTTGCTGACGTCGCCTATGAACTCAAGCTTTCATACCAAACTGTTCGGAACAAAGCCGCGATCATGCGCGGTCGAAAGCGCGCCGGCGAGAACGTTCCGGAGCTGATCTCGCGCGTTGGCGTCCGTAGTCCTTCCCAGCAGAAGGAGCCGGTCGATCCGATGATCCACGCCAATGCACGCGCAAATCTCCTGCGTGAGCAACTGCATGGTCTGCTTACATCGTCTCGCTATCCGGTGATCAACCCTGAAGCGCTCGTAGTCGAGGGCACGCTCAAGGAGCGCTACGACCGCACCTCTGGCGATCGCGAGAAGACCGAAGGTATCCCGCGCACCTGGCTGACCGATATCCTCAAGGTTGAAAGCGTCATCGACCCGCGCGGTCGCAAGTTCATACTGACCGGCGCACAGAACGACTGCCCGATTGACGGCGACTTCTGGCAGAACCTTCAGGCCTACGCGCACTTCCTCGATGCCGATATCATCGTCGGGCCTGGCACCTATGAAACGCAGTGGTGGGCTGAGAACAACCCGGCTGTGCGCGCCTATGCGCCCGAGATTGAGGAGTTCCTCTGCTTCGGCCAAATGGAGCTCGGCGACAACTTCGTCTTCGCCGGCGAGATGAACATGCTGCCGACGGCCAATCGACCGATCGGCGATCTCACGACCTACTCGCGCGGCAAGTGGACCGTGTTTCCGCACGCGAAGATCCAGCTCAAGTCCGTTCCGACGCTCGATCCCTCGAAGCAAGCGCACCAGGTCATGACGACCGGCATGGTCACGCGTCCGAAGATCATTCCGCGCAAGGCCGGCATCAAGGCGCTCAGTCATCACAAGGTCGGCGCGGTGATCGTCGAGTTCAATCAGGCCGGCGATCCTTTCTGTCGTCACCTATTGGCCGATACCGACGGCTCCTTCTATGACCTCGAGTTCTTCGTCAAAGATGGCGTGGTTGATATCGATGATGAGAGCGTCGATGTGGTCGTTCTTGGCGATCTGCACAACGACAAGGCGGATCAGAGAAACTATGCTGCCACCTTCCGGCGCTCTGACAGCCTGGTGAAGACCCTTAATCCGAAGCGTGTTCTCGTCCACGACGTCTTCGATAACTACCGGCGCAACCATCACAACGTCCACGACAACGCTATGAGCTACGAAGTGGCTGTGCGTGACCGAGAAAGTGTCGCTGAAGAGGTGCTGGGAGTCGCACAGTTGCTCGCTGAGCTGCGTTCGACCACCAGCGTGACTGTCGTTGAGTCAAACCACGACATCGCTCTGGAGCGCTACGTGCGTGAAGGGCGCTATCGCAACGACGGTATCAATATTCGCTTTGGCCTTCAGCTCGAGGACGCCTACCTCGCCTGGCGCGAGGAGGTGGCTCAGGATCTCGACGCCGGCCGCAGCCCGCGCTCCTTCTCCCTTCTCCAGCATGCCGTCAATCTTGTTGCTGACAAGCACGGCGTCGATGTTTCAGAAGTGGATTGGGTGCACGACGGTCAGAGCTACGTGATCAACGGCGTTGAATGCGGCCATCACGGCTTCCGTGGCGCCAATGGTGCTCGAGGAACGGTCGCAGGCTACGCGGCGCTTGGCCGGCCAATGAACATCGGCGACAAACATTCGTCTGAGATCCTGGATGAGGTCTACGTCTCCGGCGTGAAGAACCTGCGCCAGGGATACAACAAGGGCCCGTCCGGCTGGACCGTGACCGATACGGTTCAATACAAGAACGGCAAACGCACCCTCGTTACCTACCAGAATGGGGAATGGCGGGGCTAGTCGGTCAATCAATATTGATTTACAATTGCGCCTAAGTTCTCGCTTGGGAGTAATAGATGCTGCAGAAGTTCAAGGGTCAGGTTATTACAGCCGGCTACGACTGGGCGATCCAGTTGGGTTTCGACAAATCGCCGATCACCTTTCCGGCCAATGCGACCTTCACTGCGCATGTGAGGCGTGACCCTAACGCTGAGGATATTCTGGCGACGCTCACCACGGCGAACGGCAGCATCACGCGTATCTCCGAAAAGATCCTGCAACTGCGCCTGCCTGGCTCGATGAGCATCGGCTGGCCCGAGCGAACGGCTTACATCGACATGGTGCGCACAGATAGCGGCCTGAAGCAGCACCTCGGCTTCATGCTGACCGTCCCTGTCCGTCGCGCGATCACGCGGGGTATCTAATCCATGGATAAGATCCTCATCGAAGCTGGCGACGTTCAGGTTGAGTTTCCGACCGTCACCGAAATTCTGCAGGTCGAGTCCGACCAGGGCGTTATCGAGATCTATTCCGGCGATGACGTCGGTGTGGAGCTCGTCGCATCTGCTGTTGGTCCGAAGGGTGATAAGGGTGATACCGGCGATGTTACGCCGGAGTTGAACCAGGCCAAGCTCGACGCTCAGGCTGCCGCGGCTGATGCGAACGCGTCTCGAGGCATCGCCGTTGCTTCGGCGGGTGTAGCGACGACCAAGGCCGGCGAGGCTTCGACGTCTGCGACAAGCGCGAACGCCTCGAAGATCGCTGCTGCGACCTCTGAGACCAACGCGAACACCTCCAAGAACGCTGCTGCGGCCTCTGCCGCTGCCGCCCTGGCTTCGGAGAACAGCGCCAAGACCTCTGAAACGAACGCCAAGGCGTCCGAGACCAATGCGGCGACCTCTGAAGCAAACGCGCTTGCATACCGCAACACCGCCTCGACGCACGCGACAACTGCGACCACGAAGGCTGGCGAAGCTGCGGCCTCGCAGACGGCTGCCGCTGGATCCGAAACTGCCGCTTCCGGTAGCGCCGCTGGTGCCCTTGCTTCCAAGAATGCCGCTGCAATCTCGGCCCAGGAGGCGCTCGACCATCGCAATGCGGCCCAGTCGAGCGCGACTGCCGCAGGTGCGGCCGAGGTGGCTGCCGTTACCGCAAAGACCGCTGCTGAGACGGCCCAGACTGCAGCTCAGAACGCAAAGACCGGCGCCGACGCTGCGCGCGATGCGGCAGCTATGGCTGAGGCTGGTGCGCAGACTGCGCAGGCTATCACCGAAGCTGCGCGCGATGTGGCAATCCTTGCTCGCGACGACGCTGAGACGGCGAAGACCGGCTCTGAAACCGCACGCGATGCAGCCCAGGCTTGGGCCGCTGCTGCGGCTGCGTCTGCTGCCGAGGCTGATCAGTTCGAGCCTGGCAACTACGTCCTCAAGGCCGCAAATGGCGCGGACTTCGCTGATCCCGCCCTTGTGCGCACCAACATCGGTGCCCAGGTAGCGCTTCAGACGATTGACCGGGTCGAAGCGGAAGCCGGAGCCTCAACGACGGAACGCAACTGGACGGCCGAGCGCGTTCGTCAGGCTGTGGCCGCATATGCGCCGGCGATCGTGCATGGACACATTATCGCTGACGTTGCTGGCCTTCAGGCCGCATTGAACGAAAAGGCGTCACTCGTTTCGCCGGCCCTCACCGGCGCACCTACGACGCCGACGCCTGCTGCCGGGGATCGCTCGACCAAGATCGCCAATACCGAGTATGTTCGCACCGCTCTTGATGAGATGATCGGCGCGGCGCCTGGCACGCTGAACACGCTGCAGGAGATCGCCGACGCTCTGGGTGATGATCCCAACTTCGCCGCGACTATTACGCAGTCTCTGGCCGGCAAGGCTGATCTCGCGCATACCCATGTCGCGGCCGATATCACCGATCTCGCCGCTCTGCTCAACGCAAAGGCAAGTCTTGCTTCGCCTGCCTTGACTGGCAATCCGACGGCTACGACTCAGGCTGCAGCCGACAATTCAACTCGCCTTGCGACCACTGCGCACGTCAAGGCTGCGATAGCAGCATCCGGCCTCGCCACTGAGGGGCACACCCACGCGATCGCCGATGTCTCTGGTCTCCAGGCTGCGCTCGATGCAAAGGCCTCTCTGGCCTCTCCTGCGCTGACTGGCACGCCGACCGCGCCGACCGCTGCCCTCTACACCAGCACTGCTCAGATCGCCACGACGGCGTTCGTCCAGAACGGACTGAACACGAAAGCTGCCGCTACGCATCTTCACGCTATTGGTGACACCACTGGTCTCCAGGCTGCGCTTAACTCCAAGATGAACGCTGCGGGTGGTGTATTCACCGGCTCAGTCGCCGTTGTGAATAGCACCGGGTCCAACGGCTATCTGCAGCTCGTGGCGGGTTCTCTTGCTCGTCCTGGCTTTGTCGAATTTCGCAAGAACGATGATCTCCGCGCCGGCTACGTCGGTTGGGGAAATGGCACCAACACCATCGATATCTTCGCCGAGGCTGGTTACTCCTACACGTTCAACGTCACGCCGACGGTTGGCGCAAACGTAGTATGGCACGCCGGCAATGACGGTCCTGGCACTGGCCTGTCGGCTGACCTGCTCGACGATCTTGATAGCACCCAGTTCCTGCGCTCCGATACCGCGGCGGGCAACAACAACGTTCTCCTTGCCTCGGGGCAGGGGAATGGCGTTCGTTTCTGGAACGGTGACGCTGCCTATTCCGTCTATATGTCTTCGCAAGCCGACGCGACCTATGGTGGTCGGCTCGACGGTGCGTCCGACTACAATATGTATTTCCGGATGGGCAACGGCGCGGGTCGCGGTTTCGTTTTCAAGAACGGAACGACCAATGTCGCGCAGGTTACGGGCGCCGGCGAGATTATGTCTGTCTCGGCCAACAACTACCGTATCAAGTATGGCAACTACGGTCAGTTCTGGCGTTTTGATGGTGGCACGCTTTACCTGATGTTTACCGCATCAGGCGACCAGGCCGGAGGATACAACGCGCTCCGCCCGTTCATGGTCAACGCTGCGAGCGGCACGGTGTCGATGGGGCACGGTCTTTCCGTAACGGGAAATGTTAGCGCCTCTGGCACCGTCTACGCGGGTGCTTCTGGTCGTCTGGCGGGCGATGGCAACGTCTTTGGCACCCTTTGGGGTGGAACCGGCGACTGGCTGTCGAACTACCTCAATAACCAGTTCGCAAACAAGGTCTCGGTGGGTGGTCGTGCTTATCCGATCCGCGTCGGTGGTGTTGATTTGAACTTCAACTGGTCCGGCCAGGCCGGTCAGCCGTCGTGGCTCTGGGGCGGTAATGACGGCACCAACATGTATGTCTACAACCCGTCCAACTTCAATGTGAACTGGGCTAACGGAGCAGGAAACGCAGATACAGTTGATGGTTATCATGCCATTGATTTGAGTCAGATTTATAAAGGCACCAACGCCAGCGAAACGAACCTCCCAATCGGAACGTATGTCACATGCTATGGTGTTACAGGCATTCTCCATCAGACATATGTGATCCGTCTCGCCGGTCCCACTGCTGCACACTATGTCAACGATGGTTGGGGCAGCGGCGCGGTATTGGCGGGCACATGGCGTCATCGTGGATACGTTAGTTGGGACGGCAGTTATCAGACCGCACTATATCAGAGAGTAGCATAATATGTTTATAATCAATTCGGTAACAAAAATCACTCGTGATATTGATGGGGAAGCCCTCATCATTGAATGCAACGTCTCCAATCCTTCAGGCGATGATACGTTCGACGCTAAACATGCATACCGGGAAAGCGACCCCCACGGCTTGAGCCCGGTCATTAAGCAATGGCTTATTGATCACCCGGACTTTCCGATCGATCCATACGTTCCCCTTACTCCACCTACGCCGGAGGAAATTCGGAGCGCAATGCCGTCGTTGTCCTCTCGTCAGTTTTGGCTGGCAGCGCTCGAGATCGGCATCACCAAGGCGATCGTGCAGGACAAGATCCGGTCGCTCGGCATGGCGCCGCTGGATGAGGCGCGCATGATCACCGAGCTGATCGAGGCGACCACGTTTGAGCGCACCAATCCGTTCCTCGCCGAGTTGACCGGTCTCTTTAGTCTTCCGCCTGCCGATCTGGATATTCTCTGGACCTGGGCGAGCGCCCTCTAAGTCATCCCATTGAGAGCGGAATAATGCACTCCGCTCTCAATCAATATTTACTTACCGATGCCGTATCGCGTAAACTGATGTCATCCAGACGCATCGGAGTAACCAATGTCCCAGGCTCGCCGCTCTTCCAAGTCCTCGAATAGACAGGAGCGCCGCGGCGCCTCTGTGAAGCCCACCAAGCACGTTAATCTGCTCGCAGCCGTCGTCGAGGAGCAGGCCAATCGCCGCAAGCCTTCGCGCACCAAGAAGAAGGAAGGCCTGGCCGAGGCGAAGAATAATGGTCAGCGCCGCTACGACGCGGCCATCAAGTCCTCCGACATCGTCTTTGGGACCGGCCCGGCCGGCACAGGTAAGACCTGGTTCGCTATCCAGCGCGCTGCCGAGGCTCTCGAGGCCGGCGTCATCGACAAGATCTATGTCACCCGCCCGAACGTCGAGGTTGAGCGCTCATTCGGCTTCCTGACCGGCGACCTCATGGAGAAGTTCAGACCCTACCTGGTCCCGCTCGAGGAGGCATTCCACGACGCTTTCGGCCAAGCCAAATATGAGTATCTCGTCCAGGCTGAGATTATCGTTCCGGTGCCCCTGGCCTTTATGCGTGGCCGCACGCTGAAGAAGGCCTGGGTAATCTTCGATGAAATGCAAAACGCGACCGACACAGAGTTCAAGATGGCTCTGACGCGCATCGGCGAGGGCGCCAAGTTCATCATCAACGGCGACCTGAAGCAGATCGACCGCGGAATCAGCTCCGGTATGCCGAGGGCGATCAAGCTTCTGCGTCGGCTGCCGGAAGTCAGCGTGGTCGAGTTCGGCCGCGAAGACATCGTTCGGCACGGTCTCATTCAGAAAATTGTCGAATTGTATGAAGACCAAGACTTTTCTGACTATTCAGTGAGCAACGACGAAGAAGCTCATGATGGACTGAAGAGATTCCTTAATGCAGATGCGACCACCGATTGACGACATGCCGCGACCAGATCCGATTGAAGACGATCTGGTCGCCTTCCGCTTCATCGATAAGAAGCTCCTGGCGATCGACTCGGAGCTTTATCGTTCCAAGTGGTTCGATTACCGGATGATGACGCCGCTTCAGGCGACCCGTCACTACATCGAGGCCTTCGGCGAGGTCTACCGGCAGTATTTCGCCACCGAGTTTTCCAAGAAGGCCTCGGCCTTTATCAAGGTGCCGTCGATCGATGAAATCTTCTCGGGCCTCGCGGTGCTCAACGAGAAGCATATGGTCCAGTTCTCCGGTATGTGGCGTGGCCGGCAGGTCGCAGATGCGATTGGCATGCCCTACAAGGAATACATTCACACGGTCATGGGCTTGCGTCTGCGCTTTTGGGGGCAGAACCACCTGCCGCAGGCTCAACACCTCTACAAGGCCGAGGACGTCGAGAAGACGGTCGAAAAGTGGGAGGAGATGCAGGCAGCGCGCCTCTATCTGTCGGACAATCCCGCATACATGATCGAGAACTACGACGACATCGCCCATCAGAACGACTACCACGAATGGCTGTTCAAGCAGGCTTCTCTGCGTGGCAATCCCTGGTATGCGCTGGCGCAGTTCATCAATCAGAACCGCTTGCCCCTTGATAAGGTCGAGGCCCGCTTCGATCCTGAACTGGTCGAGCGCGTTCATCGACATATCCATTAGCAACCCGCTGATAAAGCGCTATTTTCTGTTAAGCAAGTGAAGCTCGACAGAGATCAATAGCGCTATTTTTCGCTCTATAGCGATCAGTAAATATTGATTGACTTCGAAAGGTAGACGAATGTCCCAGGTAGCAGCAGCGACAACCGAGGAACACGATGAAGACGTCGCCGGTCAGGAAGCAGCGAAGTGGGAGTTCGATGACGGCTTCCAGGCAAAGACCCTCGCGCTGTTCATGCGCGATACGCAGTTCGCCAATCGCACCAAGGATCTGATCGACCCGGCATATTTCGCCAACGACGCGCACGGTCAGCTCATCAGCATCATCAAGGGTCATCTGCAGGTGCATAAGGCTGTGCCTGATTTGCGCATCCTCACTCAGCTCATCAAGGATGAGAAAGCAAAGAAGCGCATCCGCGACGACCAGCTCGGCGAGATCAAGACCGCAATCAAGGACGCGGTGCGCACGGATCTCTCCAACGCCTCCTACGTCATGAACAAGGTCGCTGACTTCGCCAAGTATCAGGCGATGGAGCAGGCGATCCTGAAGAGCGTTGAGCTTCTTCAGCGCGGCGACTTCGCGGGTATCGAGAAGCTTCAGAAAGCGGCGCTCTCGGTCGGCTTGCAGGACGATGAAGGAGACTATCACTACTTCAAGGAGATCGAGCAGCGCACCCAGGTTCGCGAGGACTGGAAGGCCGGCAAGATCCTCAAGCGCGGTATCTCGACCGGCTATGCCGAGATCGACGCCAACCTCTATCACGCTGGCTGGGGTCGGCGCGAACTGTCGCTGATGATGGGCGCTGCGAAGGCCGGCAAGTCCCTCTCGCTTGGCGAGTTCACCAAGAACGCATCGCTCCTGGGCTTCAACACCGCCTATCTGTCGTGCGAAGTGGCAAAGGGCATCATTGCCGATCGTCTCGACGCCAACCTCTCAGATACGGCTATGCGGCTCCTGAAGGACGATCCGCAGACCGTCAAGGCGAAGATCCAAGCGGCCGAGAAGAACGCCGGCCATCTGATCATTCGCGACTTCGCATCTGGCACGCTTCAGCCGAGCCGCGTCGATACCATCCTCGAGAAGTGGCGCTCTGAG
Source organism: Ensifer sp. LC384 (assembly GCF_001695865.1). Classification (NCBI taxonomy): domain Bacteria; kingdom Pseudomonadati; phylum Pseudomonadota; class Alphaproteobacteria; order Hyphomicrobiales; family Rhizobiaceae; genus Ensifer; species Ensifer sp. LC384. Next base: position 111,880 of record NZ_MBST01000018.1, read on the forward strand.
GGCATCGTTCTCGATATGCTGGCGATCGACTACGCGGACATCATGGCCGCGAACTATCGTTCGGACAACATGATCGACAACCTGCGCTCGATCTACATCGACATTCGCGCGATCGCCTACAAGCACGACCTGGCACTTCTGTCGGCCACCCAGACGAACCGCTCCGGTGCAGCCGCCCACACGGCCAAGATGACCGACGTCGCTGAAGACTTCAACAAGATCCGAACTGCCGACGTCGTGATTGGCATCAATGCGACTGAGGCTGAGAAGCAGTCTGGCGAGGCCCGTCTGCACTGGGTCGCATCGCGTAACTCGGAAGACGGCATGACGCTGTTGATCCGCCAGGACAGAGAAAAGCTGAAGTTCCTGACGAAGGTTATGGGGCGCGTATGAGCGACAACATTTTCCAGGAGATCACAGAGAACCTCGATCTCGAGTTCTTCTTCGACCGCGAGAGCCTGCCCTACAAAATGGGGCGCGGCTCGTCCGGTATGCAGATCAACGCGAAATACTGCCCGGACTGCGGCGATGGCCGATCGCGCGTCTACCTCAATGCAGATACGGGGCAGGGGAACTGCTTCGTCTGCAACCAGACTTTCAATAAGGCCAAGTTCGTCAAGCTGCATTACGGCTATGAGAGTTGGAAGCAGGTCGTCGATACGTGCAAGGAGATCATGCGTGAGCAGGGCTGGCGCCCGAAGCGCATGGCGACGGTCGCAGTCGATCACGGCGAAGTCCGGCTGCCCTATTCGGATCCAATGCCCACGCCAGACGGCGAGAACCTCGTCTATCTCGAGCAGCGCGGTATCACCGGTGAATACGCCCAGTATTTCGGCCTGCGCTACTGCCAGTTCGGCTCCTGGCCGTTCCGCGATGAGCAGAATGTGCTGCAGCAGCAGTGGTTCTCCAATCGCGTCATCATCCCGGTCTATGACCTCGACGGCACGCTCAAGACGTTCCAGGGGCGCGATCTGACGACCGGCGAGGCCGCAAAGCTTGTCGAGTGCAAATACCTCTTTCCGAAGGGTCTACCAGGAACCGGCAAGTTCCTCCTTAACGGTCACAACGTCCAGCTCACAGACGAAGTCTGCATGGGTGAGGGCTTCTTCGACGTCGCTGCGATCAAGATCGCCTTTGACGAAGACGTGGACCTCCGGCGTGTCGTCGCTGTCGGTTCGTTCGGCAAGCATCTCTCCTATGGCTCGTCCACCGGCGATGACCAGCTCGGCCGCTTTCTGCAATTGAAGCGCCAGGGCATCAAGATGGTTACGATCATGTGGGACGGTGAGCCGAAGGCGCTCATTGCGGCGCTCGATGCTGCCAAGCTCCTCACATCGATCGGGCTCAAGGTGCGCATCGCACTGCTGCCATACGAGAAAGATCCGAACGAAGTCATCGCTGAGGTCGTGCGCAAGGCCTACTACGCGGCGACGCTCTGGACGCCGGCAATCGACGTCAAATGGCGCCTGCGCAACCCTTACGCTGCTGACGAAGCGAAAAAGAAAGCTTCAAAGGGTTCTTGACGGCTAAATCAATTTTTACTTACAACCCAGACGCAGACACGCTATCAAGATAGCACGACAACGAAGCGAGAGACGCAATGAGTTACCCACTCGATATCGCTGTGCAGAAATTTGCATTCTCTGACGGCAACCGATCCAACAAGTTCTACGACGTTTACCTGATGGTGAACACGCACGGTATGGCGATCATCGTTCGCCATTGGGGCAAGAAGGGCACATCTGGCGATCTGAAGGTTGAGCAGTTCGCGATCCAGAAGAAAGCCGAATCCGAGTTTGAAAAGCTGTGCGACTCCAGGCGCAGGAAGGCTTACGAGCTGATCAGCTCGAACATCAAGCAGGCCAACACCGACGCCGAAGTTCGCATGGCCGTTGGACCGGCTCTGTGGCCGCGTATACCGGGCCCGGATATCAAACATGTCCTGCCGCACCTCGACACGACCGGTCGCCCGCAGGAGACCAATCCCGCGCGTTACAACGAGAACGGCAAGTGGATTGGTGAAGCGCCGGCGCGCGTCTACTCCAAGACGGAGATCGCCAAAGCGCGCCAGGCGGAACGTGAAGCTGAGCAGGTCGAGGCAGTCAAAACCTACGCTGCCAACCCGCGTTTCGGCCTGTTCTGATGGAGACCGTCGACTACGCGCTCGACCTCCTGCGCCGCGTAGAGAGAATGCGCCTTGCTGACTGGGAGAAGGCCAAAGATGGCCTTGTTGAAGAGGTCATGCAGCGCCCGGATATGCCAGCTCTCTTTGAGGCGTTCACCATGAAGACAACCGCCGAGTGCCGCATACGCGTGGTCATCCGGCGAGCCTATCGCAAACGTTTCGGTGTGCACGCGGATATCGCCCACGCCGAAACAACCACGCACCAAAATTACGGGAGATTCTGATGGCTAAATATCTCACGCTGTCATCCGAGAACCAGGCGCAGACAGTCTGCCCGATCTTCAATGCGAAGACCAAGGTCGCAAGCTGCATGTTGCTGCGCGAGCGGGTCTGGGCCGGCACGAAGATCGAGAAGCGTCAGGGCTGCCAGGTTGCCATGCGTTGCGGCATGTGCCCGGCAACAGCGATTGTCGATCGCATCGGCAAGGTCAATGGTCAGCTTGCCTCTGATGACTACGGCTCGCTCGAGCCCAAGGTTGTGCGGATCCATGCGCCTATCCTCGAGCGCATCAAGAGCGTCATTCCGCTGAAAAGCGTCCTCGATCAATATCAGCTCACGCCCGAGGAGCGACAGATGCTGCAGACGACCCGCGGTCGCATCGAGGAGCAGCTCAAGACGGCGCCAGGTCGCGATGGCAAGTCCACCGCGTATATTGCGCCGCAGAAGATCGACTATGCTCTCTACGGCTCGACGCCGGTCAGCAAGCGCAAGCTCGACATCGATCGCGAAGAGGCTGACTTCGAAGTGGCCGTGCCGCGCACGGTCGTTCGCACTCAGCCGAAGAGCGCCAAAGACAATACCATCAACCGAGCAGCGATGACCGGCGACATGTCGGTTGCAATCAACGCCGCAGCATAAGGAGACTACCTTGAACGCCACCGAAGCTCTTTCGCTTATTCGCGAAATCGCTAATTCGCCCGGACGCCTGGAAAAACAGGCGGGGCTCGAGAAGCTGCTTGCCGACGACCTCGGCAAGTTCATCGTGAGCTGGGCTTACGATCCCTTCATCACCTACGGCATCAAGCTGAAGAAGATGCCGACGATCAAGCCCCAGAATACATACATTTGGTTCGACCACCCGAAGGTCGGTGAGCTTCTGAATAAGCTGGCGACCCGCGAGCTTACCGGCAATGCCGCAAAGGAGGCGATCGACGTCGTGTTTAACGACCTCGAGGAAGTTGGTCGCGAACTTCTTTTCATGATCCTCAACCAGGATCTCAAGGCCGGCATCTCCAATTCGACGATCGAGACCGTGTTGCCGGGCTTCCTGCCGACGTTCGGCGTGATGCGCGCTCATCCTTACGAGGCTTCACGCGTGACGCAGTTCCCGGTCCCGATCGAGCCGAAGCTCGACGGCTATCGCTGCACCTTCATCGCGAAGGAAGGGAAGGGTGCCTTCTTCACGCGCTCCGGCAAGGCCATCCCGGCGTTTCAGGAGCTCGCCGAGCCGCTCCTTGAGGCCGCACGTCACATTCGACAGGGCGCTCGCGACGGCGACGTTGACGATCACTACCGTCACCTGGCGCTGATCCTGTTCGATGGCAACAATGACGAGCCGACCTTCACGCTCGACGGTGAGGCCATGAACGGTCTCTTCGCGAACATGGGCGCGCTCAAGCGCAAGAATGGTCAGCTCTTCGAAGCCGAGCTCCACGCGTTCGACCTGGTGCCGCTCTCCGGCTTCCTCGGCGCTACGCCCTACAAGGTGCCCTACGAGACGCGGCGTCATCTGCTGACGACCTTCGTCTCCGAGCTGCGCGCCGTTACCAATGCGCCCGTCTTCGAAACGCCGATCTTCGAAGCTAACAGTCACGAAGAGATCGATGCGATCTACGAGCGGCTGATCAACACCACGATCGCCAGCTATCTCGCTCGCGGCGATGCGCAGCGGGAGGAGGAGCTCAAGAAGGTCACGATCGATAAGGCGACCGGCAAGCTCAAGTGCCTCGAAGGTGCGATGGTCAAGACCTGGGATGGCTCTTAGGGGTCGGTTCCGGCTGGGGGCGGAATGACACTCTAAGCGCTTGCGGCCTTGGGCCAGAGATATTCGCCTGTCAATAATATGTGCGCCCAACCCAGCGGAGAGATGTGCGCCAGAAGT
>NZ_MBST01000019.1:0-100413 GCF_001695865.1 Ensifer sp. LC384
ACCGGCCATGGCGTGAGCCGGCGCGTCCTTCTTCCCCTCCGCCAAAACACGGCCGTCAAAAACAACCCAATCCGCAAAACAAAACCCGCCGAAAAATCGACGGGTTTGTCAGCGGTCTGGGCCCGGCGAGTGATCGCCGGGCTTTTCGTTTCGGGGTGGGAGTTCTCGGCGGGTGAGGATGGTTCTTCACCCCCGTTCCGTCTCGGCAAAGTCATTGCTCAGGCCTTCATTCGTCGGCGCGCAGCAGGCTGTCCGTCGCCGTGATTTCGTGCACTATCGCCGAACGATTCTGTTTCGGAGGTTGCCCCATGAGTTCCAAGCCGCGCATTCTCGTCACCCGCCGTTGGCCCGAAGCGGTGGAGCGCGTGCTGGCCGACCGTTTCGATGTGGTGCTGAACGAGCAAGACGTGGCGATGTCGGGCGATCAGATGGCGCAGGCGCTGCGCGATTTTGATGCCGTGCTGCCGACGGTTTCCGACCGTCTGCCGGCAAGCCTGTTCGACGGCGGCGGCATCAGGGCAAGGATCCTCGGCAACTACGGTGTCGGTTACAACCACATCGACGTTGCCGCCGCCAAGGCAGCCAATATCGTCGTCACCAACACGCCTGGCGTTCTGACCGATTGCACCGCCGATATCGCCATGACGCTGCTGCTTGCCGTGGCGCGGCGCGCGGGCGAGGGGGAGCGCCAGATCAGGGCGGGCGAATGGACCGGCTGGCGACCGACCCACATGATCGGCGGCAAGGTGACCGGCAAGACGCTCGGCATCATCGGCTTCGGCCGGATCGGCAAGGCGATGGCAAAGCGCTGTCATTTCGGGTTCGACATGGAGGTGGTGTTCTACAACCGCTCGCCTATCGATGCGGCCGAAGCCGCACGCTACGGCGCACGCCAGCTCGATACTGTCGATGAGGTGCTGAAGGTCGCCGACTTCGTCTCGCTGCACTGCCCGGGTGGTGGCGAGAACCGGCATCTCATCAATGCTGAGCGGCTGGCGATGATGAAAAAAGGCGCCCACCTCGTCAACACGGCGCGCGGCGATGTGGTGGATGAGCCGGCGCTGATCGAGGCGCTGAAGAACGGTGTCATCAGAGGCGCCGGCCTCGACGTCTTCGAGGCGGAACCGAATGTCCCGGCCGGCCTGCGAGCGCTCGAGAACGTCGTTCTGCTGCCGCATCTCGGCAGTGCGACCGAGGAAACACGCGTCGCGATGGGCATGAAGGTGGTCGACAACATCACCGCCTTCTTCGACGGGCGGGAGCCACCGGATCGGGTGGCGTAAGGACTTGGTCGTTCGTTGGGCATTGACTGCTCATAAAGCGGTCACTTTGATGATTTTCTTTGCAAAACAATAGCTTGACTTGACGCCTCCAGATGCCGACGATGGCGGCGGATGAACATGAGCATTGCGGCAATCATCGCCCCGCAGCGGGCGTTTGGAAAAGGACGGCTGGTGGCCAAGGCGGCCGTCGGTCGAACGGGCATTGCCGAGCTTTACCAGGAAGGCTGCGCCAAGATCCGGCTGCCGAAAACCTTCGACAGCTCCATGGAGGCCGTGTTGATCAACTCGTCGGGCGGGCTGACCGGCGGTGATCGCATGCTCTGGGAGATCGAAGCCGGTGTGGCGACCGAGCTGACCATCACCACGCAGGCCTGCGAGAAGATCTACAAGGCCAGCGCCGGCACGGTCGATGTCACGACACGCATTGACGTGGCGGCGGGGGCGCGGGTCGAGTGGCTGCCGCAGGAGACGATCCTGTTCGATCGCGCCTCGCTGTCGCGCTCACTCGACGTCGAGCTTGACCACGGCGCAACATTTCTTGGCGTCGAAGCCGTGCTGCTCGGCCGCAGAGCCATGGGCGAAGCGGTGCACTCAGGGCTCTTCCGCGATCGCTGGCGCATTCGCGTCGATGGCCGGCTGCTGCACGCTGAGAACCTGACCTTTGCCGACGATATTGCCGCCCTTGCGGCGCGCGCTGCGGTCCTCGGTGACAATGTGGCCTTTGCGACGTTGTTTTATGCCGGACCCGATTGCGAATTGCTGCTGCCACGACTGCGCGCGCAGCTTGAAACGCAAGCGGGGGCGGGCATCAGCCATGTCCAGGTTGGTGGTCGCGACAAGCTGGTTGCGCGCTTTGTAGCAGCGGACGGCTTCTCGCTCAGAAAAATCCTCATCCCGGTCATTTCGCACTTGCGTAAGCAAACGACAGTGCCGAAAGTCTGGGTCCTCTAATCCGCAATCAAACCGGTGGCGACGCATGAATCTTACCCCGCGCGAAAAGGACAAGCTGTTGATTTCCATGGCCGCGATGGTTGCCCGCCGCCGCCTTGAGCGCGGCGTCAAGCTCAACCATCCTGAGGCGATCGCGCTGATTACCGACTTCGTCGTCGAAGGTGCGCGTGACGGTCGATCGGTCGCCGAACTGATGGAAGCGGGCGCCCATGTGATCACCCGCGCGCAGGTGATGGAGGGGATCGCGGAGATGATCCACGACATCCAGGTCGAGGCGACCTTCCCGGATGGCACCAAGCTTGTCACCGTGCACGAACCGATCCGCTGAGGAGGCTAAGAGATGCTGGCACTGCGCCCGAACTGCGAATGCTGCGACAAGGATCTGCCGCCCGACAGCCGCGAAGCGATGATCTGCACCTTCGAGTGCACGTTCTGCGTCGATTGTGTCGAAGGCACGCTCGATGGCACCTGCCCCAACTGCGGCGGCGAGTTTACCCGGCGCCCGGTGCGTCCGGCCGCGCTGCTGGCGAAGTATCCGGCATTGACCGAGCGGGTGCTGAAGCCGCAAGGCTGCGCCGACGCCAACGCGGCCTGACAGGGGAGAGGGAACAGATGATCCCAGGGGAAATCATTGCCGCAAGCGGCGAGATCGAGCTCAACCACGGCGTCGAGACGGTGGCGATCGAGGTCTCCAACACCGGCGATCGGCCGGTGCAGGTCGGCAGCCACTATCATTTTGCCGAAACCAATGCCGGGCTCGACTTCGACCGCAGTGCGGCCCACGGCAAACGGCTCGATATTCCCGCGGGCACCGCTGTCCGCTTCGAGCCCGGACAGAAAAGACTGGTCACGCTCATTCCGCTTTCGGGCAAGCGCGAGGTTTACGGCTTCCGCCAGCAGGTCATGGGAAAGCTATAGGGATGAGGATGCGAACGACGCTGATCGTGGGCGCCTTGCTGCTGGTAGCCATACCGGCCCTGGCGCAGGAGGACGATGTCGATTGCGCCAATGCGATGACGCAGGCGGACATGAACATCTGCTCGAACAAGGACTATGAGGCGGCCGACGCCGAACTCAACAAGGTCTACAAGCAGACCGTTGTGGCGATGAAGGCCAAGGACAAGGAACTTGCCGACATCAGCGCCGATTATGTCGGTGCGGAGGAAGCGCTGAAAAAGGCGCAGCGCGCCTGGATCGGCTACCGTGACGGCCAGTGCGAGCTTGCCGGCTTCGAGGCGCGCGGCGGATCGATGGAGCCGATGCTGGTGTCCGGTTGCCTGGCGCAACTGACCACGGCACGCACCAAGGAACTCAAAGAGCTGCTCGAGCCCACGGAAAACTGACCCTGATGCCTGGTCGCACCATCATGATCGTGGGGAACGGAGAGGTGCCGGAAGGTGCTGCCGCGACCATCGATGCGGCCGATATCGTCATCCGCTTCAACGATTGTCGTTCCGTCGGCGCCGGCGGGATGAGGACCGATATCGTCGCCGTCTGCAACACGGGCCGGCCGGCGTTTGCCATGCTCGGCGGCGGGCGCTGGAAGAACAGCGCCCCGGTGCGGCAGGCGCGCGAGATCTGGAGCGTGCGATCGGCTAGGAAATTTGCTGGCCTGCGCGCGGCATTGGCCGAAACACACCCGGACCTCGATGATTTCTGCGACGATTACACCGCCGGTTTCGAGAGTTTTGCGGCGTCGACCGGTCGGGCGCATCGGGTCATCGCCAGCGCGTCTCATGAGCGGTTGGACCGGGATTTGTCCCGGTTTGCGCCCGGGCCTTATGTGGTGCCGTCGAGCGGCATGGTGGTGATCGCCGACGTGCTGTCCGGTTTTGCGGCAGCTGATGATGATGTCGTTCTTGCCGGTTTCGGCCATGTCGGCTGGGCGTTGCATCCCTTCGCTGCCGAGCGGCAGTTCGTCGACGCCCTTGTTGCCGAAGGCCGTCTTCGTCGTCTTTCCCCTTCTTCTTCAGACTTGTCCCAAGGAGCCTGAGCCCATGCCCTACAAGATGTCGCGCGCGGCCTATGCCAACATGTTCGGCCCGACGGTCGGCGACAAGGTTCGGCTCGCCGACACGGAGCTGTTCATCGAGGTGGAGAAGGACTTCACCACCTATGGCGAGGAGGTGAAATTCGGCGGCGGCAAGGTTATCCGCGACGGCATGGGGCAAAGCCAGGTGACGCGCGCGGCGGGTGCCGTCGACACGGTGATCACCAACGCGCTGATCGTCGACCACTGGGGCATCGTCAAGGCGGATATCGGGCTGAGGGGCGGGCGCATCGCGGCGATCGGCAAGGCCGGCAATCCCGATATGCAGCCTGGTGTGACGATCATCGTCGGCCCCGGCACCGAGGTGATTGCCGGGGAGGGCAAGATCGTTACGGCCGGCGGCATGGACAGCCACATCCACTTCATCTGCCCGCAGCAGATCGAGGAAGCACTGATGAGCGGGCTCACCTGTATGCTCGGTGGCGGCACGGGACCTGCGCATGGGACGCTCGCAACCACCTGCACGCCCGGCCCCTGGCATCTTGCCCGCATGATCGAGGCGGCGGACGCCTTCCCGATGAACCTTGCCTTTGCCGGCAAAGGCAATGCCTCGTTGCCGGGCGCGCTTGTCGAGATGGTGCTTGCGGGCGCCACCTCGCTGAAGCTGCACGAGGACTGGGGCTCGACGCCGGCCGCCGTCGACTGCTGCCTTGGTGTTGCCGACGAATACGACGTGCAGGTGATGATCCACACCGATACGCTGAACGAGAGCGGTTCCGTCGAGGACACGATCGCGGCGATCAAGGGCCGCACGATCCATGCCTACCACACGGAAGGGGCAGGTGGAGGCCATGCGCCCGACATCATCAAGATCTGCGGCCAGCCGAACGTCATTCCGTCGTCGACCAACCCGACCCGGCCCTACACCAAGAACACGCTGGCAGAACACCTCGACATGCTGATGGTCTGCCATCACCTGTCGCCATCGATCCCCGAGGATATCGCTTTCGCCGAAAGCCGGATCCGCAAGGAGACGATCGCTGCCGAAGACATCCTGCATGACATCGGCGCCTTCTCGATCATCTCGTCGGACAGCCAGGCGATGGGGCGCGTCGGCGAGGTGGCGATCCGCACCTGGCAGACGGCCGACAAGATGAAGCGCCAGCGCGGCGCGCTGCCGCAGGAAACCGGCGACAACGACAATTTTCGGGTCAAGCGCTACATCGCCAAATACACGATCAACCCGGCGATCGCCCACGGCCTCAGCCATGAGATCGGTTCGCTGGAAGTCGGCAAGCGTGCCGACCTTGTCATCTGGAACCCGGCCTTCTTCGGCGTGAAGCCCGATATGGTGCTGATAGGCGGAACCATCGCTGCAGCGCCGATGGGTGACCCGAACGCCTCGATCCCGACGCCGCAGCCGGTGCACTACCGGCCGATGTTCGGCGCATATGGCAAGAGCCGCACGAATTCCTCCGTCACCTTCGTGTCGCAGGCCTCGCTCGATGCTGGTTTGGCGGCCAAGCTCGGCGTCGCCAAGCAGCTCGTCGCCGTCAGGAACACCCGCGGCGGCATCGGCAAGGCGTCGATGATCCACAACAATCTGACGCCGCATGTGGAGGTCGACCCGGAGACCTACGAAGTGCGCGCCGATGGCGAGCTTCTCACCTGCGAGCCTGCGACCGTTTTGCCGATGGCGCAGCGTTATTTCCTGTTCTGAGCGGCAAACGACATTGTCTCGAAGAAGCGGTATCCGGCGGGCCCTCAAGTGGGCCGCGTATGGCGTGTCGGCACTTATTGTGGCTGCCGTTCTCGGGACGATCATCCCGCGACCGCTGCTGACGCGCACGGCCACCGCCGCGGCAGTTGCGTCGGCTACCGCCGGCGAGCGTATCCTGATCCTGTCCGGGCAGATTCACACCGATATCGCCATTCCGCTCAATGACGAGACCCGGACGCGGTTCGCCTTCGCAGGCGAGGCGGGCATGCCGCTTGATCATCCGAAGGCGCGATGGCTGATCTTCGGCTGGGGCGGCCGTTCGTTCTATCTGGAAACGCCGACATGGTCGGAACTGAAGCCGATGCCGGTCGTAAGGGCGCTGACGCTCGACCGCTCGGTCATGCATGTGGATATCGCCAGGGCGATCGTCGAACCCCAGCCTTCGGTCGAAAGCGTCGATCTCGAGCGCTCCGAATTCGAGAAGCTCATGACGTTCATCTCCGAAAGCTTTGCCAGGAACGGTAGCGCCGTCGTTCCGGTCGAGGGCTTTTCCTATGGTTATGCGGACCGCTTCTTCGAGGCCGAGGGCACGTTCAATGCGCTTTTCGGATGCAACACCTGGACGGCACGGGCGTTGAGAGAAGCCGGATTGAAGACGGGGTTCTGGAACCCTCTTCCGTCCACCCTCAGCCTGTCCTTGCGGCTCCATAACTGACCCCCTGCCAGCGCCGATGCAGTGTCGCCACAGGCATGCGTCGGCCGCATGCCTGCCATGCGCGGGCGTAAATCGAAGCCTTTCGTGCTGCACCGCAGCGGAATTTCCGGTAGGAAGCGGACTGATATTTCCGATCACGACTGTTCTCCCAAGACCGCTCGCGATCGAGTGCCTGCACTGAAGGAGATGACATGCTCGGCAGAAAAGTACCCTCCGTAACGTTCCGCACCCGCGTTCGCGATGAAGCCGTCGGCGGCTCCAACCCGTTCCGTTGGCAGGACGTTTCCTCCGACGACTACTTCGCCGGCAAGCGCGTCGTGCTGTTCTCGCTTCCGGGCGCCTTCACGCCCACCTGCTCGACCTTCCAGCTGCCCGACTTCGAAAAGCTGACGGCCGAATTCCGCGCCGAAGGTGTTGACGAAATCTATTGCATCTCGGTCAACGACGCATTCGTGATGAACGCCTGGGGCAAGTCGCAGAACCTGGCAAACGTCAAGCTGATCCCGGATGGTTCGGGCGAGTTCACCCGCAAGATGGGCATGCTCGTTGCCAAGGACAATCTCGGTTTCGGCATGCGCTCCTGGCGCTACGCTGCCGTCGTCAACAACGGTGTCGTCGAGCAGTGGTTCGAGGAAGAAGGCTATTCCGACAATTGCGACAGCGATCCCTACGGCGTTTCCTCGCCGCAGAACATTCTCGAAACGCTGAAGTCGCAGAAGCTCGCAGCCTGATCAGGCCGACGGACGGATCGTTTTTTGAAACCCCGGTGCTAGCGCCGGGGTTTTTTCTTGCTACACTGCCTGATGAAAAAGATGTCGAGGGTTCAATGGTTTACATTATCGCATATCTGACGGCTCACCCGGGCAAGGCCGCCGAGGTCGTGTCGCTCGCAGGTCCGTTGATCGAGGCGACGCGACGGGAAGCGGGCTGCATCAGCTACGATCTCTATCAGAAGCCAGCCGAGCCCGATGCTTTGGTGTTCGTTGAAACCTGGAAGGACAAGGAAGCAGTCGACGCCCATTTCGCCGAGCCGCATCTGAAGGCTTTCCAGGCGGCAATGGCGGATCTGTTGGTTGAGGCGCGCATCGAGCTCGTTCACCCGGAAAAGATCGAGGTGCTCTGACATGCCCTATCGTTCGACCGAGGTGCTCTCGCCGGGGCCCAAGGACAAGGCGCCATTGCACAGCGTCGCCTTGGCCCATGATGCACGGCATCTGCGCCGCAAGCTACTGCATCTCGAGAACGACGATGTGGTCATGCTTGATCTGAAGGAAGCGGTAATGCTGGCCGACGGCGACCTGCTGGTGCTGGAAGGCGGCGGCTATATCCGCATCGTCGCGGCACCCGAAGCGCTTTACGAGATCCGCCCGCGCGATCCACTGCATCTCGTCGAACTGGCCTGGCATTTGGGCAACCGCCACTTGCCCGCACAGATCGAGCCGAACCGCATTCTGATCACCCGCGATCCGGTCATTCGGGCGATGCTCGAGGGGCTGGGCGCCACGGTCGTCGATGTCTCCGAGCCGTTCCATCCGCTGCGCGGCGCCTATCACGCGGCCGCCGGTCACGATCACGGCCATCACCACCATCACCATGGCTGAACGGGTCGATACGCAAGCGCTGCTTCGCCTCGTGACCTGGCTGTCGCCGGCCTTCCCCGTCGGTGCCTTCTCCTATTCGAACGGGTTGGAACAGGCGGTTCACGACGGCCATGTCCCCGATGCCGAAAGCCTGCGACTGTGGCTGGAGACGCTTCTTTGCCACGGCTCCGGCTGGAACGATGCGGTGCTGCTTGGCGAAGCCTATCGAGCCTTCGATGAGCCAGCGCGGCTTCAATCCGTCATCGAGCTTGCCGAGGCGATGGCGGCAAGCCGTGAGCGGCACATGGAAACCATGTTGCAGGGCGAGGCTTTTCTCGCAGCAGCGCGGCATTGGCCGCATCCTGTCTTCGAAGCACTCGGAGACACCGTCGCCTATCCCGTCGCAGTTGGTGCAGTCGCGGGTGCGCACTGCACAGGCCTCGAGCCGGCGATCGCCGCCTATCTCAATGCATCCGTCTCCAATGCGGTATCGGTGGCGATCCGCTGCGGCGTCACCGGCCAGCGCGACGGGGTCGGTTTGATCGCAGGACTTGAACCGACGATTGCTGCAGTGGCCCGCGAAGCGGAGGCTGCATCGCTGGAAAACCTTGGCTCGGCCACGATAACAGCCGATATTTCATCTCTCAGGCACGAGACCCTGCATTCACGGCTCTTCCGCTCCTGAGCGTGAGCGCCGCCTTCGAAAGGAACGTCACATGGCATCGAAAAATGGTCCCCTGCGCGTCGGCATCGGCGGGCCCGTCGGTTCCGGCAAGACAGCGCTGACGGAGAAGCTGTGCAAGGCGATGCGGGGGAAATACTCGGTCGCAGTCGTTACCAACGACATCTACACCAAGGAGGATGCCGAAGCGCTGGTGCGCATGCAGGCGCTGCCATCGGACCGCATCGTCGGCGTGGAGACCGGCGGTTGCCCGCACACGGCGATCCGCGAGGACGCGACGATCAACCTGCAGGCGATCGCCGACCTCAACCGCCGTTTTCCCGATCTCGATGTCGTCTTCATCGAGTCCGGCGGCGACAATCTGGCTGCCACCTTCTCCCCGGATCTGGCCGACCTGACCATCTATGTCATCTCCGTCTGCCAGGGCGAGGAGATCCCGCGCAAGGGCGGGCCGGGCATCACCAAGTCCGACCTGCTTGTCATCAACAAGCGGGATCTTGCGCCCTATGTCGGCGCCGACCTTGACGTCATGGATCGCGACGCAACCCGGATGCGGGCGGGCAAGCCCTTTGTCTTCACCGACATGAAGCGCGGCGACGGTGTCAACCGGATCGTCGATTTCCTGACGCTGCATGGTGGGCTTTGAGGCCGCGCCGACAGGCTCGAACCGAGACCACTGTGAGGAATTCTCGTCCACCGTTGTCACACGGGATATGGACCCGCTTCGGTGCTACTGCATAATTCCTTAAATCGGAATCGATTTAAGGACAAAATTATGCAGCAACTCAAAGTGTTACAGCGACCTTTGCGCGTCTAAATAGACGCGCGGCGCTATAGGGCATGTCCAGGAAAAGTGCGAAGCGGCTTTCCGTCAGGAAGTGCGTAAAAACAAAGAGATAGAGCGTTTCTGCGACTCCGTCTAAGGCGGAAGCGCTCCAGGTCCGGTTGCCGCCGCTAGAAGCGCTCCAGGGCCTGGCGGTCGTGGATCTCGATCATGCGGCCCTTGACGGTGACGCCCGAGCGGCGAAGGGCAGAAAAGGCGCGCGAAAGTGCCTCGGGTGCCAGGCCCAGCTTGCCGGCCAGCACGTTCTTCTGGAACGGCAGCCTGAACGAGAAGGTTGTCGAGCCATCGGGGCAGTGGCCGAGTATGTAGCTCGCGACGCGCTGCGGCGCTGTCAGGAGACGGTCCTCGGCCAGGCAATCCTCGGCCATCTGGCCGTGACGGCAGAGCAGTTCCATCAGCGCCTGGGCGATATCCGGATGCTGCTCGGCAAGCCTGCGCAGGTTCCGGCTGTCGAGCCGGGCAATCATCGAGGACCCGATCGCTTGCGCATTGGCGGTGGCGCGGTTGCCGAGGAACATCGCGTTCTCGCCGAAAATCTCACCCCTGGGAAAGACGGCGATGTCAGCTTCGCGCCCATCCTTGCCGAGCCGATAGACGCGCACGAGGCCGGACAACACGCAGAAGACACTGTCCACCGGCTCATCCTGGTGAAACAGAATATCGTGTTCCTCGTGGTTGGAAACGACCGCGCCTTCGAGAATGGCATCGGACGCCGCTGCCGACAGCTTCTCAAAAAAGCGAGAGCCCAGCAGAACCGCTCTGTCATTCGAGTTCAATCGCAAGGTCTTCATCACACCGGCCCTGAGTAAACGTCTAGTCTCAGGATAACCGGGCTTTTGAAACGTAAATTGACCTCGATCAAACAATTCCTACAAAAAAGGCCCGCACCGGTGGGTGCGGGCCGATTGTCAGGTGATTTGTACCGGTTACTCGGCAGCAAGCGCCGGATGATTGATCACCTTGCCCGCTTGCTTGCCTTTCGACTGGCCGTCCTCGATCGTCTTCAAGCGCTCTTCCAGGTCTTCGATCGTCTTGCCCTGATCGTTGACGAGCTCCGTCAGCGCCTCGCGGTCGAGAGGCAGGTTTTCCTCGTCCTTCTTGCCGACGAAGCGACCGAAGATCCGGGCGAGCAAGCGCGACAGGTCGTCCATGATCAGGAAGAACGACGGCACGACGACGAGGCTCAAGATCGTGGAAACGATGATGCCGCCGATCACCGCGATTGCCATCGGCGCGCGGAACGAGCCACCTTCGCCGACACCGAGCGCGGAGGGTAGCATGCCTGCAGACATGGCGATCGAGGTCATGACGATCGGGCGGGCGCGCTTGCGGCCGGCTTCGATCATCGACAGCGTCCG
This sequence comes from Ensifer sp. LC384, assembly GCF_001695865.1. Taxonomy (NCBI): domain Bacteria; kingdom Pseudomonadati; phylum Pseudomonadota; class Alphaproteobacteria; order Hyphomicrobiales; family Rhizobiaceae; genus Ensifer; species Ensifer sp. LC384. The sequence continues at coordinate 11,124 of NZ_MBST01000019.1, forward strand.
GTCCATGCCGTGATGCATCATCTCGATACCGAAATCGACAAGCAGGATGGCGTTCTTGGTGACGATGCCCATCAGCATCAGGATACCGATCAGGACCGGCATCGACAGCGCGTTCTGGGTGAGGATCAGCGCACCTGCCACGCCGCCGATGGCAAGCGGCAGCGAGAACAGGATGGTGAAGGGCTGGATCACGTCCTTGAACAACAGGATCAGCACAACCAGCACCAGCATCAGGCCGAGCAGCATGGCGTTGCCGAAGCTCTGCTGCATCTCCGCCTGCACCTCGGCGTCGCCGCTTTCTAGGAACTGCACCGAAGACGGAAGCTCGGCGCCATCGGCGATCTGCTTGAAGCGTTCCGACGCGGTGTTGAGGGCGACTCCGATCGGCAGATCGGCGCCTAGCGTGACCACGCGATTGCGGTCATAGCGTTTGATCGAGCTTGGGCCCTCGGAGTAATTAATGTCGGCAACGCTCGACAACGGCACCGTCGACCCCGAGGCCGTCTGGACCTTCAGATTGCGGATTGCGGCGATATCCGTGCGGAAGTCGCGGTTGATCTGGACCCGGATCGGGATGAGCCGACCATCGAGCGCAATCTTCGTAAGCGCAGCATCGATATCGCCGATGGTCGCCACACGGACCACTTCGGAAATCTGGGCAGTCGTGATGCCGAGGCGCGACATCTGTTCGTCACGCGGACGGATCTGCAGCTCCGGACGCGGCAGGGCGCCATCGGGACTGACATTGGCCAGCAGCGGATCGCTGCGCAGCTTCGATTCGAGTGTCGCAACGGCCTTGTCGAGATCGGCCTCATTGTTGGAAAGCAGGTTGAACGACAGGTCACGCTCGCCGCGGTCGTTGAGCTTGATGACCCGGACATCCGGGATCGAGCCGACCCGTGCGAAGATTTCCTTCTCGATCTGCGACTGCGGAATGATGCGCCCAGTGGGCGGCAGCTTCGGCAGGTACTGGCCGATGACCGGCAGGCCGCCAATGACGTCGTTGACGAGCTTGTTGAGCAGCGAGTGGTCGAGCTTTTTCAGAAGCACGGTGACCGTAGCGCGGCGCAGTTCGAGGTCGCCCTTCGGTGATGCGCCGCCAAGCACGAAGACACTTTCGACGCCTTCGAGGTCTTTGACCCGTTCGTAGATCTCGGCGGTCGTCCGGTCGGTATCCTCGAGCATCGCGTCCGGCGGCAGTTCGATCGACAGGCTGACGCGCGAGGCGTCTTCCGGCGGCAGGAAGCTGCCGGGCACCTGGAACAGGAAGTAGACCGAGATCACCAGGCTGGCGATGGCGGCGAGCAGCGTCGTATAGCGCCAGCGCGTCGTCACTCGGATCAGCCCGGTGTAGAGCTTCATCAAACCGGTATCTTCGTCGCCGTGATGCTTGCCGACATCCGATGCTCGCATCAGGTAAGCGGCCATCACCGGGGTGATCAGGCGGGCAACGAGAAGCGAGAAGAACACCGACACGGCGACGGTCAGGCCGAACTGAATGAAGTACTGGCCCGGTATGCCCGGCATGAACGACACGGGCACGAACACGGCGATGATGGTGAAGGTTGTGGCGATGACGGCGAGGCCAATCTCATCCGCCGCTTCGATCGCCGCGCGATAGGGCGATTTGCCCATGCGGATGTGGCGCTCGATATTCTCGATCTCCACGATCGCATCGTCGACGAGAATGCCGGTTGCGAGCGTCAGGGCCAGGAAGCTGACGAGGTTCAGCGAGAAGCCGAGCATATCCATGATCCAGAAGGTCGGGATCGCGGAGAGGGGCAGGGCGACGGCTGAGATCAGCGTGGCGCGCCAGTTGCGCAGGAACAGCATGACGACGATGACGGCGAGCAGCGCGCCTTCCATCAGCGTATGCAGCGCCGCCTCGTAGTTGCCGTAGGTGAAATAGACGGAATCGTCGACCATCTCGATGGTGACGTCAGGGTTCGCCGCCCGGATTTTATCCAGCGACTTGGCCACGGTTTCGGCAACGCTGACTTCGCTGGCGCCCTTGGCGCGGAAAACCGCGAAGGTCACGCCGGGATTGCCGTTGAAGCGCGAGAAGGAGCGGGGTTCCTCATAGGTATCGGTGACGGTGCCGAGTTCGGACAGCCGGACGAAGCGGCCGCTTGGAACCGAGATCATCGTGTTGGCGAGCTGGTCAACGTTGCGGGCGTCGCCGAGCGTGCGGATCGCCTGCTCGCTGCCGCCGACCTGGCCGCGGCCGGAGCCGAGGTCCATGTTCATGCGGCGAAGCTGGCCGTTGACGTCGGCCGCCGTGATGCCGAGCGAATTCAGCCTGTCCTCGTTGAGCTCGACGCGGACTTCACGGTCGGCGCCGCCGTAGCGGTCGACCCGGCCGATGCCGCTCTTGCCCTGAATTTCACGCTTGATCGTGTCGTCGACGAACCAGGAAAGCTCTTCCAGCGTCATGCCGGGCGAGGAGACCGCAAAGGTCTGGATCGCCTGGCCCTCGACATCGACCTTGGAAACGATCGGTTCTTCGATCGAGGTCGGCAGGTCGCCGCGAATGCGGTCGATCGCGTCCTTGACGTCCTGCACTGCCTGGGTCGTCGGCACTTCCATGCGGAAGATCACGGCCGTGGTAGACGTGCCATCGTTGATCGTCGATTGGATGTGGTCGACGCCGGTGATGCTGGCGACCGCGTCCTCGATTTCCTTGGTGACCTGGGTTTCGAGTTCAGCCGGCGAGGCGCCGCTCTGTGCGACGTTGATCGAGACGATCGGCACGTCGATATTGGGGAAGCGGGTGATCGGCAGGCTGACGAACGACTGATAGCCGAGTACCAGCAGCACGAAAAAGGCGAGGATCGGAGCGATCGGATTTCGGATGGACCAGGCTGAGAAGTTCATGGTCACGGTTCCTGTCAGTTGGTCGCTGGTTGCGCTGATTTGACGGGGTTGATGCGGTCGCCGTCGCGCACATAGGCGCCGGCCCTTGCCACGACCTGCTCGCCGGCCTTCAACCCGTCAACAACCTCGACGAACTTGCCGTCGGAGATACCCGTTATCACCGGCACGATGTTCACCACACCATTGTCGACCTTGCGGACGATGGTTTTGCCGTTCTCATTGGTCACCGCCGTTTGCGGCAGAACGACAGCCTGCTTCTGTTCGGTGGTGATGACGGCGTTGGCATACATGCCCGAGCGTGCCTTGGTGGTGTCCTTGAGACTGATGAAGACGGTACCGAGACGAGACACGGGATCGACCGTCGGTGCGATCAGTCGAATGGCGCCTTCGACCTTGGTGTTGCCGCCCGCAAGAGTGATCGTCGCCGGTTGGCCGACCGCAAGCTTGATGATGTCGGCTTCGGCAACGTCGGCCTTCATCTCGATCGCGCCGTCGCGGATCATCGCAAAGAGCGGCTCGCCGCTGCCATTGGCGATCGCGCCGATCTTGGCGTTCTTGGCGGAAATGACACCGGCGACCGGGGCTTTGACCTCGGTGCGGGTGAGGCGAAGATCGATGTCATCGATCTGGGCTTGCGCCACCTTGATATCGGCACTGGAGACGGCAACGGCCTGTTCGGCCGAGCGGACGCGGGCACGGGTGGCTGCGGCAAGAGCGCGGACACGATCGGCTTCAGCCGTCGAGACCGTGCCGTTCTTGGCAAGCTCTGCGTTGCGATCGCTGACGCGTGTCGCTTCCTCGGAATTGGCCTTGGCTTCACTGAGCTGGGCGTTGAGCTGTGCGAGGCCGGCTTCCGCCTTGGCGAGTGCCGCTTCGAGCTGGCTCTTTTCAAGCCGCAGGGCGTCGTCGTTGAGAACGACGAGGACGCTACCTTCTTCGACCTTGTCGCCGATATCGACGTTCAGCGCGCGGATCGACAATCCCTCGACCTGCGGCGCGACATAGACCTGCTCCACGGCCTGTATCGTCCCGGTTGCAACGACGCGATCGCTGATCGACTGATCGACGGCCTCGGTGACGACGATCGACGGCAGGCTCTGCGCCGGCTGGACCTTGGTCGCTTCTTCGGCAAATGCACTTGAATACGGAGCAATGATCATCGCAGCGCAAACGCTGAGAACAGGTAATACTTTCTGAGCCATCGGCTTTACAATCCTGGCAACGGAAACGACGTAAAAGCGGATCTGTGCCTTCCAAGGCCGGATCCCGGTACAATCAAGCGATTTTCAGTTTCGCCGACGCCTTGTTTTCGCGAACCAGGCGAAACAACGCATAGGCGCACGGCCATCGTATTCATGCGCCGCTCACACGGTATCAGACCGTGAGCGCGGGCAGGACGGGGATAGGCTTCCTCAAGCAAACCGTTCGGAAAATGAACTCCTCCGTGTTGCTTGCCTCCAACAAACATCCGCGCCTATGTAATCTTCACATCATGTGCTTACAAGTGCGGTGAAGTGATGGTTCCTCAATATTTCTTCTGTTCTGCAGTCTTGGTTGCAATCTCGACACGATCTTGACAATCGGGGTGCATCACCGGCCCGTTGACCTCGAATTGCCACCCCCACACCCGGAAATTCGCGGCAACCCTACTGCATAATTCCTTAAATCGGAATCGATTTAAGGAGAAAATTATGCAGCAGATTTAAGGTGTTACAGCGTCCTTTGCGCGTCATATTTGACGCGCGGCGTTGTAGTGGGCCATGAATGGCCTGCACAGAAACGGAAGAGGGCCGCGCGATTGCCGTCGCGCGACCCTTTCCTGTCGTTCAGCCCGGTTCTTCTTACTTCAGCGCTGCGTCGGTGATCTCGTGCGTCCAGGCGCCTTCCGGCTCCTTGGAGATGACCGGATCGGAACCGCCCGAAAGCAGCGACTGCACGGTGCGCTTGTAGTCGGCTTCATCCAGAGCGCCGTTCGAACCGGCGGTCAGCTTGGCCACTTCGCCCATCATGCGTTTCTGGTGTTTTTCCGTCTGGGCGCCGGTCGAGTCATTTTCGAGAACGATGCCGGCGGCTTCATCCGGGTTTTCCTCGGCGTATTTCCAGCCCTTCATCGAGGCGCGCACGAACTTGACCATCTTCTCCTTGAAGGCCGCGTCCTTGAGCTTGTCTTCGAGCACGTAGAGGCCGTCTTCGAGCGTCGCCACACCCTGGTCTTCATACTGGAAGGTCACGAGATCGTCCGGCTTGATGCCGGCGTCGATGACCTGCCAGTACTCGTTGTAGGTCATGGTCGAGATGCAGGCCGCCTGCTTCTGGATCAGCGGGTCGACGTTAAAGCCCTGCTTCAGAACCGTCACGCCTTCCGGCCCGCCATCGGTCGGGATCTTCAGGTGCGACATCCAGGACAGGAACGGATATTCGTTGCCGAAGAACCAGACGCCAAGGGTGTGTCCCTTGAACTTGTCGGGGCTGGTGACGCCGCTCTCCTTGAGGCAGGTCAACATCATGCCCGATTTCTTGAACGGCTGGGCGATGTTGACGAGCGGCACGCCCTTTTCGCGGGTGGCAAGGGCCGAAGGCATCCAGTCGACGACGACGTCGGCGCCGCCACCGGCAATCACCTGCGCCGGCGCGATATCAGGGCCGCCGGGCTTGATGTCGACGTCGAGCCCTTCTTCCTCGTAAAAGCCCTTGTCCTTGGCGACGTAGTAACCGGCGAACTGGGCCTGCGTGACCCATTTCAGCTGCAGCGTCACCTTGTCGGCGGCTTCGGCCTGGAACGCTGTAAGCGAAAAGACGCCTGCGGCGAGAAGCGATGCAAGTCTCTTGTTCATGTCAGTTCCCTCTTGTTTTTGCTTCATTTTCTTTGAGTTGCGCAATTCCGGACGGAAAGCCGTTTCACGCTCTTCCTGGAATTGCTCTGTGTCGTTCTCAGGCGCGCCCTCCGCGAATGGAAGGATGCCAGAAGGTGACGGCGCGCTCGATGAGTGCCACCACCCCGTAAAAAGCCGAACCTGCCACCGCCGCGACGGCGATTTCGGCCCAGACCATGTCGACGTTCATGCGGCCCACTTCCGTGGAGATCCGGAACCCCATGCCGACAATGGGTGTCCCGAAGAATTCGGCGACGATGGCGCCGATCAGCGCCAGGGTGGAATTGATCTTGAGCGCGTTGAAGATGAACGGCCAGGCGGCCGGCAGGCGCAGCTTGACGAGCGTCTGCCACCAGGAGGCGGCATAGGTGCGCATCAGGTCGCGCTCCATGTGGCTGGCCGCCGCCAGGCCGGCGATGGTGTTCACCAGCATCGGGAAGAACGTCATGATGACGACGACGGCGACCTTGGACTGCCAGTCGAAGCCGAACCACATGACCATGATCGGCGCAACGCCGATGACCGGCAGCGCCGAGACGAAGTTGCCGAGCGGCAGCAGTCCCTTCTGCAGGAAGGGCGAACGATCGATGAGGATGGCAACGACGAAGCCGAGGCCGCAACCGAGCGCATAGCCCGTCAGCACCGCCTTCAGGAAGGTCTGGCGGAAGTCTGCCGCCAGCGTCGGCAGCGAGTTGATCAGGCGCTGCCAGATCATCGACGGCGCCGGCAGCAGGACCGAAGGCACGGAAAAGCCCCGCACGATGCCCTCCCAAAGCACCAGCAGGGTGACGCCGAAGAGGAGCGGCACGGCGAAACGCGTGGCCCGGTTGGCGACATCGCTTTCAAAACGCTGGCGCACCAGCCATTCGTTGACGGCCCAGGCGGCAAGCCAGAAGACGATGGCGCCAATCAGGATCGGAAGGTTCATGGCTTGGCCCCCATGCGCTTCAGGACGGCGGTGTGTGCAAAGCCGACGATCATCACCAGGACGGCGGCAAGCGCTGCCGCCATGAATAGAGCCGACCAGATCTGCACGGTCTGGCCGTAATAGGAGCCGGCCAGCAGGCGGGCGCCGAGGCCGGCCACGGCGCCGGTCGGCAGTTCGCCGACGATGGCGCCGACAAGCGAAATGGCGACGGCAACCTTCAGCGAGGTGAAGAGATAGGGCATCGACGACGGCCAGCGCAGTTTCCAGAAGGTCTGTGCCTGCGAGGCGTTGTAGGTGTGCATAAGGTCAAGCTGGATCGCCTCGGGACTGCGCAGGCCCTTCACCATGCCGACGACGACGGGGAAGAAGGAGAGGTAGGTCGAGATCAGCGCCTTCGGCAAGAGCCCGGAGATGCCGATCGCGTTCAGGACGACGATGATCATCGGCGCGACGGCGAGGATCGGGATCGTCTGGCTGGCGATCACCCAGGGCATCAGCGATCGGTCCATGGCGCGGTTGTGGACGATGCCGACGGCCAGGAGGATGCCGAGCACAGCGCCGATGCCGAAACCGAGCAGGGTGGCCGAGAGCGTGATCCAGGCGTGATAGACCAGGCTGCGTTTCGAGGTGATCGGCTTGTTGAACGTCGTGTCCCAGATCTCGGCAATAACCTGATGCGGTGCCGGCAGCACCGGCCGTTCCTGCGCCATGGTGTTGTGAACGATCTGCGAGAAACTGATCTCGGTGCCGGCGCGGGCGGCGGTGTCGCGCTCGAAGGGCGCGTTCAGGAAGACGACAGCGATGTACCAGACCACGATCAGCAGCGCGACAACGGTGCCGACGGGCAAGAGTTTGTCCCTGAGAAAGCTTTCCTCGCGCATGGTCATGCCTTTCCGCTTGCCGGCAGCAACATCAGGCCCATGGCGGCGATGCCGAGCATGACGCCGGCCGCCTGGGTGAGGCTGAGCCTTTCGCCGAACACAGCAAAGGCGATGATGTTGACGAGAACCAGTTGGACTATGGCCGACAGCGAGATCGCAAGGCCAAGCCCGCCATCACGCATCAGTTTTACCATGATGATGTTGCCGATCATGTAGAGCCCGAGTGCCACGACCAGCACGCCGATATGGCTGTTGGAGACATAGGCGCGCGAAGCCGTCGCGCCGCCGAGAAAGATGGTCGTGGCAAGCAGTAGCCAGAGGACATAGGCAAGGTTCATGGCCGCCCCTCCGCTCCGCGCCAATGGTAGAGAATGTCAGGCAGGCTTTCCTCGTTGTCGCCATCGGTGCGGCGAACGGCCGAAAAACCCTGTCGTTCATAGAAGCGCTGGGCTTTGCCGTTTGCCTCAAAGGTCCAAAGGTTCAATTCGCTTGCGGACAGCGATTTGGCGGTCTTGAGCAGATCGCTGCCGACGCCTATGCCGCGGCAGGCGTCGTCGACATAAAGCGCCGTCACATAATGATTGCTGGAGAGTGCCATGAAACCCGCGACCCGGTCGTCCCGCTCGGCGACGACCACCGTCCGTTCGACAAAAACCGTCTCGACATAAAACCGCTCGACGTCGGCATGGTCGTGTATCCGCGGCATCCACGGGGTCGCGTCGATCCAGCGGTTCAGAATGTCGGCGCAGGCGCTCATGTCGGCCCGTGCTGCAGCACGGCAGATGGTCGAAGACGCCCCGCTATTCCTCATAGCTGTGCCCCGCTCTCAGGCCTTCGCGCACGCGATGGGCAACCTCGAGAAATTCGGGCGTTTCGCGAATGCCGAGCGGACGTTCGCGCGGCAGAGGCGATTCGATGATGTCGGTGACGCGGCCGGGCCGCGGGCTCATCACCACGATCTTGGTCGAGAGATAAACCGCTTCGGGAATGGAATGGGTGACGAAACAGATGGTCTTGTTGGTGCGAGCCCAGAGCTTCAGGAGCTGCTCGTTCAGGTGGTCGCGGACGATCTCGTCGAGCGCGCCGAAGGGCTCGTCCATCAAGAGAAGATCGGCGTCGAAGGCAAGCGCACGGGCGATCGATGCGCGCTGCTGCATGCCGCCGGAGAGCTGCCATGGGTATTTTTTGCCGAAGCCGGCGAGGTTGACGAGGTCCAGCGTGCGGTCGATGCGCGCCTTCTGCTCCTGCCTCGAATAGCCCATGATCTCCAGCGGTAGGGCGATGTTCTTCTCGATCGTGCGCCAGGGATAGAGCGCCGCCGCCTGGAAGACATAACCATAGGCGCGCTGGCGCCGGGCTTCTTCGGGCGTCATGCCGTTGACGGTGATCGTGCCGGAGGTCGCCTTTTCCAGATCGGCGATGACGCGCAGGAACGTCGTCTTGCCGCAGCCGGAGGGGCCGATGAAGGAAACGAAATCGCCCTTGGCGACATCAAGATTGACGCCGGTCAGCGCGTTGACCGGGCCGTCGGCGGTCTCGAAAGTCAGGCAGAGGTTCCGGGCCGAAACCACGGATGCGGTATTGGACGTCATCGGCGAATACTCATTCTGGCTTGGCTGTGTCAGACTGCTATCCGGACCGGCAACATGCAATCGCGGATTTGTAAGCGGAGCCGTTTGCTGCTGGTTTTTCAGGGAATTCTGGAGAACAGTCATGTCTCGATCATCCAATCCTGGCTGTCGCGTGGTTCGGCCCGGCAATGGACATGCCGGAAAGCAGGGGCTCAGCTATTTCGAGGGCATCGCGGCGGAAACCGTCGGCGCGACCGGCATCTGCATGCATCTGCTGACGATCCCACCCGGCGCCCGTGCGAAGGCGCACCTGCACGAGGGTCATGAGACGGCGATCTATGTGCTGTCGGGGGAGGCGCACACCTGGTTCGGCGAGCGGCTCGAGGAGCATGTCGTCGTGCGCGCCGGCGAGATGTTCTACATTCCGGCCGGCGTGCCGCATCTGCCGGCGAACCTCTCCGACGCGCCCTGTTCGGCGGTGATCGCCCGCACCGACCCCAAGGGGCAGGAAAGCGTCGTCCTCTTGCCGGAGCTCGACGCTCTCGTGCCTCACTGACGCGACCTGCAACCGCGGCGAAGCGTCCCGCCGGTTCGGCGGGACATGTCCGGTGGGACAGAGCGGTGTGAAGACGTGCAGGCCGCGAAGCAACGAGATCACACTCCGGTTGCCGGAATGCCGGTGCGCTGGACGGCGCGGGGGGCGGTGACTTCCTTCCAGGTCGAGAGCGCGGTGCTGACGGCCGGGAACGGATCGCGGCGGACGAATTCGCCATGGCCCTCGCGCGTCTTGATCGTGCTTTCCTCGATGGCGACGACACCACGGGTCAGTGTGTAACGCGGCAGGCCCTTTACTTCCTTGCCCTCGAAGACGTTGTAGTCGATCGCCGATTGCTGGGTCTTGGCGGAGATCGTCTTCGACCGCTTCGGATCCCAGACGACGAGGTCGGCATCGGCCCCGACAAGAATGGCGCCCTTCTTCGGGTAGATGTTGAGGATCTTGGCGATGTTCGTCGAGGTGACGGCCACGAACTCGTTCATGGTGATGCGGCCGGTGTTGACGCCATGGGTCCACAGCATCGGCATGCGGTCTTCGAGCCCGCCGGTGCCGTTGGGGATCTTGGTGAAGTCACCGACGCCAGAACGCTTCTGCGCAGACGTAAAGGCGCAATGGTCGGTCGCGACCACCTGCAGCGAACCGGACGCAAGGCCGGCCCAGAGTGAGTCCTGGTGCTGCTTGTTGCGGAACGGCGGCGACATCACGCGGCGGGCGGCGTGGTCCCAGTCCTTGTTGAAATACTCGGTTTCGTCGAGCGTCAGGTGCTGGATCAGCGGTTCGCCGAAGACACGCATGCCCTTGGCGCGGGCGCGGCGGATTGCTTCATGCGCCTGCTCGCACGAAGTATGGACGATATAGACCGGGCTGCCGGCCATGTCGGCGATCATGATCGCGCGGTTGGTGGCCTCGCCCTCGACTTCGGCCGGCCGCGAATAGGCGTGCGCCTCCGGCCCGTTGTTGCCTTCCGCCAGCAGCTTCGCCTGCAACTGGGCGACCACGTCGCCGTTCTCCGCATGGACGAGCGGCAATGCGCCGAGCGCGGCGCAGCGCTGGAACGACGAGAACATCTCGTCGTCGTCGACCATCAGCGCGCCCTTATAGGCCATGAAGTGCTTGAAGGTGTTGATGCCCTTGTCTTTGACGATGGTCTCCATCTCGTTGAAGACCTGCTCGCTCCACCAGGTGATCGCCATGTGGAAGGAATAGTCGCAATTGGCGCGAGTGGACTTGTTGTCCCACATATTAAGCGCTTCGAGCAACGACTGGTTGGGCGACGGCAGGGCGAAATCCACCACCATGGTCGTGCCGCCGGCGAGCGCCGCCCGCGTGCCGCTTTCGAAATCGTCTGAGGAGTAGGTGCCCATGAAGGGCATTTCGAGATGGGTGTGCGGGTCGATGCCGCCCGGCATGACGAAACAGCCGCTGGCGTCGAGCGTTTCGTCGCCGGTCAGGTTCGGGCCGATCTCGACGATCGTGCCGCCTTCGATCTTCACGTCCGCCTTGTAGGTCAGGTCGGCCGTGACGATGGTTCCACCCTTGATGACAGTGCTCATTGATTTTCATCCTCGCGATTGTGCTTCCGGTGGCCCGCTGGCCGCCACGAAAAAGGGCGGAACTTTCGTCCCGCCCGCAAACTCATTCGACGATTTCGGCCGTTTCGACGACGGCGTGGAAGAGGACGTCAGCGCCGGCGCCGGCCCACTCCCTGGAGATATCCTCCGCCTCGTTGTGGCTGAGGCCTCCGACGCAGGGGCACATGACCATGGTCGTGGGGGCGACCTTGGCCGCCCAGCAGGCATCGTGTCCGGCACCGGAGATGAGGTTCATGTGGCTGTAGCCGAGCCTTTCGGCGGCGTTGCGCACGGCGGTGACGAGTTTCGGATCGAACGTCACCGGCTCGAAATGGCCGATGGCCTCGACGGAACAGCCAACGCCGAGCGCGTCGGCGATCTTCGGCGCTTCCGCCTCGATCCTGGCGCGCATGCGGTCGAGCTTGGCCTTGTCGGGCGAGCGGATATCGACGGTGAAGACGACCTTGCCCGGCAGCACGTTGCGCGAGTTGGGCGAGAAGACCACCTGGCCGACGCCGCCGACGGCGCCCGGCTGGTTTTCCATGGCCACGCCCTGAACCATTTCGATGATGCGGGACATGGCAAGGCCGGCGTTGACGCGCATGTTCATCGGGGTCGAGCCGGTATGCGCCTCGCGCCCGGTCAGCGTGAACTCCAGCCACCACAGGCCCTGACAGTGGGTGACGACGCCGATGTCCTTGTTTTCAGCCTCGAGGATCGGGCCCTGCTCGATGTGGTATTCGAAATAGGCGTGCATCTTGCGGGCGCCGACTTCTTCGTCGCCGACCCAGCCGATGCGCTTCAGTTCGTCGCCGAAGGCCTTTCCTTCCGGGTCCTTGCGGCCATAGGCAAATTCCTGGCTGTGGACGCCGGCAAAGACGCCGGAGGCGAGCATCGCCGGCGCGAACCGCGCCCCTTCCTCGTTGGTCCAGTTGGTGACGACAATCGGGTGCTTGGTCTTGATGCCGAGATCGTTCATCGAACGCACGACCTCAAGGCCCGAAAGCACGCCGAGCACGCCGTCGAACTTGCCGCCGGTCGGCTGCGTGTCGAGATGGGAGCCGACATAAACCGGAAGGGCGTCGGGGTCGGTGCCGGGCCGGGTGAAGAACATGTTGCCCATGGTGTCGACACCCATGGTCAGGCCCGCCTGCTCGCACCAGGACTGGAAGAGCTTGCGGCCTTCGCCATCCTCGTCGGTGAGCGTCTGGCGGTTGTTGCCGCCGGCGATGCCCGGGCCGATCTTGGCCATGTCCATTAACGTATCCCACAGGCGGTCGGCATTGACGCGCATGTTCTCGCCAGGTGCTGCCACGGCGGTCTCCTCATTCTTTTTGGCGGCACCTTGGGTGGTGCATGCCCTTCATGTTCCCTTGGTCAAATCCAGGCTTGGTTTTTTCTGGTGCCCTTCGATCAGTCGTTGCCTTTGCTGGCGAACTGGCTGATAATTTGACCGGTTGGTAAACATTACAACTTCCGTTGCGGCACTCAAGCCGGAAAAACAAAAAAACGAAGTTGTTGCCCAAAAAGATGGCGGCGCCGAAATTTGGGCAGATACCGCCTGTGCGGATGAACGCGCAGGCACCGGCAGGGGGCGAAATGGTACTTCCGAGAGCGGCCAAGACCCAGAGGCGTACACGCATCCAGGAGGAGAAGGAAGAGCGGATTCTGGAGGCGGCGCTGGAGGTGTTTTCGGCGCACGGCTTTCGCGGCGCGACCGTCGATCAGATCGCCGATGTGGCCGGCATGTCGAAGCCCAACCTGCTCTATTATTTCCGCACCAAGGAAGCGATGCACCGGGCGCTGATCGATCGCGTGCTGGATACGTGGCTCGACCCGTTGCGCGCGTTCGACGCCGAGGGAAACCCGGTTGCCGAAATCCGCAGCTACATCAGGCGCAAGCTGGAGATGGCGCGGGATTTCCCGCGCGAAAGCCGGCTCTTCGCCAATGAGGTGCTGCAGGGCGCGCCGCATATCGAAGACGAACTGAAGGGGCCGCTCAAGGAACTCGTCGACGAGAAGGCGGAGGTCATCCGCGCCTGGACGAAAGCCGGCAAGATCGCCAAATGCGACCCCTACCACCTGATCTTCGCGATCTGGTCGACGACGCAGCATTATGCCGACTTCGACGTGCAGGTGAGGGCCGTGCTCGGGCAGGGCAGTTCCGGCGAGGGGCGGTTCGAGGACGCGGCGCGTTTTCTCGAACGCCTGTTCGTCGACGGGCTGCAGGTGAGCGAACAGCCGATCTCCTGAATGCTGTCGCGATCAGTCGGGCAGCAACGCCATCAGCGCCAGCCCGCAGGCCGTCGTCAGCGCGCCGGCGAGAACCGGCAGGCTGACCCAGCCGTGGCCGAGAATGCCTTCAAGCAGAATGATGAAGCTGGGCGTCAGATAGCCGTAGCCGAGCACCTTGGACGACGGCAGGCGTAGCGACGCGTACTGCAGCAAGAGGAAGGTGATCGCTGTCGTCACGACGGCGAGATAGGCGACGGCGATCCAGACGATTGCCGGCAGGCTCGTGAAGTCGGTGGTGGCAAGGCCGGCGGCGCCGGGAACCAGGAGCCAGGGCACGGTGAAGGCCGCGACCCAGAAGCCGAAGGCGAAGGGGTTCTCCTTGCGGTCGAACTTGCGGATGAGCGGCACGTAGATCGCGTGGCAGATGACGCCGACGAAGAAGATCAGCTCGCCCTGGCCGATATCGAAGGCGAGGATCGCCTGGATATTGGCGCGAAAAATCACCCAGACGGCGCCAAGCGCTGCGATGACGAGGCCCGCGAGCACGCCTGGGCGGGTGTGCTGGCCGAGCAGCAGGAAGGCAAAGCCTGCGCTCAATAGCGGCATCAGCGTGAAGACCGCGCCCGTCGATACGGGGTCGGTAAACTCCAGAGCCTTGAACATCGTCAGCATGTAGACGGCGATCAACCCGCCGAGGATGAGGAAGCGCCACAACTGCTTGGGAACATGAAACGGCACCCTGGCATAGCCGAAGGTCAGCGCACCCAGCACGACGACGGTCAGCAGGTAGCGCCAGAGCGTCAGCGGGCCGGCTCCCATATGTTGCGCCGCCAATCCGCCGAAGGAGAAGGAACCGGCGATCAGCGCCGAAAAGGTCAGCATCGCCAGATGCGCCTTGAGCTTTTCGACGCCGGTGGCGTGGCTCTGGTGCGCCGTTTTCGGCGAGACGTCCTGTTTCATGCTTGCTTCCGGAACTGGAGGTGGCGGGGGCGCATGTGCGCCCGCGCACCTAAGCCGGAGCCGCTGACGGTTGCAAGGCCTTGGCGATATCGCCGGCGTCCTCGACGATCCAGGTTTCGAGCGTCGCCTGGCGCCCGCGAAGGCTGATGTCGAGCCGTTTGTGTGCCTCCATCACCACGCCGGCGCGGTTGACGAGCTCGGCCGAGACGGCAAGCTGGGCGTCATGCTCCTTGGCAAGGCCTTCCAGCCGGCTTGCCGTATTGATCGTGTCGCCGACGGCAGTCAGCGACGTTGCCTGGCCGTAGCCGATCTCGCCGATGATGGCGGGGCCGGCATGCATGCCGATCGCGATCCGCAGCGGCTCGTCGAGCTCGCCGTGGAAGGTCTGGTTGAGGGCGTCGATGCCCTTGGAGATGCGCGCGGCGGCGGCAAGCGATTGCTGGCAGGCTTCGGTAAAGGAGTTCTTCAGGCCAAAGATGGCGAGCGCACCGTCGCCGATGAACTTGTCGATGACGCCGCCCGAGTCTTCCACCGCTTCGCCGACCATCTCGAAATAGCGGTTCAGGAGGAAGACGGTATCGAAGGGCAGCTTGTGCTCGGCGATGCTGGTAAAGCCGCGCAGGTCGCAGAAGAGCACGGCGATGCGCCGCTCGCGGCCTTCGCCATCCTGGCGTACCAGCTGCTTCTTGATGCCGATGCTGTCGGTATCGAGGATAGGAACGACGGTGACGTTGTGGATCGGGCGGAACTGGCAGGCAAGGCGGACATTGTCGGGAGCGCCGATCCGCGTCAGCGTCGTCAGCTCGGCATCTTCGGGCTCCGGCTGGCCTTCGAGGCCCTGGATCACGCGCACGCGGCAAGTGGAGCAGCGGCCGCGGCCGCCGCAGACCGAGACATGCGGGATGCCGGCGGCGCGGCTTGCCTCCAGCACGCTGAAGCCGAGATTGACGGTCGCAACGCGGCCATCGGGATAACGCACGCGGATGCGGCCCCCCTTGGGCAGGACACGCAAGGCGAAGGTGCCGGCGATCAGGCCGGCAAAGCCGAGATAAAGACCGAGCCGGATGTTTTCGAGCAGGTCGACGTCGTAGGGTGGCTTGACCTGAGCGGTGTCGCCGTAGCCGCCATGCTCCGCATAGACGCGCTCGAGCGAGCGGGCGCCGCTGAAGAAGCCGAGAAGCGCGAAGATCGGCACGAGGATCGCGATCGTATAGAGCAGGATCTCGTAGCGCGGAAACCAGGTCCGTCCGCGCATCCAGAACCAGGCACCGAGACAGCCATGGCTCCAGGCAAGCAGCAAGGCGAGTGACTGGCGGCTGGCGTTGGTCCAGCTGGACCAGAGCGCCCGCAGCATGCTGGGATAATCGGCCTCTACACCGGTGAGCAGCGGTTCGATCCGCGCGGCGGTCACGTGGCCCATCAGCAAGAACGGCAGGCTGAGGCCGAAGACGATTTTGAGCGCCTCTCGCATCGGCATGCGCAGTGTCTGGCGGCGATAGAGGCTATCGAGCGCCATGGCGAAATGCGCCAGCAGCGCGCCATAGAGCAGGACCGTGCCGGGCACGCTGTGCCAGACGGCGTTGAAGACCGTGCGGCCGGCCTCCATGGCCTCGATGGAGATCAGCCCGAGCGAATGGTTGAGAAAATGGGCAAGGATGAACGTACCAAGCACTGCCCCGGAAACGAGGTGTATGCGCTTGCGTCTATGGGCGGAAATGATCGTCAAATAGCGAGCCCAGCTCTGCCGGCGAAACACCGGCTTCGGTTATTTCCCCCTTTATTATCCAGATCACATACGCCGACAACTTACCTTTTCTACACAATCTGTTTCGTTTTCGTGTCTTGCGCGTTAGAGGCGGCCGGCGCTATTCGGAGGGGTTCGGCTGCCAGAGCTCGATCGGGTTGCCCTCGGGGTCGTGAAGCCTGGCGAAGCGGCCATTCGGATAGGTTTGCGGATCGATCGTCACCGCGATGCCCGCGGCGCGAAGTTGCTCCGCCATGGCGTCGAGATCGTCGACACGAAAGTTCAACATCCACATCTGCTCGCTGCGGCCGAAATAGTCGCTGTCGCGCTTGAACGGGGCGAAGACCGTGCTGCCGGCGCGCTGCTGCCAGCAGGTGTCGTCGTAGCTCGACGGCACGCGGTCGATGCCGAGATGGGTTTGGTACCAGGCTGCCAGCCCGTCCGGATCGTCGCTGCGGAAGAAGAGCCCGCCGATGCCTGCTACTTTCTGCATGTCGATTGCCTCCCTGACTTAAGCGTTGGTCGGCCACGCTCACAACGGAGGCAGCCGTTAGGGTCATTCCATCATGGGCGGCAGGTGTGCGGCAAGCGTATCGATGAGCAGGCGCAGCTTTGGCGGCATGTACTGGGTTTTCGGCCAGACGACATAGGTGCCATAGGAGAGGGCGGGCGCATCGGCCAGTATGCGCACGAGCGAGCCGGAGGCGATGCGGTTGCCCACAAGCCAGCAGGGCATCCAGGCGATGCCGAAACCGTCGGTCGCCGCATCGGCGATCGACGTCAGGTCGTCGAGCCGCAGTCGCGACGGCGGCGTGATGGCCTGCGTCTGGCCGGCCTTTGCCGGAAAGGACCAGGCGAGCGGCTGCCCGCTGCGCCGATAGAGGATCGCCTGATGTCTCATCAGATCTTCGATCGTCTCCGGCGCCCCGTTCGCCTCGATATAGGCGGGAGAGGCGCACACGGTCATGCGCTGGTCGGCGATCTTGCGCATCATAAGTTCGGGCTCACCCCGAAGCGGGCCGGTGCGGATGGCGAGATCGAAGCCGTCCTCGACGAGGTCGACATTGCGATCGCTGAAGTTGAGGTCGAACTCCAGCCGCGGATGCTGGGAGAGTAGCTCCGACAGCAGCGGCATGACGCATTGACGGCCGAAATGCACGGGCATCGACAGGCGCAGACGTCCCTGGATTTCCTGCTTGCCGGACTCCAGCAGGGCCTCGCCGGCCCTGATTTCGCTGAGCGCCCTCAGGCAGTTTTCGTAGAACAACTGACCCTCGTCGGTGAGACTCTGGGTGCGGGTGGTGCGATGAAACAGGCGAACGCCCAGCCTTTGTTCCAGCTTGGCAACCGTCTTGCCGACGGCGGAGCGCGACAGGTTGAGCCTCTCGGCAGCTGCGGAAAAACCGCCCGCGTCGGCCGCCTCCACGAATACCGAAACGCCGTTCAGGTAGCTCATATTTGTATCCTTCAGGGAACCAATATGACGAAATCATATCGCAACTGGAGAGATAATTTCAACGCTATGCTTTCTTCATCAGATCAATCCGATGAAAGGAAAGACCGTGGCAAGACTGATGAAGGAATGGACGATCGATACATTCGGCGCACAGAACCTGAAGCTTAATGAGCGGCCCGTTCCGCAGGCGGGGCCGGGCGAGGTGCTGGTTCGCACCACCGCCGTGTCGCTCAACTTTCGCGACAAGCTGGTGCTGGAAGACGGCATGGGCATGCCGCTCGTCTTCCCCTTCGTGCCGGGTTCCGACATGGCGGGCGTGGTCGAGGCGGTCGGCAGCGACGTGACGCGTTTCCAGCCTGGCGATCGCGTCATTTCCGTCTTCGACCCCTCCTGGATCGACGGTCAAAAACCGGGGACTGCCCGCCGGCCAACGTCGTTTGCACTCGGCGGCCTCAACCCGGGTGTCGCTTCCGAATATGTCGCATTCCCTGAGGACTGGTTCGTGCAGGCGCCAAAGAGCCTCGACGACGGGGAGGCGAGCACGTTGCCCTGCGCCGGTGTGACGGCCTGGTTTGCGCTGGTCGAGAAGGGACGCCCGAAGGCGGGTGACCGCGTCGTCGTGCAGGGGACGGGCGGTGTCTCGCTGTTCGGGCTGCAGATCGCCAAGGCGCATGGGGCCGAAGTCATCGTGACGTCGGCAAGCCGCGACAAGCTCAAGCGCGCCCTCGAACTCGGCGCCGACCATGGCATCGACCGCGTCAACGAAGACTGGGTAGAGCGTGTTCTTGAGATCACCGGCGATCACGGCGCCGATCATATCCTGGAGCTTGCCGGTGGCGCCAATCTCAGCCGGTCGTTGCAGGCGGTGGCGGTGCAGGGCCGGATCTCGGTCATCGGCGTGCTCGAAGGCGCCGAAATCTCGGCGCCGGTGCCGCCGGTGCTGTTGAAGTCGCCTGTCATTCAGGGCATCGGCGTCGGCCATCGCCGGGCGCTTGAGGATCTGGTGGCGGCTGTCGATCAAACCGGTCTGAAGCCGGTGGTCGATGCGCGCTACCGGTTCGAGGATTTCCGCGCGGCGCTGGCGCATCTTAATCGCGGCGCCTTCGGCAAGGTGGTGGTCGAGGTCTGATCGGGCATCATTTCGAGCCGCCGCCGCCGGACAACGATCCGGCGGCGTCGGTTTCGGTCATTCCGCGGCCTGGCGGGCCATCGGGTTGTTGGGATGGGTCGTCCAGTTGGCGTAGTTCGGATCGACCGGCTTGCCGGTGCGCTGGTCAATGGCACCTGCCGGCAGCTCTTCCATGGTGATGCAGTTCTCGACGGGACAGACGCTGACGCAGAGATTGCAGCCGACGCACTCGTCGTCCATCACCTCGAAGTGGCGCACGCCGTTGACGAACTGGGTGATCGCCTGGTGAGAGGTGTCCTCGCAGGCGATGTGACAGCGGCCGCACTTGATGCAGGAATCCTGATCGATCTTGGCCTTGGCGACGTAGTTGAGGTTGAGGTACTGCCAGTCGGTGACATTCGGCACGGCGCGGCCGGTGATGTCGTCGAGGTTGCGGTGACCCTTGGCATCCATCCAGTCCGACAGGCCGGAGATCATTTCCTGGACGATCTTGAAGCCGTAGGTCATCGCCGCGGTGCAGACCTGCACGTTGCCGGCGCCAAGCACCAGGAACTCGGCCGCATCGCGCCAGGTGGTGATGCCACCGATGCCGGAGATCGGCAGGCCGTAGGTCTCGGGATCGCGGGCGATTTCGGCGACCATGTTGAGCGCGATCGGCTTGACCGCCGGGCCGCAATAGCCGCCATGGGTGCCCTTGCCGCCGACCGTCGGGTTCGGGGCGAAGTTGTCGAGATCGACGGAGACGATCGAGTTGATCGTGTTGATCAGCGACACGGCGTCGGTGCCGCCGGCTTTGGCGGCGCGCGCCGGCTTACGGATGTCGGTGATGTTGGGCGTCAGCTTGGTGATGACGGGCATGCGCGTGTACTGCTTGCACCAGCGCACGACCATCTCGATATATTCCGGCACCTGTCCGACGGCGGCACCCATGCCGCGCTCGGACATGCCGTGCGGACAGCCGAAGTTGAGCTCGATGCCGTCGGCGCCGGTTTCTTCCACCAGCGGCAGGATCGACTTCCACGCCTCTTCCTCGCAGGGCACCATGATCGAGGCGATCAGGGCCCGGTCCGGCCAGTTTATCTTGACCTGCTTCATTTCCCGCAGGTTCACATAAAGATCGCGGTCGGTGATGAGCTCGATGTTGTTGAGACCGAGCAGCCGGCGGTCGGCGCCCCAGATCGCGCCGTAGCGCGGCCCGTTGACGTTGACGACAGGCGGCCCTTCCTCGCCGAGCGTCTTCCAGACGACGCCGCCCCAGCCCGCCTTGAAGGCACGCTCGACGTTATAGGCCTTGTCCGTGGGCGGCGCGGACGCCAGCCAGAACGGGTTCGGGGATTTGATGCCGACAAAATTGTTGCGAAGATCAGCCATTGTTCCGTCCTCCCGATCCGTTATGCAACGGCACTCGCGCGCGGCATGGCCGCGGCGAAAGCCCGGTTGATCGCTTCTGCGGCATCGCGACCCATGGCGACGGCGGAAACCGTCAGGTCCTCGCCGCCCAGCACGCAGTCGCCGCCGGCCCAGACATTGGCAGCTGAGGTCTTGCCTTCGGCATCGGTGACGATGCGGCCGGCTTCGAACGCAAGCGATCCGAGGCCGGACGCCTCGAAGGTCTGACCGATCGCCTTGAAGATCTGGTCGGCGGCAATGATACCCGTTTCCCCCGTCGTGGTCAGCTTTTCATCTACGAGCGTGGTGTATTCGAGCTCGATGCCGGCGACCTTGCCGTCCTTGAGCGCGATGCGCTTGGGCTGCAGCCAATGGCGGATGGTTACGCCCTTGGACGTCGCCAGATCCTGCTCGAATTCGGAAGCGTTCATGTGCTCCTTGCCGCGGCGGTAACAGATCGTCACTTCCTCGGCGCCGAGCAGCTTGGCCTGGACGGCGGCGTCGATGGCGGTCATGCCGCCGCCGAGAACGACGACCCGGCGACCGACGGGAATGTCGGCCTTGGTCTTCGACTGGCGAAGGGCGGCGATGAAGTCGACGGCGTCGTCGAGCCCTTCCGCGTTTTCGCCTTCGATGCGCAGCGCGTTGACGCCGGCAAGGCCGAGGCCGAGGAACACGGCGTCATATTGCTCGGTAAGATCGCCAAGCGAGAAGTCGCGGCCGAGCGCCTGGCCGTGGCGGACTTCGATGCCGCCGATCGACAGCACGTAGTCGACTTCGCTCTGCGCGAAATCATCGACGGATTTGTAGGCGGCGATGCCGTATTCGTTGAGGCCGCCGGATTTCTCGCGGGCGTCGTAGATCACGACTTCGTGGCCCTTGACCGCGAGACGGTGGGCGCAGGCAAGCCCGGCCGGGCCGGCGCCGACGACGGCGACCCTCCGGCCGGAGGTCGCAGCGCGGGTGTAGAACTGCTTGTTCTCCTTCATCGCGATGTCGGTCGCGTAGCGCTGCAGGCGGCCGATCTCGACCGGACGCTCCTCGGCCGTGTTGCGCACGCAGGCCTGTTCGCAGAGCGTTTCGGTGGGACAGACGCGGGCGCACATGCCGCCCAGAATGTTCTGGTCGAAGATGGTCTTGGCCGAGCCGATCGGGTTGCCCGTCGATATCTGCCGAATGAACAGCGGGATATCGATGGAGGTGGGGCAGGCCGTCATGCAGGGTGCATCATGACAGAAGTAACAGCGGTCGGATGCGACCAATGCCTCGTGCCTGTCGAGGGCTGGATGGAGGTCGGAGAAATTGGTTTCGTAGTCCGCGAGCGGCAGGCGGCCGCCGAGGATCCCAGATTGCGTCGTTCCCATTTTTGGCTCCCAATGTTTTCTCAGGATGATGGAACGGTAACACGCTTTATTTTTTTATCAAACGGTAAAAGTTTGACGTCGAAATAACCGGAAAGCCTTGCGATCCCGGACTTTGCGGCAGACCTGCCAAGCCATTGTTCTTGGGTGCTGTTTGACAGGGCGGGGCAAATAGTGGCAGCAAATTGGAGCGGGATGAGGAAAAGTGTGTGCGGTTTTCTGCCCGCATCCCGCTCTAGCTTTAGGGGAAGCGATTGCGATGTTTTTGGGCTGATTCGACCCAAAGACATCGCAATCGCGGGGGGAATGGAGAATAGGCATGGCGCGCAGGGCTGAGGCGAACAACAGGCTGGACGATGCTGCCCGCGCGGGTTGGCTCTACTATGTCGCCGGCCGCACCCAGGACGAGATCGCCACGGTCATGGGCATCTCGCGCCAATCGGCGCAACGGCTCGTTTCGCTTGCCATGGCCGAACGCCTGATCAAGGTCCGGCTCGACCACCCGATCGCCGCATGTCTGGAGGCTGCCGAAAGGCTTCGTGAAAAATACGACCTGAAGCATGTCGACGTGGTGCCGAGCGATCCCGGATCGAGTTCGACCACGGTCGGCATCGCCGAGGCGGGCGCGGCCGAGATCGAGCGCTGGCTCAAGTCACCGGAGCCGCAGGTGCTGGCGATCGGCACGGGCCGCACCCTGAAGGCAGCGATTGACCAGCTGCCGGCGATGGAATGTCCGCAGCACCGCATCGTCTCCTTGACCGGCAATATCAGGCTCGACGGCTCGGCCGCCTATTACAACGTCATCTTCAGCATGGCGGATGCGGTCAAGGCACGGCATTTTCCGATGCCGTTGCCGGTGCTTGCCTCGTCGCCGGAAGAACGCGCGGTGCTGCACAGCCAGAGCCTCGTCCAGGTGGCGCTGAAGCTCGGGGCGCAGGCCAATGTCGCCTTCGTCGGCGTCGGCGAACTCGGCCCCGAAGCGCCGCTTTGCCAGGATGGATTTCTGTCACAGGACGAAATGGGGGAACTGACGAGGTCCGGCGCCGCCGGGGAAATCTGCGGCTGGATGTTCGACCACGACGGCGCATTGCTGGCCGGCAGCTTCAACGACCGCGTCGCCTCGGTTCCGCTACCCTCCCGCGACAATGCGTCGGTGATCGGCATCGCCAAGGGACGGCGCAAATACGAGGCGCTGAGGGCCGCGCTCAAGGGGCGGATCATCAACGGCATTATCACCGACGAGGCGACCGCCGCCTATCTGCTCAACGCCTGATCGCAGCGATTAAGCTTGGGAAGGGCCGGCCATGCGCCGGCCTTTTGGCGTTTATATGGCCGCTTGCTGATAAAAAATCGACAATCAAAACAGCTTCGTAACGTCTCTGGTTGCAGCGCAGCAACGAAAGCGGATTGACATTTTTTCGCGATAGGTGAGTAATTGCTCATGAGCAAGGCAAATGCTCAATTTCTTCTGGGAGGAAGTCGATGAATTTGAGAACTTTCCTGCTGGGCACATGCTCGGCAGTCGCTCTGGCAGGTCTGGCCCAAGCAGAAACGCTGACCATTGCGACCGTGAACAACGGCGACATGATCCGGATGCAGAAGCTGACGGATGCTTTCACGTCCAAGAATCCGGACATCCAGCTCGAGTGGGTAACGCTCGAGGAAAACGTGCTGCGCCAGCGCGTGACGACGGATATCGCCACCAAAGGCGGCCAGTACGACATCATGACCATCGGCACCTATGAAGTGCCGATCTGGGCCAAGCAGGGCTGGCTGTTGCCGCTCGACAATCTCGGCGCCGACTATGATGTCGACGACCTGTTGCCGGCGATCCGCTCGGGCCTGACTATCGACGACAAGCTTTATGCCGCACCATTCTACGGCGAAAGCTCGATGGTGATGTACCGCAAGGACCTGTTCGAGAAGGCGGGGCTCACCATGCCCGACGCGCCGACCTGGGACTTCATCGCCGACGCGGCGCGCAAGATCACCGACAAGGGCAACGAAGTCTACGGCATCTGCCTGCGCGGCAAGGCGGGCTGGGGCGAGAACATGGCCTTCCTGACCGCAACCGCGAACGCCTTCGGCGCGCGCTGGTTCGACGAGAACTGGAAGCCGCAGTTCGACCAGCCGGAATGGAAGAACGCGCTCGACTTCTACGTCAAGCTGATGAACGACGCCGGACCGCCCGGCGCATCCTCGAACGGCTTCAACGAAAACCTGTCACTGTTCCAGACCGGCAAGTGCGGCATGTGGATCGACGCGACGGTTGCGGCCTCGTTCGTCACCAACCCGAAGGAATCGACGGTCGCCGACAAGGTGGGCTTCGCGCTTGCACCCGATACCGGCCTTGGCAAACGCGGTAACTGGCTCTGGGCCTGGAACCTCGCCATCCCCGCCGGTTCGCAGAAGGTGGCCGCGGCCGAGAAGTTCATCGCCTGGGCAACCGGCAAGGACTATCTGACGCTCGTCGCCGACAAGGAAGGCTGGGCCAACGTTCCTCCGGGCACGCGCACCTCGCTTTACGCGAACCCTGAGTACCAGAAGGCGGCGCCATTCGCGAAGATGACGCTCGACTCGATCAACGCTGCCGACCCGAAGAACCCGGCCGTCAAGCCGGTACCCTATGTCGGCGTGCAGTTCGTGGCGATCCCGGAATTCCAGGGTCTCGGCACGGCCGTCGGGCAGCAGTTCTCGGCGGCGCTTGCCGGCCAGATGAGCGTCGACGAGGCGCTTGCCAGCGCCCAGAAGCTGACCGAGCGCGAAATGACCAAGGCCGGTTACATCAAATAGCGCTCCCAAGGGCCCGGGGTGCCGGCCGCAAATGGCTGGCGCCCCGGTAATTCCCGGAGGTAGCCAAGGGGCTCGCGCGCACGAACGCGCCGACCCAACCCGATCTCGAAACAGCATTGAATTCCGTCATTTGGGGGACGCCATGGCGACCTTGCACACCCGCTCCGCCGCGCGTCTGATGATCGCGCCCTCGGTGCTTCTGCTTCTGGCCTGGATGATCGTTCCGCTGGCCATGACAATCTATTTCTCGTTCCTGCGCTACAACCTTTTGATGCCGGGGATGGAAGAGTTCGCGGGCTTTTCGAACTACAGTTACTTCCTCACCGACCCCGCTTTCTTCCAGGCGATCTTCAACACGCTCGCCATCGTGCTCGGCGTGCTCTTTATCACCGTCGTCGGCGGCATCGCGCTGGCGCTTCTTCTGGACCAGCCGATGTTCGGGCAGGGGATCGTGCGCATCCTGGTGATCGCGCCGTTCCTGATCATGCCGACGGTCGCCGCGCTGGTGTGGAAGAACATGTTCATGAACCCGGTCAACGGGCTGTTTGCCTGGGTGGCCAAGCTCTTCGGGCTGCAGCCCTTCGACTTTCTCGCCAATGCACCCTTGATGTCGGTGATCCTCATCGTCGCCTGGCAATGGCTGCCCTTTGCGACGCTGATCCTTTTGACGGCGCTGCAATCGCTCGATGAGGAGCAGAAGGAAGCAGCCCAGATGGACGGCGCCAGCGCCTGGAGCCGCTTCATCTATCTGACCCTGCCGCATCTCTCCCGCGCGATCACGGTCGTCATCCTCATTCAGACGATCTTCCTGCTCTCGGTCTTTGCGGAAATCCTGGTGACGACCAATGGCGGGCCGGGCACGCAGAGCACCAACCTGACCTTCCTCGTCTATGCGCAGGCGCTCCTGCAGTTCGACGTGGGCGGCGCGTCCGCTGGGGGCATCATCGCAGTCATCCTCGCCAACATCGTCGCATTCTTCCTGATGCGCATGATCGGCAAGACGCTGGAGGCTTGAGAACCATGGCACGCAATGTCTCCACCCAACGCAAACTGGTCATCACCGTCGTCGCCTGGACGATCGGGATCCTGATCTTCTTTCCGATCCTCTGGACGTTCCTGACGAGCTTCAAGACCGAGGCCGAGGCGATTGCCTCGCCGCCGTCCTTGCTCTTCTTCGAGTGGACGACGGAGAACTACTTCGAAGTGCAGAGCCGCTCGAACTACTTCCGCCACTTCATGAACTCGGTCGTCGTCTCCTTCGGCTCGACGCTGATCGGCCTCGTCATCGCCATTCCGTCCGCCTGGGCGATGGCGTTCTCGCCGACCAAGCGCACCAAGGACGTGCTGATGTGGATGCTCTCCACCAAGATGATGCCATCGGTCGGCGTACTGGTGCCGATGTACCTGTTGTTCCGCAACACCGGGCTGCTTGATACCCGCACCGGGCTGGTGATCGTGCTGACGCTGATCAATCTGCCGATCATCATCTGGATGCTCTACACCTACTTCAAGGAGATCCCCGGCGAGATCCTCGAGGCGGCACGCATGGACGGCGCCTCGCTCGCCAAGGAGATCATCTATGTGCTGACGCCGATGGCGATCCCCGGCATCGCCTCGACGCTTTTGCTCAACATCATCCTCGCCTGGAACGAGGCGTTCTGGACGCTGAACCTCAGCGCCGCGAAAGCGGCGCCGCTGACGGCCTTCATCGCCTCCTATTCGAGCCCCGAAGGCCTGTTCTACGCCAAGCTTTCGGCGGCCTCGACCATGGCCATCGCCCCCATCCTCATACTCGGCTGGTTCTCGCAGAAGCAGCTCGTGCGCGGCCTCACCTTCGGCGCGGTCAAATAAGGGATACGACAATGGGAAACATTACACTCAGAAACGTCTCGAAGGTCTTCGGCGCCCATGCCGTCATCCCGTCGATCGACCTCAACATCAACGATGGCGAGTTCGTGGTCTTCGTCGGCCCGTCGGGCTGCGGAAAATCGACGCTGCTCAGGCTGATCGCCGGGCTTGAGGATGTCAGCGACGGCGAGATCGTCATCGACGGCAAGAACGCCACCGAACTACCGCCGGCGCAACGCGGCCTGTCGATGGTGTTCCAGTCCTATGCGCTCTATCCGCATATGAGCGTTCGCTCGAACATCGCCTTTCCGCTGAAGATGGCGAACGAGGACAAGGCCGCCATCGACAGGAAGGTGTCGGACGCCGCCCGCGTGCTCAACCTGACCGACTATCTCGATCGCAAGCCCCGCCAGCTCTCCGGCGGCCAGCGCCAGCGTGTCGCCATCGGCCGCGCGATCGTGCGCCAGCCGAAGGCGTTCCTGTTCGACGAGCCGTTGTCGAACCTCGACGCAGCCCTGCGCGTCAACATGCGGCTGGAGATCAGCCAGTTGCACCAGGATCTGAAGACGACCATGGTCTACGTTACCCACGACCAGGTCGAGGCGATGACCATGGCCGACAAGATCGTGGTGCTCAATCGCGGGCGCATCGAGCAGGTCGGCTCGCCACTCGACCTTTACCACAAGCCGGACAATCTCTTCGTCGCAGGCTTTATCGGTTCACCGCGCATGAACTTCGTTTCCGGTACGCCGGCCGCCGCCTACCAGGCGCACACGATGGGCATCCGGCCCGAGCATCTGCTGCTTTCCAAGGAAAATGGCACCTGGAGCGGCACAGTCGGCGTTGCCGAGCATCTAGGCTCTGACACCTTCCTGCATGTCAATGTCGACAATATCGGTACGGTGACCGCGCGTGTCAGCGGCGATTTCGCCGTCACCCACGGCGACCGGGTGTTCCTGACGCCCGATGCCCAACGTGTCCACAGGTTCGACGACAAGGGGCTGGCAGTTCGATGAAACGTCTTCACGGGAAAAGCGCGCTGATCACCGGATCCGCGCGGGGTATCGGTCGCGCCTTCGCCGAAGCCTATGTGCGCGAAGGCGCCAGGGTGGCAATTGGCGACATCAATGTGACGCGGGCGCGTGAGACCGCATCGGAAATCGGCCCGAGCGCCTATGCCGTCGAGATGGACGTGACGCAGCAAGGCTCGATCGATGCGGCGATCGCATCGGTCGTCGCCGAGGCTGGGGGGCTCGATATTCTCGTCAACAATGCGGCGCTCTTCGATCTCGCACCGATCGTCGAGATCACCCGCGAAAGCTATGACCGGCTGTTTGCAATCAATGTTTCGGGAACGCTGTTCACGATGCAGGCTGCCGCCAGGCAGATGATCGCGCAGGGCCGGGGCGGCAAGATCATCAATATGGCGAGCCAGGCAGGCCGGCGCGGCGAGGCGCTGGTCGCCGTCTATTGCGCCACCAAGGCAGCGGTCATCAGCCTGACCCAGTCAGCCGGGCTGAACCTGATCAAGCATCGCATCAACGTCAACGCCATCGCGCCCGGTGTGGTCGACGGCGAGCACTGGGACGGCGTCGACGCGCTGTTTGCCAAATACGAGAACCGTCCGCGCGGCGAGAAGAAAAAGCTCGCAGGTGAGGAAGTGCCCTATGGGCGCATGGGAACGGCCGAGGATCTCACCGGGATGGCGATCTTCCTCGCCTCGGCCGAGAGCGATTACGTCGTTTCGCAGACCTACAACGTCGATGGCGGCAACTGGATGAGCTGAGGCCAGTCTTTGGACGGTGCCTCGATAAGGAAACGGGACCATGACGACCAAACTCTCTCTTGCGGCGCTCGACGCAGTGAAGGCCAGGGCCGGCGTGCCAAGCTACGACCGCGCCGGACTGAAAGCCGGTATTGTGCATTTCGGTGTCGGCAATTTTCACCGTGCCCATCAGGCCGTCTATCTCGACGATCTCTTCAATGCCGGGCACGACCACGACTGGGCGATCATCGGCGCAGGTGTGCTGCTCTCCGACGAACAGATGCGAGCCAAGCTTGAGGCACAGGATTTCCTGACGACGGTTGTCGAGCAGGACAACAACCGCACCGGCGCGCATGTCACCGGCGCGATGATCGACTACCTGAAGCCCGGGGATGTCGCCGGCATCGTTGCGAAGCTTGCCGATCCGGCGATCCGCATCGTTTCGCTGACGATCACCGAGGGCGGCTATTTCATCGACCCGGCCTCCGGCGTCTTCAATCAGACCCACCCAGCCATCGTCGACGACGCCCAAAATCCGGCTTCGCCGAAGACGGTTTTCGGCCTGATCGTCGCCGGGATGAAGGCCCGTCGCGACAGCCAGGTCCCGCCGTTCACGGTGATGTCCTGCGACAACATTCCGGGCAATGGCGAGGTGACGCACGCGGCGGTGTCTGGCCTTGCGCGGCTCTTCGACCCTGATTTCGCCGACTGGATCGATGCCAATGTCGCCTTCCCCAACGGCATGGTGGATCGCATCACGCCGGCCACCGGCGCACGCGAAATCGGCATCGTGGCTGCGGACTACGAGATCGAGGACGCCTGGCCGGTGTTCTGCGAAGAATTCAAGCAATGGGTGCTGGAAGATCATTTTCCGCAAGGACGCCCGGCGCTCGAGAAGGTCGGCGTGCAGTTCGTGCCCGATGTCGCGCCCTACGAGCACATGAAGATCCGTATCCTCAATGGCGGCCATGCGGCGATCGCCTATCCCGCCGCCTTGCTCGACATCCATTTCGTCCACGAGGCGATGGAGGAGCCGCTGATCCGTGCCTTCCTCGCCAAACTTGAACATGACGAGATCATTCCCGTCATTCCGCCGGTGCCGGACACCGATCTCGGCGATTATTACAGGCTGATCGAGACGCGTTTCTCCAACCCGAAGATCGGCGATACGATCCCGCGGCTGGCGCAGGACGGCTCCAACCGGCAGCCGAAATTCATCCTGCCGTCGACAGCGGACCGGCTGGCGCGCGGCGAAGATGTCGTCGGCCTGGCGCTTGTGTCGGCGCTTTGGTGCCGCTACTCCGCCGGCACGACCGACAGCGGCAGGCAGATCGTCTTCAACGACCAGAACGCCGATAGGCTTCAGGCGGCAGCCGTTGCCGCCAAACAGGATCCGATGGCCTTTCTGGCGCTGTCGGACATTTTTGGCGCGGTCGCGCAGTCCGATCTTTTCCGCAGGCGTTTCGCCCAAGTATTGAAAACCCTTTGGGAAAAGGGTACGCGCGCTACGCTCCAGCTTTATCTGGACGGTAAGCTCGGGGGCTAGGGTGTTATGGCGGACGGCGCGTCCAGGCTGGTGATTTTCGATTGCGACGGCGTGCTGGTCGACAGTGAACCGATCTCGCTCGAAGTCCTGGTGGACGTGCTCGCCGCAGCCGGCGTGTCGATGACGAGGGAGGAGGCGACCGAAAGGTTTCTCGGGCGCAGCCTGAAAAGCATGTCTGCCATTCTTCACGACGAGTATGGCCTGGCGACTGACGACGCCTTTCTCGAAGACATGCGCACGCGGCTCTACCAGCGTTTCCGCACGGAGCTGCAGCCGATCGCCGGCATCCGCCAGGCGGTCGAAGGGCTTGGTGTCGCCTGTTGCGTCGCCTCGTCCAGCCAGCCGGAACGCATCCGGCTGTCGCTGACCGTCACCGGCCTGATCGATCTTTTCGAGCCGAATATCTTCTCTGCAACGATGGTCAAACATGGCAAGCCGGCGCCCGACCTGTTTCTGCTGGCAAGCCGGGAGATGGGCTACGCGCCCAAGGACTGTATCGTCGTCGAAGACAGTCCGGCCGGCATCGAGGCGGCGCATGCCGCCGGCATGCGGGCTTTTGCCTTCGCCGGTGGCGGACATGCGCGCAGCGAGCGTCACCGACAGACACTGGCCGACCTCGGCCCCGACGTGCTGTTTGACGACATGGGCGAATTGTTACAGTTTGTCCGCCAATAACAGGGACGGGGACCTCCATTGATGCGTGAATTCGTCGTTGCGGTCGATGTCGGCACCGGCAGCGCCCGCGCCGGTATCTTCGACCGGAATGGCAGGCTGTTGGCGCGCGCCGACCTGCCGATCGCCATGAACCGGCCGGAGGAAAATCATGCCGAACACGATTCGGAAGATATCTGGAGGGCTGTCTGCGGCTCGGTGAGGGCTGCCAGAGACAAGGCCGGCATCGCCCCCGAAAGCGTTGCCTCCATCGGTTTCGACGCGACCTGTTCGCTCGTGGTTCGCGACCGGGACGGTGCGCCGCTTTCCGTCAATCGAAAGGGCGAGGCGCGCTGGGACACGATCGTCTGGCTCGATCATCGGGCGCTGGCGGAAGCCGATTTCTGCACCGCCACCGAACACCCGGTTCTCGATTTCTCCGGCCGCGTCATGTCGCCGGAGATGGAGATGCCGAAGCTGATGTGGCTGAAGCGGAACCTGCCGGCGCAGTGGGAGAAGGCGGGCTTTTTCTTCGATCTTGCCGACTATTTGTCCTGGCGGGCGACGGGTAGTGCGGCGCGCTCGCGCTGCACGCTGACCGCGAAATGGAATTATCTCGCCCATGAACAGCGCGGCTGGCAGGCGGACTATCTTGTGCGGATCGGCCTTGAAGATCTGCTGACGCGGGGCGGATTGCCGGAGGAAACGCTGCCGGTCGCAAGCTCGGTCGGCGGCCTGTCCGCGAAGGCTGCCGCAGAGCTCGGCCTTGATACCGGTTGCCAGGTGGCGCCGGGATTGATCGATGCCTATGCCGGCGCGCTCGGCGTGCTCGGCGGCTTTGCCGGAAAACCGGAAAAGCTCGAGCGGCAGCTCGCGCTGATCGCCGGAACCTCCAGCTGCATCGTCGCCTTCTCCAAGGACATGAAGCCTGGCTTCGGCATGTGGGGGCCGTATTTCGAAGCGGTGCTGCCCGGGGCCTGGCTGATCGAGGGAGGCCAATCGGCAACCGGCGCCCTGCTCGATCACATTGTGCGGGTCCATGGCGGCGGATTGGAGCCGACGACCGAGACCCACGGCCGGATCATTGCACGTGTCCAGGAATTGCGCGCCCTGCACGGAGCGCAATTTGCAGAGCGGCTGCATGTGTTGCCGGATTTCCATGGCAATCGTTCGCCGCTTGCCGATCCGCATGGGCTCGGCGTCATCAGCGGTCTGCCGCTCGATTCGTCGTTCGATGCGCTGTGCCGGCTCTATTGGCGCACCTGCGTGGCGATCGCGCTCGGTATCCGCCATATCCTCGAGACGATGCGTGAGGTCGGCTACGAACTCGACACGCTTCACGTCACCGGCGGCCACGTTCGCAATGCGCTTCTGATGGAGCTTTATTGCGATGTCACGGGGTGCCGGGTCGTTGCACCCGATGCGCCTGACGCTGTGCTGCTCGGCACGGCGATGGCGGCGGCGGTTGCCGGTCAGGTTCACGTCGATCTCGGTGCGGCCGGCGCTGCCATGGCGTCCGGCGGGCGAGAGCAGTTGCCGAACGCCGCCATGCGCGAAATCTACGACGGTGACTACCGCCGCTTCCTTGCACTTTATCGTCATCGGGACGAGCTCGACGCACTCCAATAAAAAATCGAACGCAACGCAGACTGCCGGGAACCTTTGCCTGCGTCACGCATTTTATTGGAGACCGGACGGTGGCGCGCATCGCCCCCAATGTGGCGCCGGAGGCAAGCCGCCGGTCTACAACTCACTTCCCCGGTGAGTTGAAAAATGTCAGCCAGTGCCTTCCCTCGGCACTGGCTGTTTTGTTTTTTAGCCCTTTCATTGCCGGGTGTGCCGGCTGAAACAAGCAGTCAGCAGACAAACGAAAGCCGGCGACCGAGGCCGCCGGCGATAAAGGCTGTGTCGATGATCAGGCTGCGGCCTTCGTCGACTCGTTGAAGAACAGCGCCTGGCTGATCAGTGCCTTCACCATGTCAGGATTGAAAGGCTTGGTGACCAGGAAGGTCGGCTCGGGACGTTCGCCGGTCAGCAACCTCTCGGGGAATGCGGTGATGAAGATCACCGGGATAGCGCTGGTCTTCAGAATGTCGTTGACCGCGTCGATGCCGGAGCTGCCGTCGGCAAGCTGGATATCGGCAAGCACCATGCTCGGCCGGGTCTTCTTGTAAAGCGCAATCGCCTCGTCGTGGGTGCGGGCGATGCCGGTGACACGGTGGCCGAGGCTCTCGACCATGTTTTCGATATCGATGGCAATCAGCGGTTCGTCCTCGATGATCATGATATCGGTTGCGACCTGTCGCGAGATTTCCTGAGAGGCGCGGTCGAGAAGGGCGCCGACCTTGTCGTCGCTGACGTCAAGGATTTCGCTGGCTTCCTCGGGCCGGAAACCTTCGACCGAGACGAGAAGGAAAGCCTGCCGGGCAAGCGGCGACACGTTTGCCAGATTGACCGAGGCGCGTTGCTCCCAGGCAAAGGGCGAAACCGGTTCGGGAACCAGCACCGAAGAGGAGCCGAAGAGCGACGTATAGAGGCGGAACAGCGAGACCCGGTCATTGCGGGCCTCCGGGAAAATGGAGGTATCGGCAATCAGGGCCTCAAGCACGGCGGCCACATAGGCGTCGCCGGATGTCTGCGAGCCGGTCAATGCGCGCGAGTAGCGGCGCAGATAGGGCAGCAGCGGCGCGATCCGTGTGGACAATGTCATTGGGCACTCCCTCGAGAATATTTCTTGCAGTGACGTCGCCAAAACGTTTCACGCAAAAAAAAGTTCCGGGAGGGAACATTTCATTTTTCAGACGCGTTAAGGCGGTAATGAACACCACAAGGCGACATATTGACAATGAAGTATAAAACAGGGGCGGGGCGCACTTCCGGTACGACCTCATGGACCGAAGACCCGAACGCGCAGATTGCGGCCAAGCTGAAGGCGCTCTACCAGTCCGTCCAGGAAGAAGCGATACCCTCACGTTTTCTCGATCTTCTGGAGAAACTCGACGCAGCCGAGCAGCAGGCGGTTCTGCAGGGAAGGGAGTGAACGCCGGAATGTCGTCGGAAAAGAATGATTTCAAGCGAGAGATGCTCGCCGCTCTGCCGAGCCTTCGTGCCTTTGCCATGTCCCTCATCGGTCGCCATGACCGGGCCGATGATCTTGTCCAGGACACGATCATGAAAGCCTGGGCCAAGCAGGACCATTTCCAGATGGGCACCAACATGAAGGCTTGGCTGTTCACGATCCTGCGCAACGAGCTTTACAGCCAGATGCGCAAGCGCGGACGCGAGGTGCAGGACAGCGACGGCCATTTCACCGAATCGCTGGCCCACCATCCGGAGCAATATGGTTCACTCGATCTGCAGGATTTCCGGCGGGCGCTGGAGATGCTGCCGCCGGATCAGCGCGAGGCGATCATTCTCGTCGGTGCGTCGGGCTTTTCCTACGAGGAGGCGGCGACGATCTGCGGCTGCGCCCTCGGTACGATCAAGAGCCGGGTGAACCGCGCCCGCCAGCGCCTTCAGGATATCCTCCAGGTGCAGGGTGAGAACGACTACGGTCCGGACGAGACGTCCGCCCCCATTACGTCACGGGCATTCGTTTCCTGATCCGAAAGCGTTTTTGGCTGCCAGGGCGTTGCAAATCGAGAGCAGCCCTGCTTTCACTGGCGGCCTGAACGCCTCCGCAGACAAGCGCCGTGTGCAGATAGCAATCGGCGCCGGCCGACGGATGCGGCAGCTTGGAGTTGAGGCGGGATGCGCGAAAAAAGAGAAGAAAAAACCGCCCCGCCGGCCACATCGTTGCTCGACGTCCCTGAGCGCCTGAGTGTGCTGCATGCGACGGTGCCCGACATGGCGGTGCCCGACGCGGACTTCGACGGCATTGCCGAAATCGCCGCAGGCCTCTTCGACGCGCCGATCGCGCTCGTGAGCCTTCTCGATCGAGAGTGGCAATGGTTCAAGGCTGCCGTCGGCACAACGGAGACGCGGGCGTCGTCGGAAGATTCGTTCTGCATACACGCCGCCGCCGATGCTGACAGCGTCGGCCTTGTTGTTCTCGACGCCTCCGTCGATCTGCGCTTTCGCAATCGGCCGCGGCCCGCCGGCGCGCCCTTCCTGCGCTTTTACGCCGGCGCGTCGATCATTCTCGATGGCCAGCCGATCGGCACGGTTTGCGTGCTGGATGTCGTGCCGCGCAAGGAGATCGCGCCGTATCTGATGGAACAATTGCGCCGGCTGGCCGATCTGGCCGCCACGCTTTTCAAGTTGAAAGACGAGGCTCGCCGCCGCGCGATCAAGGAGGCGGCGCTTTCCCGCGAGGAACAGCGCCACGCGATGGCGCTGGAAGCGGCCAACATCGGCAGCTGGCTCTGGGACGTCCGGTCTGGCATGATCGCCGGCAACAGCGCCATGATGCGCATGTTCGGATTGCCCGCGGAGCGGCCGTTCGGCGCCAGGGAAGTGTTCGGCGCCATTCATTCCGATGACCGTGGCGCGACCTTCGCCAAGCTTCGCCAGGCAATGAAGGCGGATGAGGAGTATGACGGCATGTTCCGGGTCGGTAACACCGGCCGCTGGCTGCTTGGTCGCGGGCGAGTGCATGATCGGGACAGCAAAGGAAATCCGCTGACCTTCATCGGCGTCACCATCGATGTCACCGACCAGCAGGCATCGGTTCAGCGGACGCGGCTGTTGCTCAAGGAACTCAATCACCGGGTCAAGAATACGCTGGCGATGCTGCAGTCTCTCGCCCGCCAGACCCTGCGCCAGACCAGCGATCCCGCCGAATTCATGACCGCTTTTGCCGGAAGACTTCAGGCAATCTCGGAGGCGCATGGTCTGCTTTCCGACCACGAGTGGGGCACGATCCGGCTTGCGGACCTGATTTCCAAGCAACTGATGCCACATGTCAGCGTCTATGCGGACCAGATCGAATTGCACAAGGACGAAGTGCTGCTCGGCCCCGACCAGGCCGTCGGCCTGGGGCTCGTGCTGCACGAACTTGCGACCAATGCCGTGAAATACGGCTCGCTGTCGGTACTGAACGGCAAGGTGGTGCTGACGGCACGCAACGTCGTCGAGGAAGGCGAGGCGGTGTTGCATCTGACCTGGACTGAGGTTGGCGGGCCGCCAGTGCGCGAACCGAAGCGTCGCGGCTTCGGCTCCATTCTGATCGAGCGCAGCCTCGACAAGGTTCTCGGCAGTTCGGTGAAGGTGGAATACATGGCGGCCGGGGTGACTGCCCTGATCCGCCTGCCGCTTTAGGGTTCCCGCCGCGGCCTGCGTTTCTTGCCTGCGCCGAGCAAGGCGCCGATGGCAAGGGCGGTGCCGACCGCGAGCAGCGGCTGTTTGCGCAGAATGCTGGCCGCGGCCAGCATGGTCAGATTGGTTTGCATCATCGACCGCCGCCGACGCTCTTCGGCGAGCCGCCTATCCCGCCCTTGCAGGGCGATCATCACGATGATCAGCACCAGGGCTGTCAGGATGAGGGCTGCGGCTATCGACGCCGCTGCGACGACCGGCGAATAGGCGGCGCTGAGATAAAGCGCGATTGCGATCAGTGCGAAGATGTAGGCGGTGACAAGCAGCACGGCAACGACGGCGCACAAGACTGCGTTGCGTTTGAAACGTGATGCGGTGGCGCCGATGTCGGCGGCCAGCAAGGCGGACAGGGCAGCCCCGAGTGGTCCCATGCGCTTTTTACTCCTGGTAACACGTCAAAACGGGTGGGACGCTGCTGGCGTTCCCACCCCGTTCCATGATTGCCTGCCGTGCACCTAGCGCCGCAGAAGTGCTGCGGCGATCAGGCCGATGAGAGCCGCCGTGCCAAGTGTTGCGAACGGGTGTTCGCGCACCGCGTTGCGAAGCTGCTTTTCCGTGCCCGCGTAACGATCGCGCAGGTCGCCCAACAATTCCTCGCCGCTTGCGAGCAGGTCCTGAAGGCCGGCTTCCGCCTGGTCGCGCGCATCATGTGCCTTGCTGCGTGCCTGTTTCGACGCGTCGGCACTGCGGTCGGCAAGCAACGCGACGAGTGCCGCCATGTCGCTGCGCAGTTCGCTGAGCTGGTCTTCGATCGAAATGTCCTTGAGCGCGCCGTTGCGCTTGCTCGACCGGGAACTGGAACCTGAGAAGAGGCCTGAAGCCATGACTGGTCTCCCTTTCGCTGCAACGCCGGCCAAGGGCGACCGGCGTGATCTGCTCGAACCGGCATGGCAAGCTCATCGCCACGGCCGGCACTTCAGGAAGGACAACGCACGAGTGCGCAAATTGTTTCGATAAATCTTGAAGTTGGCGCGATTTGCCACCGTCGCCGCTAGAGCGTCGCCGTCTGCGGCAACACGAAGGGCACGCCGGCGGCCGGCATGGCGCTGACCTGCATGCGGCAGCCGAACACCGCTTCCATCGTCTCGTCGGTGAGCACATCGCGCGGAGCGCCGCTTGCTCGGATCTTGCCGGCTTTCATCATGATCATCCGGTCGGCGAACATCGCCGTCAGGTTGAGGTCATGCATGACGGCGATGACGCCGCCGCCCCGCTCGCAGAATCGGCGCGCAAGCTGCATGATCGTCAGCTGATGGCGGATATCGAGGCTCGAGACTGGCTCGTCGAGTAAGAGGTAACGCGGTTCGCCATCGGCGACCGGGTCGGAAATCTGACAGAGGACGCGGGCAAGTTGGACGCGCTGCTGTTCGCCGCCCGAAAGCTCCTGATAGAAGCGCCCGGCAAAGCCGCCGAGATCGACAGCCTCGAGCGCATCGGCGGCAATGCGGTCATTGGCCTTGGCATCGGAGGTCGCGCCCGAGGCCAGGCCAAGCCGCACCACTTCGCGCACCGTGAAAGGAAACGAAATCACGGTGGATTGCGGCAGCACCCCGCGTCTCAGCGCGAGCTCCCAGGGTTTCAGGCCCATGAGATTGCGGCCGTTGATGCTGATCGAACCGCCTTCTGGCGGCAGCTCGCCGGAAATCGCCTTCAACGTCGTGGTCTTGCCACAACCGTTCGGCCCGACGATCGCCGTCAGCGCACCTGGCACTGCTTCAAGCGAAACGCCATGGATGACCTGACGTC
This sequence comes from Ensifer sp. LC384, assembly GCF_001695865.1. Taxonomy (NCBI): domain Bacteria; kingdom Pseudomonadati; phylum Pseudomonadota; class Alphaproteobacteria; order Hyphomicrobiales; family Rhizobiaceae; genus Ensifer; species Ensifer sp. LC384. The sequence continues at coordinate 48,317 of NZ_MBST01000019.1, forward strand.
CGCCAAGCCGGACGGAGAGGTTGGATACCTTGATCATGGTCTCGTCTCACAGTCCCATATTCGTGCGGCCGCGCAGCAGGATCCAGAGGAAGAACGGCGCGCCGATGAAGGCGGTGACGATGCCGATCGGCAGCTCTGCCGGCGAGGCGATGGTGCGGGCGATCATATCGGCCAGGATCAGCAAGGTTCCGCCGAGCAGCGCCGATGCCGGCACGAGGTAGCGGTGATCCGGGCCGATAACGAGGCGCAGCAAATGCGGCACGACGATGCCGACGAAACCGATGCCGCCGCTGACCGCCACCGACGCGCCGGTTGCCGCGGCGACGCTGACTATGGCGATGTTCTTCATTCGCTGCACTGGAATGCCCATGTGGAACGCGGCCGCTTCGCCGAGCGTGATGGCGTTGAGACCGCGTGACAGGAAGGGCGTGACGGCCAGCGACAGAAGGATGATCGGTGCTGCCGCGGCGATCTTCGTCCAATTGGCGCCGGCAAGCGAGCCGAGGCCCCAGAAGGTGACGTCGCGCAGCTGCTTGTCGTCGGCCATGAAGATCAGCACGCCGGTGAATGCGCCGGTCAGTGCACCGAGCGCAATGCCCGCGAGAAGCAGCGTCGCAACCGACGTCTGGCCGCCGCGCGTGGCGATCCGGTAGAGCAGAAGCGTGGTGACGAGGCCGCCGATGAAGGCCGCAACCGGCAAGGCATAAAAGCCGAAGAGCGCAAACAGCGGCCCGAACACCGCAGAGCCGAGCACGATCAGCAGGACGGCGCCAAGACTTGCACCGGAGGAAACGCCGACAAGGCCGGGATCGGCCAGCGGATTGCGGAACAGCCCCTGCATGACGACGCCGGAGACGGCGAGCGATGCTCCAACGAGCATGCCGAGCACGGCGCGCGGCAGCCGGATGTCGAGAATGATGATACGGTCGCGAACGCTCAGGACCTGGTCCGCGTCGTTGGTGCCCAGGAGCCAGCGCACGACGTTGGACAGCGAAGCATCGGCAGCGCCGGTCATGATCGAACCGACGAAGGTTGCCGCCGCAAAAACGACGAGCAGCGCAATGATGACGCGGGCCAGCCGCGCACGATTGCCGGACCGCCATTCGGCCCGGATATCGGCGGCGAGGGCCGTCAGGCGCATGCCCCGGTCCAATGCCTCACTGCGAGGCATTGGTCTTCTTTCCGTAGATTGCGGCATTGAGCTCGCGGATGGCGCCTGCCGTGCGCGGGCCGAAACCGAGCAGGTGCAGGCCGTCCATGCGGATCAGCGCCTTGTTTTTGGCGGCAGGCGTCAGGCTCAGCGACGGCAGGGCGAAAAGTTCGTCCGCCTTGGCGCTGTGCTCGCCGCCGCGATCCATCATCAGGATGACGTCGGGCTTGGCTTCGATGATCGCCTCGTCGGTCAGGGCCTTGTAGCCGGGGAACTTTCCGGCGGCGTTGATCGCGCCGGAAAGCTCGATGATGCCGTTGGCGGCGGTGCCGGTGCCCGAAGCCATGATCTTGCCGCCCTGGGTGCTGAGCACGAAAAGAACGCGTTTGCGTTCGCTTTCCGGACGCTTGGCGCCATCGGCGATGGCCGCGGCAAGATCGGCTTCCACCGACTTTGCCAGCGCTTCGGCCTTGTCAGGCACATTGAGGAAGGCGCCGACCGAGCGGATCTTGGCCGGGATGCTGTCCTTGTCGAAGGTTTCCGGCACGCTGGTAAAGGCGATGTTGGCCTCCTTCAGGACGGCAAGCGCCTCCGGTGGGCCGCTGCCTTCGATGGCGATGATGGCGCTCGGATTGACCGCGATGATGCCTTCCGGAGCGAGCTGGCGCATGTAGCCGATATCAGGCAGCTTGGTTGCCGCTTCCGGATAGGTGCTCGTCGAGTCGCGGCCGACCAATCGGCCTTCCTCGCCAAGCGCGTAGATGATCTCGGTAATCGCGCCGCCGACCGAAACGACGCGCGAGACGTCCGGCTGCTCTATGCTCTGCGCCATTGCCGGACGGATGAACGACGGCGCCCCCGGCGCCACGGCGGGCAGCAGGAAAGGAGCCGAAACCGCAAATGCGGCCAGGGCCAGCTCCCAGCGGCGAAGGCGGCGGAAGTCGAGACCGTTGATCATCACACTGTCCTTAAGCTGCGACGGTGGTGTTGAGGCGCGCCAGGCCTTCGGCGATATCGCGCCATTCGGGACGCTCGGCAAAACCTTCCTTACGCTTGCCGAAGAACTGGATGATCATCTCGCCCTTGGCATCGAGCGCCTCGATCGAGGTGACGTGACCATCGACCGTCGGCTTGCGCACGGCCCAAAGCTCGGCAATGTGATCGGTGCGCAGGTGAAGATGGAAGGTCGGGTCCATGACGTTGAGCCAAGGGCCCATCGGAGCGATCTTGGCGATCGGGCCGGAATGGATCTGGATCATGCCGCGGTTGCCGACGAAGCACATGATCGGCAGTTCGATCTCGGCGCTGGCGCGCATCATCGTCTCGACGCTTGACGGCTCGAGACGCCATGCAAAGTCGTCACCAATATGCTGCAGCGCCTGACGGCGACCGATCTTCAGCTTGCGCAGCAGGCCGTGGAACTGATGCGTGTCGGTCATCTTGGCCCAGCGGTCGCGTAGTTCGGTAACGTCGACGACGCTTTCCTGCTTGTCATCGGCAGCCGGTGTGCTGGCGTCGGCGACAAAGGTCTGCGACTGGTCGTCGAGACGGAAGTCTTCGACGATCTTGTCGTAGGCCGCAAGATTCGACGTCGGGCGCAGGTGCAGCTTGTGCACGGCATTGCCCCATTTGTCGAAGAACTGCAGGCTCTTGCGTGCTTCGCCGCTGTCGTCGGTCTTGGTCACGGCAAAGGCATGCGCCCATGCGCTCGGGAAGACGCGCAGGTCGATCTGCTCGCCGAGCACGATGCTGGCCATCTCGCCGGTCGTGATCTTTTCGTAGACGCCGATCTTTTCGTGAACGGCGCTCTCGTTGCGGGTCAGCGCCATGACCTCGCCCAGCTCCTCGGCGCGCAGCAGGAAGCGGTTGGCATCCGCGTCGATGCGCACCGCGGTCAAACCACATTCTGCGGCCACGAGGGCTGCTTCCGAAACGCCAAGCTGAGCCGCGATGTCGCGCTCGCGCATTTTCGGGTTTTCAGCGCGGTAGGCACGGATTTCGGACGGGGTAGGGCGGAGGCTCTCGGTCATTGTCATTTGCCTATTTGTTCAGGATCAGTTTGCCTTGGCGGGTGATCTTCATGCGGTAGATCGCCCCGTCGTGGGAAATGAGGATCTCGCTTTCGCCGCGAAAAAGGTCGCGGCTCTCGACGATCCGCTGGACACGCTGCGCTAAGGCCGCAGGTTGCGAAAGTCGCGCATGATCGGTGTCGTCGGCTGCCACGGTTCGGTCGTCTCTAGATGGCGGGAGGCGGTGTCTTTCCCGCATTTCCTGCCGCGCAATGCGTTTGCTATCTTGACTTCATTACTCATATTTCTTTATGGACGCAATACCGGATCGCCACACTCAACTTAAGATGCTCCGCGCTTGTGGATAGATGGCGACGACTTCAACGTTCCGAGCTTCGGAGCGCCGATCGTGAGTGGTATTAGAATGATGCACCTTTCCCGTATGGTTGTTCCCGTGGCCTTCGCATTGGCGCTTGCAGCAAGCGGTGCCGGCGCTCAGGACGCTGCGTCCGCCGGCGCGCTCAACATCGAGCTCAACGAGATCGCGCCGTCGCAGAAGGGTTGCAAGCTGACATTCGTCGCTGGAAACGAATTCGCTCAGTCGTTGAGCAAGGTTTCCTTCGAGTTCGTAATCTTCGACCAGAAGGGACTGGTCGAGCGCATGGCGGTGCTCGACTTCCGCGATCTGCCCGCAGGCAAGACCAAGGTTCGGCAATTCGATCTTCCCGGCACGAATTGCGAAGCGGTGAAGAGCCTGCTGATCAATGACGCGCCCGCCTGCGTCGGCGACGGCGTCCAGGGCGATGCCTGCATGAAGTGCCTGAAGACCGGCTCGAAGTCCGCGGTCGAACTCAAGGGCTGAGATCGGTTTTCGCGTTGGGTACTGCGTTTGCGTCGCGGCTCGCGGCGAAAGTTAGGCTAGGATGAAGCACACCATCAAATGGATCGGCGCGATCGCGTTCTCCCTCGTGGCGCATGCCAGCGGGGCTATGTTGTTTGCACCGTCCGAACCGAAAGACGAGCCGGCCTTCGTGATGGGCGGCGTGGCGACGGAAGTCGCCCTTCTCGGCGATGCCTTCGACGAAACGCTGCAGGCCGGGGACCCTTCCGAAATCGTTGAGCCGACCGAAGACACGCCCGACGAGCTGAAGCCGGAGGAGATAGAGCCGGTCGAGGAGGTGACGTCGACCACGCCCGAGATCGTGGCCGAGCAGCCGCACGACCTGGTCGCCACGGAAGCAGACGTGATCCTGCCGGCGGAAGAGGTTCCCACGCTGCAGGTTGCAGAAGCGATGGTCACGGCCAGCGTTGCCCCGATCGAGACCGTCGTGCCGGAAGAGAAGCCGGAGATCGAGGAGCCGAAGAAGGAGAAGGTCGAAAAGCCCGAACCGAAGAAGGATCCGGTCAAGAAGAAGAAGGTTACCCGCAAGAAGTCGGGCGACAAGGGCGAGCAAGCGCAAAGCCAGGTCAAGGGCAAGGCCGACGGCGTGGAAAACGCCAAGGCTGCAACGGCTTCCGGGCAGGGCAAGGAGGCGAGCGCCGAGGGCAATGCGTCCTTCGACAATTACAAGGGCAAGGTTCGCAACAAGATCAGCAAGAAGCGCAAGTATCCTTCCCAGGCGCGGCGCCAGGGGGTAACCGGCGTTGCAACCGTAAGCTTTGTTGTCCAGGCCGATGGTGGGCTTTCCGGCCTGCGGCTGAGTGGAAGTTCCGGGTCGTCGATTCTCGACGAGGCGGCGCTCGACACCGTGCGCCGCGCGGCACCGTTCCCTTCGATCCCTGCCAGCATCGGCAAGAGCAGCATATCGTTCAATCTCCCGATCGATTACACGCCGGGTTGAGGCTTTCCAAGGCCGCTTCATCGCCGTGTGTGATGGCCGGCGTCTCTCGCCGGGTGGCCTCCGGAACGCTTGAAATAAATATGATTATAAAACTCATGTTTATACTTTACTCTGATAGTCAAGTTTAATAAGTTGCCGCCGTGACGCAACCGAACGGTGTGTGTCGAGATCATATCCCGATGCGATCGGTTGCCATGAGGGCCGTCGACGCAGCAATGAGGCGGAGAAGATTGCATGCGCGGCAAGCGTCACCATAATGCGGCCAAGAACGGCAAGGGTCGTTCCGGTTCCGAACGGGTCGAGGTCCGCGAAGAGGTCGCCAAGACGACCCTCGAAGGCCGCAGCTTCCTCTATGTCGGCGGACGTGACTGCCAGGTTGCGCATCTGCGCGAAATCGCCAGCTCCTTTGGCGCCGAGCTGCTGCACCACGATGGCGGCCTGCGCGAGGCGGTGTCGCGCATCGACCGCGTTCTTCCCTCCGTCGACTGTGTCTTCTGCCCGATCGATTGCATCAGTCACGATGCATGTCTTCGGGTGAAGACCGGCTGCAAGAAGTGGGGCAAGGCCTTCGTGCCCCTGCGCAACGGCTCGAAGTCGAGCCTTGAGCGGGCGCTGCAGGACCTGACCAACAGCCGCAACGACTAGGACAAGCCAAAGTTATGACGTGCGGCGACGGCGAGCGGCCGCCCGCGCGCATGGAGATTTTTTCGAGATGAATGATGACCGCCCGGACCAGTGCATGATGATCGGCCTGCACAAATTGGCAGCGCAGAATGGCGACGGGCTCGTGCCCGAGCTCTACGAATTGCTGACGCGGCGTTCCCGCATGCTCGAGGAAAACCCCAACGTCACCGAGTTCCCGTCCTGGGAAACGCGTCGGCCCGGCCGGGATCCTTTCGGACTTGCAGAGCCGCAGGAGGGCACTATTGTTGCCTTCCCGAGGGCCGCAAACGAGCCGGCTCGCAAGAAAGACAGCGCATAAGAGGCAGACCATGTTCTTTGCAATGAACCGTTTTCGTATCGCCATCGGCCAGGAAGAGGCGTTCGAAGCCGTCTGGAAAGGGCGTGATTCAAGCCTTGCGGACATGCCGGGTTTTGTCTCGTTCCACCTTCTGAGGGGCGAAAGCGTGCCGGAAGAGGGCTACACGCTCTTCGTTTCGAACTCGACCTGGAAGGACAAGGATGCCTTTTCCGCCTGGACGAAGTCGGAGAACTTCCGGGCTGCACACAAGAATGCCGGCGATAACCGCTCGATGTATCTCGGCCCGCCGAAGTTCGAAGGCTTTTCCGTCGTCGAAGGCGCCTGATCCCAGGCGCCCTAGACTGGCGCGGTAAGCGTCAAGGCGCCTTTCGCGGCAGGAAGGCGCCGACCGAAACGGCAAGCCAGCCGGCCATGATCGTCGTGCCGCCGAGCGGCGCGGACATCGGAAACAGCCCGTGTCCCGTGGCGTGACGCATGGCCAGATCGGCGGAAAACAACGCCGTGCCAAAGGCGATCAGCAGGGCTGCGACCGGAGCGGTGCGGAAGCTCGGCCAGGCCGCATAAAGCGCGACGAGCGCCGGCGCATGCGCCAGGCACATGGCCGAGATCCCGGCGAGCAGCCTGGGGTCGGTGCCATGCGAGGCGGCTGCAGCACTGACCACCCCGGCAATCCCCATCAACCCGGCAACAAAGAGCGTCGTTGCGCGCAATCCACTTGAAGGCATGGTCAGGTCATTCCTTGTTCTGCATATGCAAGGCGAGGCGGGTGATCGGATCGAGAATGATCTGCCGCAGTTTCGGGTGGGCAACGGTTTCTTCCAGTGCGCGGGTAAAGCAGAGCAGCCACTCGTCGCGCTCTTCCGGCCCGATCTCGGCGACGAAATGCCGGCGCCGCAGCATGGGATGGCCGCGCTTTTCCACATAGATCGGCGGACCACCGAGCCAACCGGTCAGATACTCGTAGAATTTTTCCTCGCTGCCGGAGAGATCCGCTGGATGAACCGCACGGCAGCGCGCCGCTTCGGGCAGCGTGTCCATCAATTCGTAAAAGCGACGGGTGAGCGCCCGCACCGTCGGGTCGCCGCCGATCGCTTCGTAGAGTGTCGTCGTTTCCGGTTCTGCCATCGCCGTTTCCTTCGTCCCCGAAGTCCTAGCCCGCGAAGCCCTTACGGACAACGGCTTTCCATTCTCGTCTTTGCGGCGTTTCGGCGCGGTTCAACACATTGACCTTGACAAACCGTCCAGACGGTATCTTTATTGAAGCATGACAGAAGCCCATCGCCGCAAGAAGCAACCCGAACAGGTCCGCCAGCAATTGCTGGAGGTGGCCGCACGCCTTTCGCATGAGCAGGGCGTGGCTGGCATCACGCTCGACGCGGTGTCGCACGCGGCAGGCGTCAGCAAGGGCGGGCTGCTGCATCATTTCCCCAACAAGTCGGCGCTGCTCGATGGATTGTTCGACGATCTGATCGCCCGCTTCGATGCGGCGATCGAGGCGGCGATGGCTGACGATCCGGATGCACAGGGGCGCTTTACCCGCGCCTATGTCGATGTCTGCTCGAAGCTCGATCCGGAGACCGACGTTCCGGGCTGGCGCATGCTGACGATCGCGCTGATTGCCGAACCAAACCTGAAAATCCGCTGGCGCGAATGGGTCAACCGCCGTGCCGCGGAGTTTGCGGAAACCGATGGGTCGCCCAACTGCGTGCTCGCCCGTTTTGCCGCCGACGGCCTTTGGCTCGCCGACCTGATGCAGAGCCATGAACTCGATGCCGAAGCCCGTGCCGCATTGGCTGACAATCTCAAAGCGCTTTCGGCGCGATAGGCCGGATGGAGATCAAGATGAACCCCGCCATGCTCTATGCCGTCCTGGTCGTAGCGATCGTCTTCGAGGTGCTTGGCACCTCGGCGATGCAGGCCGCACAGCATTTTACCCGGCTGGTGCCGACCGCAACGATGGTTGTTTGCTACGCCGTCGCCTTCTTCTTTCTGTCCTATACGCTGCGCTACATTCCGGTCGGCATTGCTTACGCAGTCTGGAGCGGCCTCGGCATTGTTTTGATTTCGTTCGTCGGATACTTCGCCTTCGGCCAGAAGCTGGATCTCGCCGCCATGCTCGGGCTCGGGCTCATCATTGCCGGCGTCGTCGTCCTCAACGTCTTCTCGAAATCCATCTTCCACTGACGGCAGGAGAGGGCAAAAAGCTCTTGCAAAGGCGCAGCCGCCTCACTAGTTCTATAAATTGAAACCGCTTTCAATTTTAACAGCTGCGCATAAACGGGAGTTTGCCGATGCCAATCCGCACAGTCGTCTGGGGTGAGAACATCCATGAGCAGACCAATGAGGTCGTCAGAAGCATCTATCCGAACGGAATGCACAACACGATCGCGGCGGCGCTGAACACGGACGTTTCGATCGAGGCGTCGACGGCGACGCTGCAGGAGCCGGAACATGGCCTGACCGAGGAGCGGCTGGCCAAGACAGATGTGCTTCTGTGGTGGGGGCACAAGGATCATGGTGCGGTCAGTGACGAGGTGGTCGAGCGCGTGGCAAAACGCGTTTGGGAAGGCATGGGCCTGATCGTTCTGCATTCCGGCCACTTCTCCAAGATCTTCAAGCGGCTGATGGGCACGCCCTGTGCACTCAAGTGGCGCGAGGCCGGCGAGCGCGAGCGTCTCTGGGCGATCAATCCCCGCCATCCGATCGCCGAGGGGATCGGCGAGAACTTCGTTCTCGAGAACGAGGAGATGTATGGCGAGCAGTTTTCCGTGCCGGAACCGCTGGAGACAGTGTTCATCTCCTGGTTCGCCGGTGGCGAAGTGTTTCGTTCGGGCCTGACCTGGCGCCGTGGCGCCGGCAACATCTTCTATTTCCGCCCGGGCCACGAGACCTATCCGACCTACCATGACGCCAATGTCCAGAAGGTGCTGCGCAACTCGGTAAAATGGGCCTACAACGCCGACAATCGCTACACGGCGATCCATGATGCACCGAACGTGCCGGTCGAAAAGGCGCTGGAGCCGATCGTCGAGCGTGGGCCGAAGCTGCACCAGGCCGGCGAAGCGGGTTACAGGTGAGCGCCATGCGTCTTCTCGTTGTTGGAACCGGCGGCATGGCCAACAGCCATGCCGAAGCCTTCGCCCGGATCGAAGGTGTGGAAATGGTGGGGGCGGTCGACGTCGACCCCAAGCGCGCCAGCGGCTTTGCCGAGAGACACGGCATTGCCAATACATTCACGTCGCTGGACGAGGCGATCGCCTGGGGCAAGTTCGATGCGGCGGCGAACGTGACGCCCGACAAGGCGCATCACCCGACGACGCTGGCGCTTCTTGCCGCCGGCAAGCATGTGCTGTGCGAAAAACCGCTTGCGGAGAACTATGCCAAGGCTGCAGAAATGGCCGACGCAGCTGAACAATCCGGGCTGGTGACCATGGTCAACCTGACCTATCGCAACGTCGCGCCGCTGCAGAAGGCGAGGGCGATGGTGCTGGCCGGCGACATCGGCAAGCTGCGTCATCTCGAGGCCTCCTATCTGCAGAGTTGGCTGGTCTCAAAGGCATGGGGCGACTGGGCGACGGAATCGCAATGGCTCTGGCGGCTGTCCACGAAACACGGCTCGAACGGCGTTCTGGGCGATGTCGGCATCCATATTCTCGACTTTGCGGGCTACGGGGCCGGCACCGATGCCGAGCGGATCTTCGCGCGGCTGAAGACCTTCGACAAGGCGCCGGGAAACCGCATCGGCGAATATGACCTCGACGCCAATGACAGCTTCGTCATGACCGCCGAGTTCGGCAACGGCGCCATGGGCGTGATCCATGCCAGCCGCTGGGCGACCGGCCACCTCAACGAGTTGCGGCTGCGCCTTCATGGCGACAAGGGCGCGCTCGAGGTGGTGCATACACCTGACGGCTCGACGCTTCGCGCCTGCCTCGGCGTCGATGTCGAGACGGCGACCTGGCGCGATGTCGATGCCGGCACGGTGCCGACCAACTACCAGCGTTTTGCGGCCGCCGTCAGCGAGCGCAAGACGGTCGAGCCCGGCTTCCGCCATGCGGCGAACCTGCAGAAGGTGCTCGATCTGGCGATGGAGACAGAGGCCGAAAGGCGCGAACTCTCGGTCTGATGGAAAGTCTCAGCCGGCGGGCGGCGCGGTGGAGTTGCGCATGACCAGTTCCACCGGCCAGACCTCGCTGAGGTCGGCCGCCGGCGTGCCCTGAAGAAGATCCAGAACCATCTCGGCGATCCGCGTTCCCGCAGCGCGGATCGATGAGCGTGTGGTGGTGAGCGTCGGGATCAGGTTCTCGGGGCTCAGATAGGGAAAGACGTCGTCGTGGGCGATCAGCGAAATGTGTTCGCCGACCGTCAGGCCGGCACTGCGGATCGCCCGCATGGCACCGAGCGCCGACATCATCGAGCCCGCCAGCACCGCCGTCGGCCGGCTTTCCTGCGCCAGAAAACCCTGCATCAGGCGAAAGCCCATCTCATCGGTGAAATCGCCATTGCCAAGCAGATTGGGATCGATGTCGATGCCGCAGGCGCCAAGCGCCGCCGCGTAGCCATCTTGCCGATGTTCGGTAAAGGTATAGCCGCGATGCCCGTTGACCAGCGCGATGCGGCGATGACCGAGTGCGGTCAGCAGATCGGTCGCCTGGCGGATCGCGCCGAAATTGTCGATGTCGAGAAAGGCGAAATCGCCTGCCGCCTCGGTGCGCCCATGCAGCACGAAGGGCAGTCGCAGGTCGGAAAGCAAGGCGATGCGCGGATCGTCGACCGCAGGCGAATGCAGGATCACCGCATCGACGCGCTTGCTGGCGGCTAACCGGCGATAGGTCGCAAGCTCCGCTTCCCGCGTGTCGACGGTCGAAAGCAGGATATCGACGTCTGCCTGTTGCAGCCGGCTGCCGAGCCCACCCATGAATTCGCTGGTGTGCGGGCCGAAATCGCCGCCGCCGCGAAAGACGATGCCGATGGTGCCGACGCGTCCGGTCGCAAGCCCGAGCGCGCTGGTGTTTGGTCGGTAGCCAAGCTCGGCCGCCGCCTTCAGCACCCGCTCACGCGTTGCCTTCTTGACTTCCGGATAGCCGCTGAGCGCACGGCTGACCGTCGTTTGAGACAGCCCCAGCCGGCCTGCGAACTCCTTGAGATTCATTTCATTTTCTCGTTGACCCTAGAGATCATAGCCTGCCGGGCTTTGCCTGCGCAACAAGGTCTGACGTCAGGGGGTAACCGCCGAGCCGACGGTGTTTTCCATCGATTGCCCGAGGCGGCGAACCTGATTGTCGTAGTTGGCGCGGGTGCGCGGGTCGAAGATCATGATCGGTGTGGATACCGCGATGCTCGCAGCACTACCGACGGTCTGGGCGGTGCCGAGCGCCACCGCGCCGACGCGCTCTCCGAGACCGACATCGGAATCGGTCACCGTCTGCCCGGCGATCAGGCGGTTGCCGAGCAATTGCACGACCTCAGGGCTTTCGGCGAATTTTCCGTGGTTCAGTTTGTCGCCGCCTTTCAGCGCCGTCAGGTCGAGAACGGTGATGCCGGCCGTTTCCAGCTGGGTCCGATAGGGCTCGACCGTCGGGTCGATCTGCCCAAGCCGGTCGATATTGCCGGAGATCCGGCGCGAGAGGTTGAGCGCGCGGTCGTCGCGCGACACGAACAGCGTGAATTTCGGTCGCGCCTTGCCCATGGCCTGGATCTGCTTGCCGAAGACGTCGACGTCGAGGTCCGGGGACGCGAGAATGACATCGGTAATCTTCGGCGCAATGCGACCGTCGCGGATTGCCATCTGCCGCAGCGCTTCGACGGTGACCCACGATCCCATCGAGTGGGCCATGACGGTGATTTCGCCGACCTTCGGGTCGCGCGCTGCGCGGTGCAGCAGATCTTCCAGCGCATCGCGGGAATAGTTGGTGCTTTCCTTGTCGTAGTTATAGTCGAAGATGCTGGCGCGTGACGGCCAGGTGAAGATCACCGGCGCGACATCCGTTCCTGAATCGTGGACGATCTGGGCATAACGATAGACCGCGTCCTCATAGCGGTTGTTGAAACCGTGAACAAAGATCAGCACGCGCCGGCTTTTCGGCAGATTGCCCTTCAACCAGGACTGGGCATCATCCTTGCCCTTCAACGGCGTCACGCTGACCGTTGAAAACTCGCGTTCGGGATTGGCCGGCAGCTTCTTCGGCCATTGAACCTGGCCCACCACGCGGTTCTTGGCGGGCGGGATCGAGACGACGATTTCCGTCAGAGAGAGTTCGTCAGAGCGCTCACCGCTGAAAAGCACGCCCGGCTCAGTAGAAGGCGCACGGGTGGTGGCGACCAGCAGGTCGACTTCCGAAGCGCCGCCGGCTGTCCCGGACGGGACGAGCACACCGACGGGTCGGCTGGCGCAGGCTGCGAGAACGGATGCCAGGACCAGCATGGTGGCGACGCGGCTGATTTGGCCCGGTCGGCCAGCCAGAGAAAACAAACGCAGCAACAAAACCCCCAATGCCGCATCATGCGGCGTGCCGATCCGTCATCGGGACCAGGCAATTCTCTTGCCCTAGAAATGGCAGAATTTCTGCCCTCCGGATAGCTTTTCGGCCTGTTCGCGCCCTTTCTGACGTCGCACGTGCGGCAAACATGCAACATTTCGCGACAGCCGGCCCTGGGTAAAACCCCTCGATATTCATTGAAAAGGTATCGGCCTTTCAATAGCATCCGACCAACCCTCCTCGGGTGCGGCGTCGAATGCCTCACCCGATCTCCCTGAAATCATGAGGAAATCCGGAATGCAGGCGGTTTTCGATGGCCATAATGACGTACTTCTGCGGTTGTGGCAGAACGCGCGCAAGGGAAGTGACCCGGTTCGCGAGTTCGTCGACGGTACCGATCAGGGGCATATCGATGCGCCGCGTTCGAAAACCGGCGGTCTGGTCGGTGGTCTCTGCGCGATCTACGTGCCGTCCGGCGATCTGGTTCTGAAGGCCCCGGACGAGAATGGCCACTACGTCACGCCGCTCTCGGCACCGCTCGAGCATTTGCCGTCGCTTGGCGTCGCCATCGAGATGGCCGATATCGCCGTTCGTCTCGATCGGGCCGGTGCCTGGAAGCTCTGCGGGTCGACGGCGGACATCCGCGATGCCGTCGGGCAGGGCATCTTTGCTTCCGTTCTGCACATGGAGGGCTGCGAAGCCATCGGCGCGGATCTGTCCGCACTTGAAACGTTCCATGCCGCCGGCCTGCGTTCGCTTGGGCCGGTCTGGAGCCGCCACAACGCGTTTGCGTACGGCGTGCCCTTTGCCTTTCCGATGTCGCCCGACACGGCGCCGGGCCTGACCGACGCCGGCTTCGAGCTGGTCAAGGCCTGCAACCGCCTCGGCATTCTCATCGATCTCGCCCATATTACCGAGAAGGGCTTCTGGGACGTCGCCAGGACGAGCGACCAGCCGCTGGTCGTCAGCCATTCGAACGCCCATGCGCTGACGGCGGTTGCGCGCAACCTCACCGACAAGCAGCTCGATGCCGTCAGCGAGAGCAAGGGCCTCGTTGGCCTGAACTATGCAACGACGATGCTGCGCGCCGATGCGCAGGAAAATGCCGCGACGCCGCTTTCCGACATGGTCCGCCATATCGACTATATGGTCGAGCGCATGGGGATCGATTGCGTCGGGCTCGGTTCGGACTTCGATGGTGCGACGATACCCGAAGACATCGCCGACGCGGCGGGCAGTCAGAAGCTCGTTGCCGCACTCAGGGGCGCTGGATATGGTGACGCCGAACTGGCAAAGATATGCCGAGAGAACTGGCTGAGAGTTCTGGGGCAGGCTTGGCACGAGGCCACCTGATCCATGAAGAAGAGCCCCAAAAGGGCACAAACGAGGGAACTGCAAAAAATGATGCACAAGCTCAATGGACGTCTTCGTCTTCTGACCGCTTCGGCAGCGCTGGCCATGGTGATGGCAGCGACCGCACCGGCCTTTGCCGAAACGCCGAAGGACACGCTGGTCGAAGCCTTTGCAATCGACGACGTCATCACCATGGATCCGGGCGAAGCCTTCGAGCTGACCGCTGCCGAAATCACCGGCAACACCTACAGCATGCTGGTGCGCCTCGACATCAACGACACCACCAAGATTGTCGGTGACCTGGCAGACAGCTGGACGGTTTCCGACGATGGCCTGACCTACACGTTCAAGCTGAAGTCTGGCCTGAAGTTTGCCTCCGGCAACCCGGTCACCGCCGAGGATGTCGCCTGGTCGTTTGAACGCGCCGTCAAGCTCGACAAGAGCCCCGCCTTCATCCTCACCCAGTTCGGCCTCAATGGCGATAACGTGACGGAAAAGGCCAAGGCCGCTGATGAAACGACCTTCGTCTTCACGGTCGACCAGCCCTATGCGCCGAGCTTCGTGCTCAACTGCCTGACGGCGACCGTTGCTGCCGTGCTCGACAAGAAACTCGTGCTCGACAACGTCAAGCCGGTCACGCCGACGGACGACTACAAGTACGACAACGACTTCGGCAATGAGTGGTTGAAGACCGGCTATGCCGGTTCGGGTCCGTTCAAGCTGCGCGAATGGCGCGCCAACGAAGTCATCGTTCTCGAGCGCAACGACAACTACTATGGCGAACAGGCAAAGCTCGCCCGCGTCATCTATCGTCACATGAAGGAAAGCTCGGGCCAGCGCCTGGCGCTCGAAGCCGGCGACATCGACGTCGCGCGCAACCTGGAACCGGGCGACCTGGACGCCGTTTCGAAGAATGCCGATCTCGGCACGACGAATGCGCCGAAGGGCACGGTCTATTACATCAGCCTCAACCAGAAGAACGCCAACCTCGCCAAGCCTGAGGTGCGCGAAGCCTTCAAGTATCTGGTCGACTACGATGCGATCGGCTCGACGATCATCAAGGGTATCGGCGAGATCCACCAGAGCTTCCTGCCGAAGGGCGTTTTGGGTGCCCTCGACGAGAACCCCTACAAGTTCGACGTCGCCAAGGCGAAGGAACTGTTGGCCAAGGCCGGCCTGACCGACGGCTTCACCGTGACCATGGACGTGCGCAACGGCCAGCCGGTCACCGGCCTTGCCGAATCCTTCCAGCAGACACTCGGCCAGGCCGGCGTGAAGTTGGAGATCATCCCCGGCGACGGCAAGCAGACGCTGACGAAGTATCGTGCCCGTAACCACGACATGTATATCGGTCAGTGGGGCATGGACTATTTCGACCCGAACTCGAACGCCGAAACCTTCACCAGCAACCCTGACAACTCCGACGAAGGCAAGAACAAGACGCTTGCCTGGCGCAATGCCTGGGACGTTCCGGAGCTGACGAAGAAGACCAAGGATGCCCTGCTCGAGCGCGACAGCGCCAAGCGTGCGGAAACCTACAAGGAACTGCAGAAGACGGTTCTCGGCGAAAGCCCGTTCGTGATCATCTTCCAGCAGACCGAAGTCGCCGGCTACCGCGGCAACGTCAAGGGCCTGAAGCTCGGCCCGAGCTTCGACACCAACTTCGTTGCTGGCATCTCGAAGGAATAACCCGAAAGGATAGTTCCCTTGAGCATGAGCGGAACAGAACGGATGGGCGGGCGCCGACGCGCCCGTCCGGCGAAGATCATGGGCGCCGTATTGCGCTTCCTCGTGATCGTCGTCACCACCTATCTCGGCCTTCTGGCCGTCACCTTCTTCATCGGCCGGGTGATCCCGATCGACCCGGTTCTGGCCGTCCTCGGCGACCGGGCGCCGTCGCATGTCGTCGAAAGGACGCGCGAGGCGATGGGGCTGAACCTGCCCCTCTATCAACAATTCTTCATCTATGTCCGCCAGGCGCTGACCGGTGACTTCGGGATTTCGGTTCTGACGACCAATCCCGTGATGACCGATATCCGCCGCGTCTTCCCGGCGACAATGGAGCTTGCGACGCTCGGCACCCTGATCGGCGCCGTCTTCGGCGTGCCGCTCGGCGTACTCGCGGCCGTCAAGCGCGGCAGCATCGCCGACCAGATCGTGCGCGTCATCGGCCTTGTCGGCTATTCCGTGCCGATCTTTTGGCTGGCGCTCCTGTCGCTGCTGGTTTTCTACGCCCGGCTGAAGTGGGTCGCCTATCCCGGCCGCATCGACATCGTCTTCGAATATACGTTTACGCCGATCACCGGCTTCTACCTGTTTGACGCGCTCTGGCAGCGGCAGTGGGACGTGCTCTGGGATGTCTTCCGCCACATCATTCTGCCGGCGTCGCTGCTCGGCTATTTCTCGCTCGCCTATATCAGCCGCATGACACGCAGCTTCATGCTGAACGAGTTGCAGCAGGAATACATCGTTGCCGCTCGCGCCAAGGGGCTTTCGGAAACCCGCATCATCTGGGGCCATGCGCTGCGCAATGCCGCCGTGCCGCTCGTCACCGTGATCGCGCTTTCCTATGCCGGTCTGCTCGAAGGTTCGGTCCTGACCGAAACCGTCTTCGCCTGGCCGGGCCTTGGCCTCTACATCACCAACTCGCTGCAGAATGCCGACATGAATGCCGTTCTCGGTGGCACCATCGTCATCGGTTCGGTGTTCATCGGCATCAATCTCCTGTCCGACCTTCTCTATCGGACGCTTGACCCGAGGACGCGCCAGCGATGAGCACCGTCACTGAAACACGCCCGATGACACGCCGGGAATGGCTGCTGTCCGACCGGCCGCAGTCGCGCACGCAGGCGCGTCTCGGCCGCGCCTACATGACCTGGCGGCGCTTTTCCGCCAACAAGCTGGCCGTGCTCGGCCTGTTGATCCTCCTGGCGCTGGTGTTCGTGGCTGCCTTTGCCGGCGTGCTCGCGCCGCATTCGCCCTATATCGGCGATCTTGCCAATGCCCGTCTGCTGCCGCCCGGCAGCGAGGGCTATCTGCTCGGCACCGACGATCTCGGGCGAGACATTCTCTCCCGGCTGATCCACGGCTCGCGGCTGACGCTTGCGGTGGTGCTGCTGGTTGCGATCATTGCCGCACCCGTCGGCCTCATCGTCGGCGCGATCGCGGGCTATGCCGGCGGATGGGTCGACGCGGTGTTGATGCGCATCACCGATATCTTCCTCGCCTTTCCGAAGCTGGTTCTGGCGCTTGCATTCGTCGCAGCGCTCGGGCCTGGAATCGAGAATGCCGTCATCGCCATCGCCATTACCTCTTGGCCGCCCTATGCGCGCATTGCCAGGGCGGAAACGCTGACGGTGCGCAATTCCGACTACATCGCCGCCGTACAATTGATGGGCGCATCGCCGGCGCGCATCGTCTTCCGGCATGTGATGCCGATGTGCATGTCGTCCCTGATCGTGCGCGTCACGCTCGACATGGCCGGCATCATCCTCACGGCCGCCGGTCTCGGCTTCCTCGGCCTTGGCGCACAGCCGCCTCTGCCGGAATGGGGTGCGATGATCGCCTCCGGTCGCCGCTTCATCCTCGATCAGTGGTGGGTCGCGACCATGCCCGGCGTCGCGATCCTGATCGTCAGCCTCGGCTTCAACCTGCTTGGTGACGGCCTGCGCGACGCGCTCGACCCGCGGGAGAGCGGACAATGAAGCCGCTTTTGACCGTTGACGACCTCAAGGTTTCGTTTCCGACCCGCACCGGGCTGATCGAAGCCGTTCGCGGCGTCTCCTTCACGCTCGGCCGCGAGCGCCTGGGCATTGTCGGCGAGAGTGGCTCCGGCAAGTCGCAAACCGGGCGGGCTATCATGGGACTGACGCCGGCGCATGCGCAGGTAACAGCCAAGACGCTTTCCTTCGAAGGCATCGACCTGCTTTCTGCTTCGCCGAAGGTCCGGCGGGATCTGAGGGGAAAGCGGATCGCCATGATCCTGCAGGACCCGAAATACTCGTTGAACCCCGTCATGAGCATTGGGCGGCAGATCGTCGAAACGCTAAGGCGGCATGAGAGCGTCAGTCGCTCAGAAGCGCGCGAGCGGGCGCTCGACATGCTGGCGGCGGTACAGATCCGCGACCCCAAGCGCGTCTACGATCTCTATCCGCACGAAGTCTCGGGCGGCATGGGGCAGCGTGCGATGATCGCGATGATGCTGGTGGCGGGCCCGGAGCTTCTGATCGCCGACGAACCGACGTCGGCGCTCGATGTGACGGTTCAGCTCGAAGTGCTTGGCATCCTCGACAAGCTGGTCGCCGATCGCGGCATGGGGCTGATCTTCGTCTCGCACGACCTGCGGCTGGTGTCGTCGTTCTGCGACCGCGTTATCGTCATGTATGCCGGCAAGATCGTCGAAGAGCTTGCCGCTTCAGACCTTGCCAATGCCCGCCATCCCTATACCCAGGGCCTGTTGAACTGCATGCCGGCGATCGGCTCCGATCGCCATCCCCTGCCGGTTCTTGATCGCAAACCGGAGTGGGCACTATGACGACCGCCACCGTATCCGCCGAAAATCTTGTCGTCACCTATGACGAGTTCAAGGCGCTGGACGATGTCAGCATCGATGCCGCACCCGGCGAATCCTTCGGGCTCGTCGGCGAGTCCGGCTCGGGCAAGTCGACGTTGCTTCGCGCGGTCGCCGGTCTTGCGCCGGTGACATCGGGCAAGATCCGTGTGCATGACCGGGTTCTGACCGGCAATCGTCGCGACAAGGCATTTTATCGCGATGTGCAGATGGTGTTCCAGGACCCCTATGGTTCGCTGCATCCGCGCCAGACGATCGACCGGCAGTTGCTCGAACCTCTCGCAATTCACGGGGTGGCCGATGGCGAGCGGCGCATTCTCAAGGCGCTCGATGAGGTCGGCCTCGGCTCGGGCTTCCGTTTCCGCTACCCGCACCAGCTGTCCGGCGGCCAGCGCCAGCGCATCGCGATTGCCCGGGCACTGATCCTCGAGCCGTCGATCCTGCTTCTCGACGAGCCGACTTCGGCGCTCGATGCGTCGGTGCAGGCGGAGGTCCTGAACCTGCTCGAACAGGTCCGGCGCGACCGCAAGCTCACCTTCATCATGGTCAGCCACGATCTCGGCGTCGTCACCCATATGTGTGATCGCCTGGCGGTGATGCAGAACGGGCGGGTGGTCGAGCGGCTGTCCTCGGCGGATCTTGTCGCGGGACGCATCGGCGAGGAGTACACCCGGAACCTGATGGTTGCGAGCAAGGGCTTCCAGCGCAAGGGTGCTGCCGCCTGATTTCAGCTGCGGTGCAGGTTGATATCACACCCCCGCGCGTCAAAGCTGACGCGCCAGAGACAACGTGACACGTTAGGTTTGCAGCATAATTTCCTCCTTGATTCAGTGGCGATTTAAGGAGGAAATTTTGCCCTCAGCTTGCCTTCTCCCAGGTCGAGGTGGCGTTGACGATGACCTTGTGGATGTTGCGCTGCTCGCGCCATTCCCGTCCCATGTCGCGAATGACAGGCTTTGCTTCCGGCGAGAAGATGTAGTTGCGGTAGCGTCCGACGTAGGCTTCCATTGCCGGATTGACGCCGGAATAGAACTGCTTTTCCGGGTCGCGCGACAGGTCCATCAGCGCTGCGCATTGACGTGCGAAAGCGCCGCGCAAAATCGACGGCGAAGTCGTGAATTTCGGGAAGGTGCGGAAGAGCGGTATCTTGATTCCAAGCAGGCGCCCATATTCGTTTCGCCGATGAAAATGCCCTTTTTTGCCGATATTCCAGTTCTGGTCGGCGGTGTGAAACGACACCTGCTTGATGGATGGATCGGCAAAGGGCTGAAGCAATTCCTCGCCCATTTCCCTCAGCGCTATCCAGTCGTCTTCCAAATGAAACACATACTCTGACGCTGTTGCCGACCACAGTCTCGCGACTGCGGCGCAAAAGCCTGGATGCTCGGGCTGGGAGATCACCGCGTCGGGGAAACGCTCGCGAACGATGTCGACACAAGCAACCTGGTCCTCTGGCGAGCCGAACACCGGATCGAGATTGAGATGGACGATCCCCAGGTCCAAACGGCCGAGGATTTTTTCACCGAAGCTGTTCAGTGTTGCTGCAAGCAACTCCGGTCGCCTGGTGGCGACGATGCAAAGATCGATCCTGGACATTTTACTCCTGCCCGATGCCGTTTCCTTCGCCGTTATGGCGGAGATTGCGAGAAGAGCAAGGTTAAATGACGCGAACTAACGGTATCGCGACGACGAACCGGCCGCCCCAATCGCGGATCTGTGCATTTTGGGCGACGATCTCGTCGGTCAGGTTCCATGGAAGGATCACGAGGTAATCCGGCTTAGCCACTTGCAGGTGGCTTGGTGCGTGCACCGGGATGTGGGTGCCGGGCAAAAGCTTGCCCTGCTTCAGATCATTGCGGTCGACAGCAAAGGCGATTTCGCCGGGTTTCACGCCGCAGACATTGAGGAAGGTGTTGCCTTTCGCGGCCGCACCGTAAGCGGCAACTGTCTTACCTTCGGACTTGGCGCGAGCGAGGAAGTCACGAAACTCCTGGCAGACAGCGGCAATGCGTGCATCGAACTTTGCGTATGTGTCCATCTGTGTGAGGCCGGCGGCCTCTTCGTTCGCACGTATCGAGGCAAGGCGCTCGGTCGTCGGCCGCGTGCCGCTTTCGAGCTGGGCAAACACCCGCAGCGACCCACCGTGGGTCGGCAGTTCTTCGACGTCGAAGACCTTCAGGCCCGACGCTGCGAAGATGCGTTCGACGGCGGCCAGCGAGAGGTAGGAGTAGTGCTCGTGATAGATCGTGTCGAACTGGAGGCCTTCCATCATCCGAAGGAGATGCGGGAACTCGAACGTTGCGACGCCATCCGGCTTCAGCAGAATGGCAAAGCCGCCGACGAAATCGGCAATGTCGGGCACATGCGCCAGCACATTGTTGGCAGCCGTCAGGTCGGCGCGGATGCCGCGGGCAACCAGCTCCGCCGCCGTCTTGCGGCCGAAGAAGGCGACCTTGGTCGGAACGTTGCGGGCCTCGGCAATCTTGGCCGCATTGGCCGCGGGCTCGATGCCCAGCACCGGAATATCCTTGGCGACGAAATACTGCAGCAGGTAGCCGTCATTGGAGGCGATTTCGACCACCTGCGACGTTCCATCGAGCTCGAAGCGCTCGGTCATGGCATCGGCATACCGCCGGGCGTGATCGAGCCAGCTGCTCGAGAAGGAGGAGAGATAGGCATAGCCGTCGGTAAAGATCTCATCGGCCGGAACGGTTTCCGTGGTCTGGACGAGCAGGCACTCGGCGCAGACCATCGCCTTTAGCGGAAAGGAGCGTTCATGCGCGATCGCTTCCTTGGTTGGTTCCAGAAAGGAATTGGACCAGGGCGTCGATCCGAGATCGGCAACGACAGTCTTGAGTGGGGTCGAGCAGAAGCGGCAGTTGTGGGACATTTGGTCGTCAGCCTTTCATGTATGCGTCGATCTGGCCGAGCGTCAAACCGCGGGCGTCGTCGCCCTTGCGCCAACCGTCGTACCAGTTTGCCGTCCAGGCGATCGCTTGGTCCTGCGAAAGCCGGGAGGCCCACGAGAGCGTCTTGGTGGCCAGGGCCGGATCTAGCCCGAGCGTCTGCATTTCCCGCGGTTGGTCGACCGAGGAGGCATCGCGCCATTGTGACGACAGCCCCATGGCTCTCTGCACCGCCGACGCGACGTCGCGGACGGGGATCTGGCGCTCGGCCGGCGAGGGGCCGAAGTTCAGCGCG
This sequence comes from Ensifer sp. LC384, assembly GCF_001695865.1. Lineage (NCBI taxonomy): Bacteria > Pseudomonadati > Pseudomonadota > Alphaproteobacteria > Hyphomicrobiales > Rhizobiaceae > Ensifer > Ensifer sp. LC384. Next base: position 69,902 of record NZ_MBST01000019.1, read on the forward strand.
TCAACGGAAGTCTCGCTGCCATAGAGCGCTTCGGCATAAACGAAGTAGCCGTTGAGGCAATCGAGCACATGTTGCCAGGGCCTTGTCGCCATCGGGCTGCGAATATCGAGCGCCTTGCCGGACAGAGCTGCGCGGACAATGTCAGGTACCAGACGGTCGGTCGAAAAGTCGCCGCCGCCGAGCACGTTGCCCCCGCGCGCTGTCGCCGCCCGTATGCCGCGCTCGCGCAGGAAGGCATCGCGCCAGGTGGAGACGACGAGCTCGCACGCGGCCTTGGAACCGGAATAGGGATCGTGCCCGCCGAGCGTCGCTTCTTCGGCAAAATGCTGCCCGCTTTCATCGTTGCGGTAAACCTTGTCGGTGGTTACCACGACGATTGCCTTCAATGCCGGAGCGCTGCGCGCCGCCTCGAGCAGGCGCACGGTGCCCATGACATTGACATCGAATGTTTCGGCTGGGGCTTTGTAACTTTCGCGCACCAGCGGCTGCGCTGCCATATGCAGGATGATCTCGGGATTGCTCTTTTGCACAGCAGCGGTGAGTGCGTCGGCATCGCGGATGTCGCCGAGATGTCCGTCGGCAATATCCGTTGGTCCAAGCAGCGCGTGCAACGATGGTTCGGTCAGCGGCGGCAGCGCATAGCCGGTGACGTCCGCACCCATTTGCCTGAGCCACAGCTGCGCCCAGCTTCCCTTGAACCCGGTGTGTCCGGTTAGAAAGACGCGCTTGCCGGCCCAAAAGTTTCGGTTTGCTAGGCGGCTCATTCCCAGATTTTCCACGGTGCCGAACCCTGCTGCCAAAGTTCTTCGAGCTGGTTCTTGTCGCGCAACGTATCCATCGGACGCCAGAAGCCATCATGAGGGAAGGCCATCAATTGGCGGTCGCGTGCAAGCCCTTCCAGCGGCTGGCCCTCAAAGGACGTGCTGTCGCCTTCGATGCGGTCGAGAACGCTGCGGTTCAGGACGAAAAATCCACCATTGATGCGACCATTGTCGCCGGCCGGCTTCTCCGTGAAGCTGCGCACTTCGCCATCCTCGGTCGCCAGCGCACCGTAGCGTCCGGGCGGCACGACGCTGGTGACCGTTGCTTCCTTGCCATGACGAAGGTGAAAGTCGGTCAGCGCCTTGATGTCGACATTGGCGACGCCATCGCCATAGGTGAGGCAGAAGGTGTCACCCAGGTGATCGGCCACACGCTTCAACCGCCCGCCGGTCATCGATTCCGAGCCGGTGTCGACGAGCGTCACGCGCCAGGGCTCGGCATTGTTCGAATGGAACAGCGTTTCACCCGTCGCCATGTCGTAGGTCACATCAGACGAATGCAGGACGTAGTTGGAGAAGTATTCCTTGATCATATAGCCGCGATAGCCGAGACAGATCACGAAGTCCGAGAAACCGTAGTGGCTGTAGATCTTCATGATGTGCCAAAGGATCGGCCGCCCGCCGATCTCGATCATCGGCTTTGGCCGCAGATGGCTCTCTTCCGAAATGCGGGTGCCGTAACCACCGGCAAGGATGACGACTTTCATGCGACTGCCTCTAACTGCCCGCGCCTCAAACGCGAGGTGTTTCTCCGCACCGATACCCATGGCACACGTCCGTGGATGCTTCCAACACATTGACAACGCAGGCGCCTGAACTAAGAACGTTGCACTGTAGTTCGTCGGCGCGACAGACTGCGTGGAAGCGTCCGGTTCTTCGCACGAATTGGCACTTCAATGCAATTGCCAGGAGAGGTTAGATGGCTCGAGTTAGCATAGGATTGCCGACCTATAACGGCGTGGAGTTTATCGCCGAGTGCCTTGATTGCCTTCGCAATCAGAGCTTCGAGGACTTCGAGGTCTTCATCGCCGATAACGGATCGACCGACGGAACGAGCGATATTTGTGCGGATGTCGCCAGAGCCGACGCACGGTTTCGTCATGTGCGCTACCCCGAAACCAGCCCGCCGACCGAGAACTTCATCAGGGCGAAGGACATGACCGATGCGCCCTATTTTTGCTGGAGAGCGGATGACGATCTCGCCGATCGCGATCATCTTGCCAGCTTGGTCAGCGCCTTGGATCAAATGCCGGGTGCTGCCCTTGCCGTTTCCCCGGTGTTGAGAATAACGGGTACGACGGAGCGCTTGTTCGACCTTCCGGTGGTGACCAGCGACGAACGCATGCAGCGGATCCACGATGTACTGCTTGGATGCCACCCGAGCTGGTTTTACGGGCTATGGAGGCGAGATGCCGTCGGTGTGGCGCTGGATCGGCTGGCTGGCTACGAATATGCATGGGCAGCCGATCATCTGGCCATGCTGCCGGCAATACTCGACAACGCCGTCGCGCTGTCGCGGAATGGACGCTTTATCCAACGCATCAAACGGCAGGCGAACTACCATCTGCCGCCGGACAAGTTGTTGGCGGCGCGAAAGCGGTACAAGGAGCTTGCCCTTGAGATGATTGCCGAACGGCAGTGGTCGCCGTCGGAGCTAAAATCGATCAGACGAATGCTGGATCTGCATCTCGACCGCCGCGTTGCGCCATTGTTCAAGACTTACAAGCGCGTCGTGAAGCAGAAGTTGCGTTCGACCCTACCTTTCGGGTGAGGTGTTTTCCTCAGGACGCCATGCATTCATGGAGCACCCGCACAACGCGACCGATCTCCTCGTTCGTCATTTCGTGATAGCTCGGCAAGTTCATCGCCCTGCCGGGGAGATCGTAGGCAACCTTGTTTTCGGGCCTCCCCTCGAACGCAGGAAGGGAGCTCAAGGGCCAAAAGAAGACGCGCGCGTCGATATTCTCGGCGCTGAACGCCATCTGCAGCGCTTCGCGGGTCACGCCTGTTTCGGGTGCAAATACAACGGTCGGCATCCAGAAGCCATTCTGCGTTCCCTTGGGTTCAGGGTTCATGGCGATGGTGTTAAGGCCGGCAAGCTGCGACTGGTAAGCATAGAAAATCTCGCGCTTGCGATCGATAAGTTCGTTCACACGTTCGATCTGGGCCAGGCCGATTGCCGCCTGCAGGTTCGACATCTTGTACTTGAAGCCGATCTCATCCGGCCAGAACTGCTTCTTCTGGCCCCGTGCGCGGCCGTGATTGGAAAGCGTCAGAACCCTCTCGTAAAGCTTGTCGTCATTGGTGACGAACATTCCACCTTCTCCCGTCGTCACGGTTTTCGTGCCGTGAAAGGAGAATGCGCCGAAGGCACCAAGAGAACCGGCCTTCCGGCCCTTCCATTCAGACCCGAGGGCCTCGGCAGCGTCCTCGACGATCGGGATGTTGTGACGTGCGCCAATTGCCAACAGCGCATCCATGTCGCAGAGGTTTCCGTAAAGATGGACTGCCATGATCGCCTTGGTCCGCGGCGTGATCGCTGCCTGTGCTTTTTCAGGGTCGATGCACCAGCTGTCGGCGAGCACGTCGACGAAGACGGGTTTGGCGCCGAGATGAACGATCGGCGCCGCGGAAGCCGTCCAGTTCGTGTCGGCCAGGATCACTTCATCGCCGGGGCGGACGCCAAGTGCGGCAAGACCCATATGAAGCGCGCCAGTGCAGCTTGACGTGGAAATTGCATGCCCAACATTCAGGTGCGCCGAAAACGCCGCCTCGAAGCGGTTGATATAGTCATAGCAGCGGTCCCCCCAGCCATTAGCGGCGGCATCGGTCGCATAGGCGACTTCGCGTTCGGTGATCGAGGGTTTGGTATAGAGGATACGTGATTTCATCGTCGTGCGCCGTTGCGAATGAAAGCTGGGATATTGGGAAGTCTAGAGCGTTTCCATTTCATACAGAATTGCCGAAACGCTCTATCTGCTTGTTTTTACGCATTTCCTGACGGAAAACCGCTGCCTTTTCCTGGAAATGCTATGGCTATCAGGAGAGCCAGACGTGGTCGAGCCCGCGCCGTTGCAGCCAGGGCTGGGCAGCGATCGCGTCGCGGGCCTTCAACGGGTTCAGGCCGACAAACAGCGCCTCCGCTTCATCAGGCAGGTGCTCCGGACGAAGAACCGGTACTCCGAAATGTGTGGCCCCTTGAAGGTTTTCGTTCCTGTCCAAGAACGCCACGACATCGACGGTGTCGCCAATCCGGCCGTAGATCCAGCTTCCATAGAAGCCGGCACCATAGATCGCAACCTTGCGCTTGGCGTAGCGAGCAACGTCGCCCTTGAGCTTTTCCGATGCTTGCTCCCAGAACGCACAGATGTCGCGGGCCTCCTGGGCAGAAACAGCAACCGCCGTCGCATCGGCCGTTTCGGTCGCTGCGTCCGTGCGCTGCGCGACGACGAAGAAGGCGCCGGGGAACGAGGTTTTATCGATGATCCGAAGCTTGAAACCGGAGTCCGACAATGCACGGCTGAGCGAAGTTTCGCTAAAATGATTGAGGTGATCGGCAACCGTCATGTCGCCGGGATTGCCGACAACGTCGGGTACCGAGAACAGGAAGCTGCCATCCGGCCGCAGGAGTTTACGCACGGCACGCATGAAGCCGACCGGGTCGGCCACATGCTCAATGACGAAATGGCTCATCACCGCGTCGAAGTTTTCACGCCACGGCTCGGGCACCGAATAGACGGCCTGCGCTGCCGCCGGCAGCCAACCCTGCCAGGCCGTGGCATAGTCTGCGCTGACATCGAACACGTGCGGACGGATGTCGCTGCGCGCGACGGTCATCTTGCGCAGGGTGTCGGCTTTCGCGGCGCCATAGTCGAGGATTGCCGCCCCGTGCGGCAGGTCGAGCAAACGCAGGGCCAACGCCGCCTGGTGGTCGGTGCGGTAGATGATTGTGCCGTCTTCCGCGACCGAAAAAATCTGATCATGGTTCTCGCTGTTCAACGAGATGCGATAGCCGGTGTCGTAGAAAGTCTTGATATCCGGGATATCATCGCTTTGCGCGTGTCCGCAGGCTCCGCAAATGAACACGCGGGTGGGAACGTCGAGCAGGGTCATGATCGACGTCAGCGCTGGCGCAGGCACTTCATAGGTTGGGGTGGCTATGTCGCCGCCGCATACCCGGCAGGCAGTCATGCCCGTTCTCCCTCAGGCGCGACAAGTTCGGGAAGTACATCGGCGAACTTCACATTGGCGGCAAACGATCCCTTCCATCCAATGCGGATGCCGACAGGCTCGGCAAAGTTGAAGTAGCGCAACTGGATGCTCCACCGCGGGATCGACGACACATTGTGGCCGGACTGGTGAAGCGTCAGGAAATCCATGAGGACCAGATCGCCCGGATTGCTCAGCGGTGCGACGTGCTTGTAGCGCGCCAACCGCTCTTCACCCTTGTGCAGGTGAAGCGCATAGGCGCCGACCTTGCCGACGCCTGCGTCGTCTTCGTAAACCGGTACAAGCCCTTCAGCCTGCGAGCCCTCGGCGATCTGGACGGGACCCATGTCTGTGGTCACGGGCAGCAACGGGGTCCAGAAGACGATGCCGTCGACGCTGTGCAACTGCGAGGGGAACTCCTGATGCCACTGCGCGCGGAACTTTTCCTCGCCGGGATTGTCAATGCGCATGCCGTACCCGCCGGCCGCGATACCAGGGATGCTTCCAGGCCGAAGCGCCTTGAACACCTCGTCATTGGCGGCCGAGCTGACGAGACGCATGAATGCGGGGATCTGCTTCACCGCATCATAGACTTCGCCGCCCCACGAGCGGTTGACCGCAATCAGGCTCCGATAGGCGACCGTCATCGCCTCCAGTGCGGTGCCGGTTGGCGCATCGACGCCGTACTTCTTGCACATCAGTTCGAGGATCTGCCGGATACCCTCCTGGATCGGGGCGATCTCCGACTGGATGTCGTAGAAGCCGGGCACAAGGTGGTAGCCCTTGACGTTGAATTCCTGGCGAGCGCTGTCGGAAATAATAGTGCCGTTCTTCATGATACGCGTGCATCCTCCTTCAGGAATTCTTGCCATGAGATGGTCGTCGGGAACAAATGGTTGCGCGCATCAGGACCGGTGCGGGCAATCAGGTCAAGGATCGAAACATAGGGCGTGAAGATGTCACGCGACTGCGGCCAGCCTGTGCAGCTATAGCGCATGTACTCGACGTGCACGCCGGCGGCTTGGAACGCCTGATGGTCGAGATAGTTGGCCGCGCCATGCCCTGTCAGGTATCGCGTGCCGTCGGCCTCAAGCACCAGATCGAGCACGCGCTGCCAGGACGTGCCCTCAACTGCCATCTCGCTCGACCGGCGAACGACGCGACCGCCGCCGATACCCATGTAGCGGGCAGGGGTCTCGATGCTGGCGATCAGCAGATCGCAGAGTGACGCATGCGCATAGACCTCATCGAAGATCGCAAGCGCATCGTCGATATAGGGGGCGCCGATAAGGGATCGACGCAGCAGCGCACGATGGCTGGCCCTCCAGGTATCACCGGTCGCCGACAGGTCCTGGATTTTCTGGAAGCTTCCCTTGCCAGCGAGCGGTATCGTCATCCAGCAGCGATCGTTTCCATTCAGGAGCTGGATGCGGTTGGTGAAGCTGCCTTTCGAAAACTGCGCGTCGTCAAGGTAAACATAGCCATCGGCGATCATCAGTTGCTCAAAAAAGCCTGGCCAAGGAAAGAGCATCGGCTGGGAGATGACGACGGCGGTCATGCTCGAACGTCGTCCAGCAGGCGCTCGAGCAGGACAACATCGTGATGTTGGCCGTTCGCGTCGACAAAGTGTTTCTCCAAGGTGCCGACCACTCGATATCCGAGTGCGAGATGGAGATTCATGGATGGCAGGTTGTCTTTCCTGATCTCGGCAAGAAGCTTGCGCAGGCCGAACTGCGCTTTGCCGAATGCTGTCAGTTGCTGCAGCGCAGCCCGGCCGAGCCCACGGCCGCGTGCGCCAGCGGCGAGGACGATGCCGCCGTAGCCGGTCCCGTTCTTGCGATGCACCTGGGCCACTTGAACGTAGCCGACTGCCGCGCCGGTGGCGACATCCTCGATAGCAAGGAATGCTTCGCCCGGTTGGCTCTGCTTTCGCAGCACCCAGGCCTCAAGGTCGGCGTCGGTTGTTCCTTCGGGCACGGTCAGCAGGAGCGATTGCAGGTCTTGGTCGCGACGTAGCGCAAACAGAAGAGGATGATCGCCGGCCGAAGGAGCGCGCAGATGCACGCTGCCATTTCGCGTGGTGGCGATGTTCCCGGTTTCTATTTGCGCACGCACTTCAGATAGCCTCCAGGAGAGCTGGAAAGCACGAGTTTGCCGTTGAGGGCCGCATCCGTCTCGAAACGATCCGTTTCCTTGAGATAGGCGTTGAGCGCCGCATAAGGCTCGTCGCCGGGATGCCAGATCTTGGAGCGCTTCGTTGGCGTCTGTGACGCATCGCCAAAGCCGAGCAACGTATCGGCCACGACGACATACTGGCCCTCGGTCACGAGGGGGCCATAGGTGCGCAGTTCATCGAGAACATGATCGCGGCTGTGGTCGCTGTCGAGCACGACCATGACCGACGCCCCGTCGGGAATTTCAGCCTTCACCTTCGCCAGCGTCTCGGCCGTCGTCGACGGACCCTCGATCAGGGTAATGCGCGACGACATCGGGTGCTTTTCGATCGAGTCGCGGTTGTGGGCGCGGATGTCGATGTCGACGCCGATGACCTTGCCCTTGCCGAGCAGTTGCAGCATCGCGGCCATGAAGATGACGGAGCCACCGCGCGCCACGCCGGTTTCGATGATGATGTCCGGCTTGGTATTCCAGATTACTTCCTGCGTGGCCATGACATCGGCAGGCATCTGGATGATCGGGACACCCATCCAGGACCAAAGGTACGAATAGTCGTACTTGTCGAGTGCAACCAGCGTGTCGAGCGATTGCTGAAAGGCGTCTTGATCCCGACCCAGGGTGAGCGCCATTTCTTTCTTGTGCGCCTCGAATTCGAGACGATCGTCCGATATTGCCATGACTGCCTGGAGCCCTTCATTGGAACATGAGCTAAGATCACACCAATAGCGGCAAAAATGCGTCTCGTACCGATTCGATGCGTTTCCTGTGAACGCTTTCATGTCGCCAATTGCAAATGGGGTCAAGGCCGGTTTGTGAAGGGTTGTGACCAACGAATAGCGCCTTTCAGGCTAAGGGAGACTGATGTCGCGTTTCCATCGTATCGCCACCCCGATCACCAATCTTGTGATCATCGAGCGCCAGCGCTTTGGCGACGAGCGTGGGTTCTTCTCGCGCTTCTTTTGCCGCGAAGAGCTTGCCGATTTCGGCGCCAACGGCACGATCGCCCAGATCAATCACACGATGACCCGGATGAAGGGCACGATCCGCGGCATGCACTTTCAGCGTGCGCCACATGACGAGGCAAAGTTCGTGTCCTGTCTCGCCGGTTCCGTCTTCGATGTCGCCGTCGACCTGCGACCGGGCTCGCCCACCTATCTGCAATGGCACGGTGAGGTGCTGAGCGCGGACAACGGCCGCTCGATGATGATCCCCGGCGGATTTGCGCATGGGTTTCAGACGCTGACCGAGGGCTGCGAACTGATCTATCTGCATGACAAGCCATACACGCCGGAAGCTGAGGGCGGGCTCAATGCACTCGATCCGAAGCTTGCGATCGACTGGCCGTTGCCTGTCGCCCAGATGTCGGCGCGCGACGAGGCGTTCCCTCTTTTGTGAAGCTAACGCTAAAATAGCGATTGCTGTCTGGTCCGCTGCATTATGCTATCCTCCTGTGCTGACAATCGAGTTGGTCGGCGAAGGCGATGGAGATGCAGCGCAAGCTGGTTGCGATCATGGTGGCGGATTTCGTCGGGTCGACTGCGGCGATGGAAGCCCATGAGGAAGAGGCTGTGGAATGCGTCTCCGCGTGCCTGAGGGCGGTGGGCGACACGGTCGCGCGCCACGATGGCCGGGTTTTTAACACCGCCGGCGATGCGGTGCTTGCGGAGTTCACGAGCCCGGTCAACGCCCTTCGCGCGGCCATGGAGGCGCGCAGTTCGCTGGCGGCTATCCCCGATGCCACGCCGAACGACATGCGCTTCGGGCTGCATCTCGCCGATGTGCTTGCCGTCGGCGACGACCTCCGGGGAAATGGTGTCAATCTTGCCGCCCGGCTGCAATCGAGCGCTGCCGCCGGCGAGATCGAGGTATCCGAGGCACTGTATGAACAGGTCCGCAGGGTCTCGCCCTGCGCCTTCGAAGAGATCGGCGAGCGTCGGTTCAAGGGTGTCAGCGAACCGATGCGTGTCTACCGGGTCGGCACGAACCTCGACAGGCATCGGTTTCTCTCGGCGCCAACGCGCGAGGCGCCGCCGGCCTCAATGCGTCCGAATTCGGTGATCGTCACGCCCTTCGTTGCCTTCGCGGCCGGACAGGAGGACCAGTCGTTCCTGACCGAAGGGTTGACCGATGATCTCACATTGGAACTCGGCCGGCTGAAGGGCCTGTTCGTCAGTTCGCGGTCTGCTTCCGTGGTGCTTTCCATCCGCGACCCCGTCGAGGTGGGAAGGGCGCTTGGCGTGCGTTATGTCGTTTCGGGCTCGGTGCGCAAGCTGGGCGGCGTCGTGCGCCTCAACGTGTCGCTGTGCGAGACCGCCCACGGGCATCTCGTCTGGTCCGACCGGATCGAGCGGCCGTTCGAGGAACTGCTTGCCGTCATCGACGAGGTAACGGCCCGCATCGCCGCGACGGTGGCGGGGCGGATAGAGCAGGCGGAGCTGGTCGCCGCGCGGCTGAAGCGGCCGGAAAATATGTCGGCCTACGAGTACTACCTGCTTGGCCTCGACCACCATCGCCTGATCGGCGTCGCCGATCGGCACATCGGTGAAGCCATGCGCTGGTTCGAGCGCTCCATGGATGCGGACCCGACCTTCGGGCGGCCCGTCGCCATGCATGTGTGCGCCTGGAGTAATCTGCCGGATTTCGACCTCTCGGCCGGCGAGCGGCAGGTCGCGCACGCACTCGACCTCGATCCAACCGACCCGGACTCCCACCGCATCATGGGCGCGATCAAGTGCATGGAGGGAGACTTCGTGGCATCGCGCCATCATCACGAGCGGGCGATGGAGCTTGCGCCCAACGATGCCTATATCGCCGGCCGTTGTGCGGCCTTCTACACCTATGCGAACGAGGCGGAGCGGGCGCTCGAGCTGCTGGACCGGGCAGAGATGCTGGATCCGTTCCTGCCGGTTTGGATCGTGGAAGAGCGCGTCGCCTCGCTTTATGTGCTCGGCCGGCACGACGAGCTTTTTGCCGTGGCGCGGGCGCTGCCCTATCAGACCCGGCGCACGCTGATCTATCGGATCGCCGCGCGGATGGCGCGCGGCGATACCGATCGGGCCCGGCAACTGGTGGCGCAGATCCAGGCTCTCGATCCGAAGCTTTCGGCCGGCTACATCCGCACCCAGGAGTTCTTTAAGGATCGAGCGATCACCGAAGCGCTCGTCAACAGCGTGCATGCCGCAGGCTTGCCGCTCGTCTGACAGTTGCCGTCGGGAAACGGGGCTTTTGCCGTTTCGCATCCGTCGAAAACCTTGGCGCCGTGCCACCGCGCGCCGCGCTGGTCGGCGCCAGCGGCTTTCAGCTAGCGCGCGCCAAAGCCACGGCATCGGCTCCGGCCGGGAAATGCAGCTGTTCCGACAGATCGTTGGCAGCGTGCCAGATTGTTTCCGCAACGTCCGTCTCCCTGGTGATCAGAGCCGGGTTGGCGAAAGCGGCGAAGATCGGCTGCGCGAACGCAGCATAGGTCTCCGGGATCAGGTCTTCGATGCGCACGCCGGTGTTCTGCGAAAACCGCGTGCTCGGAGCGTAGCCGGGCTCGACCAGTTTGGCGCGCACGCCGAAGGGGCGAAGCTCGTGGGCGAGCGACCCTGTGAACCCCTCGATCGCCGTCTTGCTGGCGGTATAGGCGGCCGCCAGCGGCATGGCGGCGAGCGTCACGCTGGACGTGACGTTGACCACGACGCCCGACCGCCTGCCGCGCAACTGCGGGATCACCGCCTGCGTCATCGCCATGACGCCGAACGTGTTGGTCTCGAAGATCTTGCGCACGTGCGACATCGGCGTTGCCTCGAAGGCGCCGACCACGCCGATGCCGGCATTGTTGACGAGCGCATCGATCGGACCGCTTGCCTCCAGGGCCGCCGAAATGCTTTCGGGATCGGTCACATCCAGTTGCACGACGCGCATGCGCTCCGATCGGGGCAGTATATCCTCGCGCGGCGTGCGCATGGTCGCCACCACGTTCCAGCCCTTGGCGTGAAAAAGCCGGGCCGTTTCGAGGCCGTAGCCCGAGGAGCAGCCGGTGATCAATACGGTTTTCATGACGATTTCCTTGTTGGTTTCAATGACGCCATGCTACCGAATGAAATCCGGACGATATATAATTGAAAGTCCGCATTTGATTTGTGGTAGTCCGGAAATGATCGATCCGCTCTCTGAAATCATCACGCTGCTGCGACCACGTGCCGTGTTTACGAAAAGCATCAGCGGTGCCGGCCGCTGGGGCGTGCGCTATTCCGACTTCGGCCATCCCGGCTTCTGCACCGTTCTCGAAGGGGCCTGCCGTCTGGCAGTCGACGGTCAGGCCCCGCTGGCACTGGAAGCGGGGGACTTCGTCCTCTTGCCGACAACGCCCGGCTTCACAATGTCGGGCTTCGAGCCCGTCACCCCGACATTCATCGATCCCAAGGCAGCGCCGGTACCGGGCGACGAAGTTCGCCACGGGGATCCCGATGGCCCGGCGAGTGTGCGGCTGCTCGGTGGCTACTTCGTCTTTGAAACGCAGGATGCTGGATTGCTGGTGTCGCTGCTACCGGCGCAAGTGCATGTGCGCGGCGCCGAACGGCTTTTGATCCTGGTTCGGCTGTTGACAGAAGAGGCGACTGAGCAGCGCCCCGGCCGCGACCTGGTGCTTCAGCGTCTTGTCGAAGTATTGCTGATCGAGGCGCTGCGGCTGACCCAGCGGCCGGACGCCGCGCCGGGTTTGCTCCGCGGCCTCGCCGATCAGCGGCTGGCGGAAGCGATCAGGGCGATGCACGGCGACCCCGCGCGATCCTGGACAGTGGCCGAGCTGGCGAAAGCGGCCGGTCTTTCCCGCTCGGCATTCTTTGAACGGTTCACGCGCAACGTCGGCCTGCCGCCGATGGAATACCTGCTCGCCTGGCGCATGGCGATGGCAAAGGATCTGCTGCGCAACCACAATGCCGAGATCGCCGATGTCGCCGAGCGGGTCGGTTACAGCTCGGCCAGCACCTTCAGCACCGCCTTCAGCCGGCACGTGGGCCAGGCGCCGGGGCGGTATGCACGGGCGGTCGGAGAGGGATAGGCGGCTTGCTCGGAGCCGGGCTAGTGTCTGCCAGAAAGATCAATGTGAAAAGTAGAGCGCCGGAGAAGATGAAAGTGGGAACCGCTATGCCATTGCGGTGGACGTAGATTTGAAGGGCTCCTTGCGGCAGCGTCGGCGTTTCAGAGGCTGGAAAATAATGTGCCGCATCTTTGCATCGTGTGGCTAGCAGGGGCGCCGGATGGTAGGCTTGAACCATGCAACCAAACAAGAATCAACCTAGCACAACCAAGGCGCTAAGGAGCGTCCTCTCCGATCCCGCTGATTTCAGGCGGCTTGCGGACCAATTCATCAGCGAGACAGTCGCGAACATGGATGATTTCGATGGTTTCCGAGAGTACTTCGGTGGGTCGATGAAGGCCCTCACCGTCGTGAACTCTGATGAAATCGACTTGGTTGCGAAGTCGCCCATTGAACGAATCTTCCTACGTTCCCTGCTCCTTGCATTTCTCAAGAATGATGGCCTCGGGCTCCTGGTGCACCCGACGTTCAACGACGCGGCTTCCGAGGTCGCGGATTTCCGCGTAACGCTGGAACGCTTCCGGGAGATGAAGGCATGGTTCAAGGAGCACAAGCCCACCAACGATATAGCGACCTTCCTTGACGATGAGATGGGCCGCGGCAAGATGAGCGCAGAGGAACGTCGCTACTGCGACGAACTCATCTTCAAATACTATTATGTCCCATTGGACGGGAGCTACCACATGAGCCTCCAGCCGCGGTTCCCAAACGTCGTCGCCAGCGGCAAGACCGTCCGGCCAGACATCTACTTTTGGATGCCGACACGCCCGGACATCAACGTCGTCGTGGAATGCGACGGATTCGCGTTCCACTCGGACAAGGAGGCTTTCACAAGGGACAGGCAGCGTGACAGGGCTCTGAAGGCCCGAGGGTACGACGTGCTGCGGTTTTCGGGCTCGGAGATTTTCAACGATCCGGTGAACAGCGCGCACGAACTGGCAACCTATCTTTGGGAGCGAGCCCGCTGAAAGCGATGGTCCACTGCTCCGGCGCCTTGGGCACTCACTCCGTCTAGGCGTGATGCAGATGCTGATAGCAGCCTTCGCGAGGTGAAATTGCTGGAGTGAGCGCCGGCTGCGCGATCAAAAGGCATTGCAACCGGTCAACGGCCTCCGATTAGGACCTTTGTGCCCATCTTTGTTCCAGAGTCGTTGAAAAATGGCGCACCCGACAGGATTCGAACCTGTGACCTTTGGAATCGGAATCCAACACTCTATCCAGCTGAGCTACGGGTGCATCCGTTTGCAGCGAGGCCGCCGAAGCGGGCTGTGAGCGGTTCATAGCTTAGCTTGCGCGTCGCTTCAATGGTGAAATGACGGAGTTTGCAGGGGAATTTGCGAAGGGCTGCAAATTGATAGTCACGCCAGCCGGCGGCTGGGCCCCTGAAATATGTCTGAGGAGGCCTCGGGCGGGAGGACTTGAGGCTTGCCATGCGTGCCGCGCATGGGGGGCGGGCACGGCGATCGCTTGGAATTCGCGTCTTCCAAGGGCGAGGCCTTGCGCCAAGGCCCTGAAACGCATGGCCCGGCAATTGCCGGGCCATGCTTTGTCGTTGATTATGCGGTCTGCATGGCGCCGGGGCCGGGGATCGCCTTGGGCGGGACCTTGCCCATGATGATCATGCCGAGCACTTCATCCTTGGTCACATCCTCGGTGCGGGCCTGGCCGACGACCTGGCCGTTCTTCATCACCGAGACGCGGTCGGCGAGGTCGAAGACATCGTGGATGTCGTGGCTGATCAGGAAGATGCCGATGCCTTCGCGCTTCAGCTGCTTGATCAACTCGCCGACCTGGGCGGTTTCCTGGGGCCCGAGGGCTGCCGTCGGTTCGTCCATGATCAGGATGCGGGCGTCGAACAGGATGGCGCGGGCGATTGCCACCGATTGCCGCTGACCGCCCGAAAGCGCCTTCACCGGTTCCTTGAAACGCTGGAAGTTGGGGTTGAGGCGCCCCATCACTTCGCGGGCCTTGGCCTCCATCGCCACATCGTCGAGCGTGCCCCAGGGGGTGCGCAGCTCGCGGCCGAGATAGAGGTTGGCGGCGGCATCGACGTTATCGGCGACGGCCAGCGTCTGGTAGATCGTCTCGATGCCGTATTTCTTGGCGTCGCGCGGATTGCTGATGTCGGCGGCTTCGCCATTGATCAGAATCTCGCCGGCGTCGCGTTTGTAGGCGCCCGACAGGATCTTGATCAGCGTCGACTTGCCGGCGCCGTTATGGCCGAGAAGCGCCACCACCTCGCCGGGATAGAGGTCGACGGAGGCGTTGTCGACCGCATGGATGCCGCCGAAGGAGATGGAAATGTTCTTCATTTCCACGAGCGGAGTGCGTTGGTCTTTCATTGGTCGGACTCCTTCTTACTTGGCACGGGCGCGGTAGATGGTGTCGAGCCATACGGCCACGACGAGAACCACGCCGACGACGATGCGCTGGAACGGCGAGTCTATCCCCAGCAGCACCATGCCCGACTGCAGCGATTGCATGACGAGTGCACCGATCATCGCGCCGGCGATCGTGCCGACACCGCCGGCAAGCGACGTGCCGCCGATGACCGCGGCCGCGATCGTGTAGAGCTCGTCGAGCTCGCCCTGCGCATTGGTCGCGGCATTGAGGCGGGCCGTCGAGATCGCCGCAGCGATGGCGCAGAGTACGCCCATCAGCATGAAGATCTTGACGGTGACCCAGCGGGTCTTGATGCCGGCGAGTTCAGCGGCCTCCGGGTTGCCGCCAAGCGCAAAGACGTAGCGGCCGAAGCGCAGGCGGGTGGCGATGAAGGTCATGACGATGCCGACGGCGATGGCGACCAGCACGGGAATGGCGATGCCGTGCGAAATCAACAGGCCGCCGTCCGGCCAGGCGATGCCGTTGGCATCGGCGTATTTGCGGGCGATGTTGACCGGCCAGTAATAGCGGTTGGCGATCGAGATCGCGCCCATCACCAGGATGCAGCCAAGGATACCGAGGAAATACTCGGCCCAGACCGGCCGCAGCGGAAAGCCGAAACGCTTGCGCTGCTTGCGCGAGTTGAGGATGGCCCCGACGATGGCGATACAGGCGATGATGCCGACGATCCAGCTGGCCGTCGCTCCGATCGACCCCTCGGTGCCGCCGCCCATCAGGCGGAAGGTGGCGTTCATCGGTGCCACGGTCTGTCCGCTGGTGACGAACCATGTGGCGCCCCGCCAGACGAGCAGGCCGCCGAGTGTGACGATGAAGGCCGGCACGTTGAGGAAGGCGATGATCGAGCCCTGGAGTGCGCCGATCGCTGCGCCGACGGCAATGCCGCAGGCAAGCGTGATGATCCAGATGGCGGGATGCTCGAGCCCGAGATATTGCGGCAGGACCTTGACCTGCATGACCCCCATGATCATGCCGCAGAAGCCAAGCACGGAGCCGACCGACAGGTCGATGTTGCGGGTGACGATGATCAGCACCATGCCGGTCGCCATCACGGCGACGGAAGAAGTCTGAACCGTCAGGTTCCAAAGGTTGCGCGGCGTCAGAAACAGGCCGCCGGTCATGATCTCGAAGCCGAGCCAGATGATGGCCAGCGCGCCGACCATGCCGAGCAAGCGGGTGTCGATCTCGGTGGCGCGGAAAAAGCGCTTCACCGGGTTCTCGTCCGCGTTGCGGGCTCGGTTGGCCTGGGTGCTCTGTGTCTGGTTGCCCTGTGTGATGTCGGCCATGGACGTGCCTTCCCCCCACTTTCTGTTGATGTCACCGCGTCCGCCGGCGCGAAACCGCCGGAATGGGACGCGACAAGTCTGATGATGAAGACAGCAGTCGAGCGCTTCTCTCGTTCGTGCCAATGCGTGCCGAAGGCTTACAGCGCCGCGTGTCAAATTTGACGCACTAAGGACGCTGTAAAACTTCAAGCCTGCTGCGTGACCTTCTCCTTAAATCGGTTCCGATTTAAGGGATTATGCAGCAGGCATTGTCCGCCCCAGTCACACCTTGCGCAAGCGCCGCAACGGCGTGCGTTGCGGCGCTTTTCGAAGGTTAGAGCTCAACCCTGTCCGGGCGGCTTACTTGCACGCAGCGACGTCGCCGTTGACGCCCTGGCAAGCTTCGTCCTTGGAGATCCAGCCGGCGTCGATGACGACGTTCAGGTTGTCCTTGGTGATCGGAAGCGGTGCGAGGAAGACCGACTGCATGGCGACGCCCTTGGGGCCGCCATTGAAGGCCATCACGCCGGCGATTTCTTCCATCTTCTTGCCGCCGGCAAGTTCGGCGGCGATTTCAGCCGCGCGCTTGCCGAGTTCACGCGAGTCCTTCCAGACCGAAACGGTCTGGGTGCCGAGTGCTACGCGGTTGAGGGCTGCCTTGTCGGCGTCCTGGCCGGAAACCGGAACAGAACCGGCCAGCCCCTGGGCGTCGAGGGCTGCGACCGCGCCACCGGCGGTGCCGTCGTTGGAGGCGACGACCGCGTCGACCTTGTTGTCGTTGGCGGTCAGGAACTGCTCCATGTTCTTCTGGGCATTTTCCGGCTTCCAGCCGTCGGTGTAGGCTTCCCCGACATTCTTGATCTTGCCGGCGTCGACGGCTTCCTTCAGCACTTCCATCTGTCCGGAGAAGAGGAAGTCGGCGTTCGGGTCGGCAGACGAGCCCTTGATGAAGACATAGTTGCCTTCCGGCTTGACCTTGAACACTTCGCGAGCCTGCATGCGGCCCACTTCCTTGTTGTCGAAGGTGATGTAGAAGGCGGCCGGATTTTCGATCAGGCGGTCGTAGCCGACAACAGGAATACCTTCGGCGGCCGCCTTTTCGATGGCCGGGGCGATGGCGTCGCTGTCCTGGGCAAGCACGATCAGAGCGTTGGCGCCCTGGGCGATCAGTGCCTCGATGTCGGTCAGCTGCTTGGCAGCGGAAGACTGGGCGTCTGCGGAAATGTATTTGTCGCCGGATGCCTCAAGTGCTGCCTTGATGGCGGCTTCGTCGGTTTTCCAACGCTCTTCCTGGAAGTTGGACCAGGAAACGCCGACCACCAGGTCCTTGGCGATGGCGGCGGAATGCATCGACGCGATGATGGCAGCCCCTGCCATCAGCTTCAAAACGGATTTCATTTCATCCTCCCGAGTGGCGGCCGGCTGAGCGTGCGAACCTCCCGCACCATCCTCGACCAGCCTTGCAACGCTGTCGAAATGCCACCGTAACATCGTCCGGTTTTATTTTCTCGACAGTCGAGAAAATGAATGTCAGAGAATCCGGGGGCTGTCAACACGGCCAAATCGGCAGCGTTCGACACCGCGACACATCCTTTCCCCGTGTTTCCAATCGGGTTTCACGAGAGCGTCGACGATCCTTGTCACGGTTGGGTGGGGGATTGTTATGTGATTTCAACGGTCACAGTCACCAAACCTGTGTCGGGCGCCGGATGCTTTGCCTGCTGCCTCAACGGATCTTGACCGGCTGCCGTGCCGTTCACCCCTGGTCACTACCTTCCCGGCCGACGCCGAGCAGGGGCATCGCCGTTCCTCGGCGCCCGAAATAGCTTGTGGATTATTTCTCGACAGTCGAGAAAATCAGTGGCAGAGATTGGCAAGGCTGTCGACAAGGCCGTCCGCGCCTTGCCTCGCCGTTCAACAGATGCTTTGGGAGGGCATGTGTTCGAAGGATCCGCCACCGGCAAGGACGTATGATGCTGACCAAGTCCAGCACTGAGCTCGTGCGTCAGCAGAACAGCACTCTGGTTCTTGCCGCGCTGAGGCGCGCCCGAAATCTCTCCCATACCGAAATTTCTGCCGCCACCGGGCTGGCGTCGGCGACGGTTTCGGCGATCACCGCCGAGCTCGAGCGGGCAGGCGTGATCGCCAAGGCGGAGCAGCATGTGCAGGGCGGGCGGGGTCGCCCGCGCGTGCTGTTCACGCCGCGCCGCGACTGCGGCTATGTCATCGTCGCGCGCATCTCGTCGGATGTCGTGCAATATTCGCTGACAGACTATGGCGGCACGCTGCTCGACCGCTTCGAGGAGAGCCGCAATCACGACCAGCGCGGCACTGCCGCCTTCGCGCAAACATTTGTCGATGCGCTGGAGCGCTTGCTGCAACGCTCGCGCCTGACGCGCGATCGGGTGCTTGCCGTCTCCATCAGCAGCAAAGGGCTGGTCGACGCGGATACCGGCGCGGCACGGCTGCTCTGGTCTCCCGTCTTCGGCAGCGAGCAACTCGACTTTGCCGCGCTGCTTGCGCCGGGCTGGCGGGCGAAGGTGATGCTCAACAACGAGACGCTGCTGGTGGCGCAGGCGCTGGCGGCCGAAGCGGAGCGCGCGCCGGAGGGCGGCTTCCGGTCGCTCGCCGCCATCTCGCTCGGCCACAGCATTGGCCTCGGGGTTGCCCGCAAGGGCAGGTTCGGCGAGATCGACGTGACGGCGCCGAATTTCGGGCACATGCTGCATGCGCCGTCGGCGGGACTGTGCCGATGCGGCGCCTATGGCTGCATAGAGGCGGCGGCCGGGTTCTACGGCATCCTGCGGGCAGCCTTCGAAGTGCCGCCCGACACGATCCCGGCCAAGTTCGTGCCGATCGCCGAGATGGACAAGATTGCAGCGAATGCGCGCCAGGGCCATCGAATGGCCGGCTACGCCTTTCGCCAGGCCGGCCTCGCGCTCGGCAACGGCATCTCGCGCATGCTCAGTCTTTACGAGCGCATGCCGATCTATGTCACCGGTCCCGGCACACGCTATTTCGATCTGCTGCGCGGCGGGTTGGAGGAGGGCGTGTCCCAGTCGCTCCAGCTCCGGCTTCAGGGAGCGCCGGAAATATCGGTCGTGCTCGACGAGCAGCGGCTCGTTTTCGACGGACATCTGGAGCGTGCCTTGGGCGTGATCGACGGCGATATCGCGGCCGCCGGGCAGGCCTGAAAGGGCCATTGCCTCGATTGTGCGAGCTTTCAACCATTTTTGGGGTTGTGCCGAAGGCGAGCAATCATAGTAATACAATTTACAGTTATTTAGCGACTCCTTGTCAAGGTATCGTTGACGCGGGAGACGGTCATGTTTTCAGTGATTGCATGCATACGCGATGACCACGATTGGCGCCTGGTTCTGGTGGCCGCCGTGGTTTGCCTGGCCGGTTGCGTCGCGACCATGCTGTTGCTGTTGCGTGCGCAGCGAAGCGAAGGCAACCAGCGCGGCCTCTGGACCGCGGCCAGTGGTTTTGCCTGCGGTATCGGCGTCTGGTCGACCCATTTCATTGCCATGCTTGCCTATGATGGCGGGATGACGGTTTCCTACGGCGCCTGGGGAACGACGCTGTCGATCGTACTCGCGATCTCGGCGGCGTGGGTTGCTTTCACGGTCGGGCTTGGTGCGCGCTCGCATTACGCACTGGCATCAAGCGGTGTCATACTGGGCATCGGCATTGCCGCTATGCATTTTACCGGCATGCAGGCGCTCGAGATGCCGGGACACGTTGTCCACGACGCAAGGTTCACGGTTTTCGCCATCGTCGTCGGCACCTTGCTGTCGATCGCTGCGCTTCATGCGTTTCATGTGCTGGGCAATACCCGCCGGCTCGTCGTCTCGACCCTGCTGCTCGTCGTTGCCATCTGCGTCCTGCACTTCACGGCAATGAGCGGTGTCACGCTGGTGCCGGCGCCGGATATTCCGACGGCCGATGTCATCCATCCCGCCTGGCTTGCCGGCGGGGTCATTGCTGCCTCGACCATGTTGATCATCCTGGCTTTCGGCGCCTTGTTCGTCGACCGCCATCTGACCGATCTGCGTGGACTTGCCAATGCGTCACTGGAAGGCATGGCCATCGTGCACGAGGGCTGCATCATCGACGCCAACGAGCGTTTTGCGCGTCTGGCGGGGTGGAAGGTCTCCGAACTCGTCGGCAGAGATCCGGCGGAGATTTTTGCCTTCGGCACGGAGGGATTGGCGCGCCAGCGTCGAGGCGACGGCCCGGCGGAGATCGATCTGGTCAATACGGTCGGCCAGTCCGTACCCGTCGAGTTCATGTGCCGGACCATCGAATACCGCGGGCGCGAATGCGAAGTGATCTTCGTGCGCGACCTCAGCGCGCGCAAGGAGGCCGAACGCACCATCGAGCATCTGGCGCATCACGATGCGCTGACCGATCTTCCCAATCGCGGTTTTTTCGACCGTCGCCTCGCCCAGGCCATGGCGGCTGCGGCGGCGAAGAATGAGCAGCTTGCGATCCTTTGTCTTGATCTCGATCGCTTCAAGGCGGTCAACGATATCTTTGGTCATGGCGAGGGCGATCGCATTCTCATGAAGGTTGCCGACATCCTGCGCAAGGCGACCGGCGAGGGGGATACCGTCGCCCGGCTGGGCGGTGACGAATTTGCCATTCTTCAGGTGGGAGGCTTACAGCCGGAGGCGGCGCGTCACTTATCGGATCGCATCCTGACGTATTTTGCCGCGGAGATGGATACGAACCGCGATCCGACGGCGGTCGGCGTCAGCATCGGTGCTGCAATCTACCCGACCGATGGCGACACCGCCGACCGGCTGCGCAACAATGCCGACACGGCCCTCTACCGCGCCAAGCAATCGGGCAAGGGGATTGCCTGCTTCTTCGATACGGAGATGGACGAGGCGGTGCGCACGCGCCGACAGATCGAAAACGACCTGCGTCACGCCGTGCTGCGCCGGCAGCTCTTCCTTGAGTATCAACCGCTCGTCGATCTACGCGGCGACCGGATCCTGGGCTACGAGGCGCTCTTGCGCTGGATGCATCCGGAACGTGGCCTGATCAGTCCCGATGTCTTCATCCCGATCGCCGAGCAAAGCGGTTCGATCATCCAGATCGGCGAGTGGGTGCTGGAGCAGGCCTGCAGGGAGGCGGCGAAATGGAACGAGCCTTTGCCGGTTTCGGTCAATATCTCGCCGGTGCAGTTCCTGCTTCCCAATCTGTTCGACCAGATCTTCAACACCCTGCGACGCACGGGTCTCGAACCGCGCAGGCTGGAGCTGGAGATCACCGAGGCGGCGCTCCTGCACAATCGCGAAGACGTTCTCGCCACCCTCGGACGGCTGCGAATTCATGGGGTCCGCATCGTCATGGATGATTTCGGCACCGGGCATTCCTCGCTCAGCAACCTGCAGACCTTCCCGTTCGACAAGCTGAAGATCGATTGCAGCTTCACCGCCGTGCTCGACAAGGACCCTTCAGCGCACGCAATCGTGCGGGCGATCATCGCGCTCGGCAACAGCCTCAACCTGCCTGTCGTGACTGAGGGCGTGGAAACGGAGCGGCAGAAGCAGATCCTGGTCGACGAGGGCTGCCTGCAGGTCCAGGGGTTCCTCACCGGCAGGCCGGGCGTCGCGCCGAGCACGGGGCAGGAAGAGCAGGCGAGCGAATGGGCGAATGCGCCGCTGCGCGCCGACGGCTGAAGCGATAGTTCCGAAAGAGACGGCCGAGCGCGGTGCGCCCGGCCGTCTCTTTCGGACTCCGCCTTGCGTGTCAGCCGACGCTGACCTGACGCTTTTCCACAACCGACTTGACGGCCGCGTCGGCAAGCGCCAGCGCTGCCAGACCATCCTTGCCCGAGGGGGTGATTTCCGCGCCCTTTTCGATCGCGGCGATGAAGCTTTCGATCTCGTTGGCATAGGCTTCGGTATAGCGGGTCATGAAGAAATCGTGCAGCGGCGGGCGGGTATAGCCTTCGCCATTGGCGATCTCGATCGACACCGGGCGCTGGTTTTCGGCCGAGACGACACCCTTGGAGCCGTGCACCTCGATGCGCTGGTCGTAGCCATAGGTGGCGCGGCGCGAATTGGAGATGATCGCCTGCTTGCCGGACGCGGTCTGGAGGATGACGGAAACGCTGTCGTAGTCGCCGGCTTCACCGATTGCCTTGTCGACCAGAACGGCGGCGGTCGCGGTGACCGATACCGGCTCTTCGCCGAGCAGGAAGCGCGCCATGTCGAAGTCATGGATCGTCATGTCACGGAAGATGCCGCCCGAACGCTTGATGTAATCGACCGGCGGCGCGCCAGGATCGCGCGAGGTGATCGTCACCATTTCGACGTCGCCGATCTTGCCGGCGTCGATGGCCTTGCGAACGGCCATGAAATGCGGATCGAAGCGGCGGTTGAAGCCGACCATCAGCTTGCCCTTGGTCTCGGCCACCACCTTCATGCAGGCCCTGACGCGATCGACATCGAGATCGATAGGTTTCTCGCAGAAGATCGCCTTGCCGGCGCGGGCGAAACGCTCAATCAGGTCGGCATGGGTGTCGGTCGGCGTGCAGACGACGACAGCGTCGATATCGGCCGAATTTTCGATCGCCTCGATGCTGCGGACCTCGCAGCCATAGGCCTTGGCGATGGCATCGGCGGCGGCCGGAAAGGCATCGGCCACGGCGACGAGCACGGCATCGGGATTGCCGCTGACGGCCTTTGCATGAACCTTGCCGATACGTCCGGCGCCCAGAAGACCAAATCTCACTGTCATCTCTGTCTCTCTCGAAATCCGGCCCTCGACCGGGAAGGTGCGCGATGATCGGCGCTCATCGCGCAAAGGCGCCGCGGAAGGGCAATTCCGCGAATCGGTTGGAAGATGGTTGTCGGCCATGTGTCGCGGATGCCGCGCGCTTTCCTCTCCCTCGCTCGACCTTCTCGACCGCGCGGCGCCGAGCGCCGTTTGTTCGGAATGAAATGGCCGATGAAATCATTTTCGGAATTTTTATTCTATTTTTGCAGCGCTCGTCAAGTGTGCGGCGCGGTCGCGGGCTTGCGGCGGCAGGTCGATTTCCCCTACAAGAAATCCTTTGCCGATCACGAGTGCAAGACAGCCAGAGGACAAGATGATCAAACTCATCGACCCGGACCACGCCTTTTACCGTCCCTTGTGGCGCCGGATCTTGATCTTCCTGGTCTGCGCCGGCTGGGCGGCACTCGAATTCTATCACGACCAGCCGTTCTTCAGCATCATCGCCCTGGCGATCGCCGCCTATGTCGGCTCCTCTCTGCTGCTTTTCTACAAGCCGACCGACAAGGCCACGGGCGGCGAGAGTGTGGCGTCAAAAGACGAAGCGCCCAAACCTGACAACGACGCGTGAGCTAGGTCCTGACCTAGGCTGCCTGCAACTGGCGCGACGCTTCGTCGATGAGCATGTTGGCGAGTTTCATCCGTACCGTCGCATTGGTGCGGTAGTCCTGCGGCAGGCGGTCCGGATGATTGGTGGCGGCGAAGCTTCGTCGCTTGGCAGCGAGCGTCGCGAGCGTCTCCCTTTCGCCAAGGGCGAGTTCTTCTGCGACTTCGGCAAGGCTGATGCGATTGAGAAACTCCGGCATCGGCTCTACCGGCGGAGGCTCGACGAAAGACGCATCGAAATAGGCGCGCTCGACGGCGCTGCGTGCAGCCGACGCGCGATCGGCGCCGCCGGCGACGAACGCGAACGAAGGCGCGCATGACGCAGCGGAAATCTCCGTCTCGGCGGTCTCTTCTTCAGCTTCTTCCGTCTTCAGCCGCTCGAGCACGGACTGAAACACCGACATTCCAAACATGGAGCCTCCGCTATCCCGGCGCAAAATGCCGGATGGAGATTATCCCAGGCTGATCAACCAACGTTGATCATGCCGGGCTGATCAGATCGCCTGATCATGCCGGGCTGATCAGTTCGCCTGATCATGCCGGGCTGATCAGGGGGCCTGATTGATCATGCTCGCCCCTGCTTGAGAATGAGGTCGTAGAGCAGCTTGGCGCTCGGCGGCAGCGCGCGCCCCTCGGCGGTGATTAATCCGTAGGGTTTTATGCGGATCGGGACCTCGGTCTTCAGGATACGGATTTCGCCGGCCGGCGTGCCGTTGTCGGCGATCAGGTTGGCGACATCAAGCGCCACCGGCGCAATCGCGTTGGTGTTGCGCACGATCGACAGCGTCAGGATGATCGACGAGGTGTTGATCACAGTCGCCGGCAGGCGCACGCCGGCGGACATGAAGCTGTCTTCGACCGCGCGCCGAAGCAGCGTTCCCGGCGGCTGGAACACCCAGTCGTAGGCGGGGAGATCTTCGGCGCCGGCGATGGGCTTATCGAGCAGGGGATGGCCGTCGCGCACGATCAGGCAGACCTCCTCGTAGCCGATCTCGACCATGTTGAAGAGCCGCGGGCTGAGATCGTCCGGAATGCGGCCGACGACGAAGTCATGGCGGGCGGCGAGCAGCTCGCGCGTCAGCACATTGCTGTTTTCGATCTGGATGTTGATCTCGATGCCGGGATAGGCGGTAATGACCTGGCGGATCGCCGGAACGGCGAGATTGAGGGCCGGCCCGGTCACAGAGCCGATCGACACCGAGCCGCCGCTGCCGGTCTTCAATTCGCTGATCTCGCGCGATGCTTCCCGCAGTTCCAGAAAGATCGTGCGCGCGCGCCGCGCCAGCGCCTGGCCGTAGCGCGTCAGCTCCACGCCGCGCGCGACTCGCTCGCAGATCGGCGCCTTCAGGATCGTCTCGATCTCGGCCAGCATGCGCGATGCGGCGGGCTGGGAGATCCCGAGCGTCTCGGCAGCAGCGCTGATGCGACGATGATCATCGATCGCAAGGATCAGCCTGAGGTGATTGATCTTCAGTCCTGAGCGAAAGAGCCCGGTGTCGAACTGTTCGCCGGCAATCCCTGTCGTGCCGGGCTTTCCATCCTTCATCATTGTGCCTAATCCAGTTTTCAGAATGTTTCAAAAATCACACTGTTGCCTGCTATTATATCAATAATGGTATGGTGGCAAAGCGATATTGTATTTGACAGTTATGGCTTTTGATTCCAGTTTTTCCCCATGTGCCAGTGCATGTGGGAGCATGCGGGCGGGGAGGACTTTCCTTCACCTGGATCCACCGCCGGAGACGCGATCTCCGGGTTGGTGGATCGCTGCGCATAGCACGGGGAGGCTGCGGGCCTGCCGGCTTCAACACTTTTGGGAGAGACCTGATGAAATTGATTACTTCGCTTCTCGCAGCGGCCGCGATCTCTGTCGCGTCGTTTGCTGCGCCGGCCTTCGCACAGGACAAAGGCACGGTCGGCATTTCCATGCCGACGAAGACCTCGACCCGTTGGATCTCCGATGGCGAGACCATGGAGAAGCTATTCAAGGAAGCCGGTTACACGCCGGACCTGCAGTTTGCCGACGATGATATTCCAAACCAGCTCGCCCAGATCGAAAACATGGTGACCAAGGGTGCCAAGGTTCTCGTCATCGGCGCCATCGACGGCACGACGCTGTCCGACATCCTGCAGAAAGCCCACGACGCCGGCGTCAAGGTCATCGCCTACGACCGCCTGATCCGCGATAGCGGCAATGTCGACTACTACGCCACCTTCGACAACTTCCAGGTCGGCGTGCAGCAGGCAACCTCGCTGGTGCAGGGCCTGAAGCTCGACGGCGCGACCGAGCCAAAGAACGTCGAACTCTTCGGTGGTTCGCCGGATGATAACAACGCCTTCTTCTTCTACGATGGCGCAATGTCGGTCCTGCAGCCGCTGATCGACAGCAACAAGATCGTCGTCAAGTCCGGCCAGAAGGGCATGGACCAGGTCGGCACGCTGCGCTGGGACGGTGCCGTCGCGCAGGCCCGCATGGAAAACCTGCTGTCCTCCAACTACACCGACGCCAAGGTCGATGGCGTTCTGTCGCCCTATGATGGCCTGTCCATCGGTATCATCTCGGCGCTGAAGGGTGTCGGCTACGGCTCCGGCGACATGGCGATGCCTGCCGTCACCGGCCAGGACGCCGAACTGCCTTCGGTCAAGTCGATCCTTGCCGGCGAACAGTATTCGTCGATCTTCAAGGACACGCGCGAGCTCGCCAAGGTCACGGTCGGCATGGTCAACGCGATCATGGAAGGCAAGGAGCCTGAAGTGAACGACACCAAGACCTACGACAACGGCGTCAAGGTCGTTCCGTCCTACCTCCTGAAGCCGGTCGCCGTCGACAAGTCCAACGTCAAGGACGTGCTGGTCTCCTCCGGTTACTACACTGAAGACCAGATCAACAACTGATCGGATGACGCATCGGGGGTCCGCGATCCTTCGCGGACCCTTTTATCCCGGTGAGGGAGCCTGTACTCTCCCGCCGACTGCCGCTGGAATGACTGAACATGGACAATATCATTCTCGAAATGCGTGGCATCACCAAGACGTTTCCGGGCGTCAAGGCGCTGGACAATGTCAGCTTCAAGGTTCGCGAAGGTGAGATCCACGCGCTGGTTGGTGAAAACGGCGCCGGAAAATCGACGCTGATGAAGGTACTGAGCGGTGTCTATCCCGCAGGTACCTATGAGGGTGAGATCCATTATGACGGCGAGGCCCGCCGCTTTTCGACGATTTCCGACAGCGAAGATCTCGGCATCATCATCATCCATCAGGAACTGGCGCTGGTTCCGCTGCTGTCAATCGCCGAAAACATCTTCCTCGGCAACGAGATCGCCACCAATGGCGTGATCCATTGGCCGCAGACGTTTGCCCGCACGCAGGAGCTTTTGAAGAAGGTGGGCCTGAGCGAGCCTCCGGCGACGCTGATCACCGACATCGGCGTCGGCAAGCAGCAGCTGGTCGAGATCGCCAAGGCGCTGTCGAAGAAGGTGCGGCTCTTGATCCTGGACGAGCCGACCGCCTCGCTCAACGAAAACGATTCCGACGCGCTGTTGAAGCTCTTGATGGAGTTTCGCACGCAGGGCATGACCTCGATCATCATCTCGCACAAGCTGAACGAGATCCGCAAAGTCGCCGACCAGATCACCATCCTGCGCGATGGCGGCACCGTTGAAACGCTCGACTGTCAGACCGAAGATGTCGGCGAAGACCGGATCATCAAGGGCATGGTCGGCCGCGCCATGGAAGACCGCTATCCGCCGCGTGAGCCCAAAATCGGCGAGACGCTGCTGGAAGTGAAGAACTGGAACGTCTTCCACCAGCACCACCGCGACCGGCAGTTCCTGCACGACGTCAATTTCACCGTGCGCGCCGGCGAAGTGGTCGGCATTGCCGGCCTGATGGGGGCGGGGCGAACCGAAACGGCGATGAGCATCTTCGGCAAGTCCTGGGGACACAAGATTACCGGCGACGTGCTGATGCGCGGGAAGCCGGTCGATGTCAGCACCATCCCGCGCGCCATCGACGCAGGTCTTGCCTATGTCACCGAGGACCGCAAGCAGTTGGGTCTCGTGCTGATCAACAACATCAAGGAGAACACGACGCTCTCCAACCTGAAGGCGGTGGCGTCAAACGGCGTCATCGACGATCGCAAGGAGGTCAAGGTCGCCTCCGACTATCGTTCGAAGCTGCGCATCCGCTCGCACTCGATCTATCAGGAAACGGTCAATCTTTCCGGCGGCAACCAGCAGAAGGTCGTGCTGTCGAAGTGGCTGTTCACCAATCCGGAAGTCCTCATCCTCGACGAGCCGACACGCGGTATCGATATCGGCGCGAAGTATGAGATCTACACCATCATCAACCAGCTTGCAGCCGAGGGCAAAGGCATCCTGATGATTTCATCGGAGATGCCGGAACTGCTTGGAACCTGCGATCGCATCTACGTCATGAACGAGGGCCGCATCGTCGCCGAGCTTTCGAAGGCGGAAGCGAGCCAGGAATCCATCATGCGTGCCATCATGCGCTCAGGGGAGAAACACTAATGGTCGCCGATACGAGCACCCAACCGAACAAACCCTCGATCGGGGACTATCTCAAGAACAACATCCGCGAATACGGCCTGCTGGTCGCGCTCGTGGTCATCATGCTGTTCTTCCAGTTCGTCACCAATGGCGTGCTGTTCCGCCCGGTCAACATCACCAACCTGGTGCTGCAGAACTCGTTCATCGTCATCATGGCGCTGGGCATGCTTTTGATCATCGTCGCCGGGCATATCGACCTTTCTGTCGGCTCGATCGTCGCCTTCATCGGGGCGATATCGGCGATCATGCTGGTCAAATGGAGCCTGCCGGCCATCGTCGTCATTCCCGCCTGTCTGATCGTCGGCGGCATCATGGGGGCGGCGCAGGGTTACTGGGTCGCCTATCAGAAGATCCCGTCGTTCATCGTGACGCTGGCCGGCATGCTTGTGTTTCGCGGGTTGACGTATGTCGTGCTTGGCGGTCGGCCGATCGGTCCGTTCCCGAAGGAATTCCAGCTGCTTTCGACCGGTTTCGTTCCCGACTTCCTGTCGCTTTCCGATCCGGCGACGAGCCTGATCAAGAACTATGTTGCGCTGTTCGCCGTGTTGGCTCTGGTCGCCTATGCGATCTATGCCGGTTTCCGCAATCGCCGGATCAACGAGCAGCATGGTACGGAAAACGAGCCCTTCATCTTCTTTGCGATCCAGATGGCTGTCATCGCCGTCGTTGCGCTGTTCATCGGCTTCCAGCTTTCGACCTATCGCGGTCTGCCGAACGTGCTGATCGCCATGGCGGTGCTGATTGCGCTCTACACCTTCATCACCACGCGCTCGACGATCGGCCGCCGCATCTATGCGATGGGTGGCAACGTCAAGGCGGCGAAACTGTCGGGCATCAACACCGAGCGGCTGACGTTCTACACCTTCATCAACATGGGCGTACTCGCAGCGCTTGCCGGCATGATCATCACCGCGCGGCTTAATTCGGCGACGCCGAAGGCCGGTGTCGGCTTCGAGCTTGATGTCATTGCGGCCTGTTTCATCGGCGGTGCATCTGCATCCGGTGGCGTCGGCAAGATTACCGGCGCGGTGATCGGCGCCTTCATCATGGGCGTGATGAACAACGGCATGTCGATCATGGGCATCGGCATCGACTACCAGCAGCTGATCAAGGGTCTGGTGCTGCTCGCTGCCGTGTTCTTCGACGTCTACAACAAGAACAAGGGCTGACGAGACCGAACAGCCCGGATCGAACCAGTAACATTGAGCAGGCGGCTTCGGCTGTCGGGGTTGACAGCCGAAGCTGTTGGGATTGGGCGGCGACAGCCACCCGAGGGGCGGCGTTTTGCCTGACATCAGGCATGAGCGGGGTGCCCAAAGATGCAAGGAAGGACAGGATCGTGCTGATTTCTCAGATCAGGAACGAAGACGGATCGACAACGGTCGCGGTGCGCGCGCCGGGTGAAGCGGCCCGTGCGGTCAACGGCGCGATGAGCGTCTATGCGCTGGCGATGGAAGCGGCCAATGCCGGGCGCAGCCTCAGGGACACGATCGAGGCCAAGGGTCTTGGTGCGGTGGTCGATCTCGAAAAGGCCTATGCCGAAGGCCGTCTCCTGCCGCCGATCACCCATCCCGATCCGGCGCACCTGCATCTGACCGGAACCGGGCTGACGCATCTGGGCTCTGCCGCAACCCGCGACGCCATGCACAAGAAGACCACCGAGGCGGCAGAGGAGACGCTGACCGACTCGATGAGGATGTTCCGCATGGGGCTCGAAGGCGGCAAACCGCAGCCAGGTGAAACCGGCGTGCAGCCGGAATGGTTCTACAAGGGCAACGGCACCTCGGCTGTGGCGCCCGGTTCGGCGCTCGTCTCTCCGGCCTTTGCCGAGGACGGCGGCGAGGAGCCGGAGATGGCCGGCATCTATGTCATTTCCGACAAGGGTGTGCCGTTCCGCATCGGCTTTGCCGTTGCCAACGAGTTTTCCGACCACAAGACCGAGCGGGTCAACTATCTCTGGCTAGCTCACTCGAAGCTGCGCCAGGCGAGCTTTGGACCGGAAATCCGTGTTGGTGCAGCGCCTGAGGACATCAGAGGCACCTCGCGCATTCTGCGTGGCGGCAAGGTCCTTTGGGAAAAGCCGTTCCTGTCGGGCGAAGCCAACATGTCGCACAGCTTTGCCAACCTCGAACACCACCACTTCAAATACGGCCTGTTTCGCCAGCCGGGCGACGTCCACGTGCACATGTTCGGCACGGCAACGCTGTCCTTCGGCGACGGCATTCGCACGGAAGTGGGAGATGTCTTCGAGATCGAGGCAGCCGAGTTCGGCCTTCCCTTGCGCAACCCGCTCGCAATCGCCGCCGACGAACCGGTCGCCATACATCAACTCTGATATATCTGGTACGCCAGCGGCAGGCCGCGCACAATGGCTCCCAGCGAAAAGAAGATGAAGGAGGCCGAGGCCCATGACATTGCACCAGAACCTGATTGCCGGCGAGTGGGTTGGCGGTGATGGCGTTGCCAATATCAATCCGTCCGACACCAACGACGTGATCGGGGACTATGCCCGCGCCTCGGCCGAGGATGCCAAGGCGGCGATTGCCGCCGCCAAGGCAGCGTTTCCGGCCTGGTCGCGCTCCGGCATTCTCGA